>JACCWH010000159.1 GCA_013697735.1 Trueperaceae bacterium | reverse complement strand
GGCGCGATGGCCAGGGTGGCGGAGAGGGAGGGATTCGAACCCTCGATAGGGGTTTAAACCCTATACTCCCTTAGCAGGGGAGCGCCTTCAGCCGCTCGGCCACCTCTCCAGGTGGTGCTTTCCGTCGTTCGCGGCTCCCCCGATGGCGGAGGGTGAGGGATTCGAACCCCCGAGCGGGCGGAGCCCGCTAACGGTTTTCAAGACCGCCGCTTTCAACCACTCAGCCAACCCTCCGGGTTGGACTTCGAGGCGCGGGATGGTCCCGCGCGGTCAGCGTCAGCGAGTCTATCAGCCCGGAAGAAGTCGTGTCAACGCGCGTGCGGGACGGTGCTCGGCGGCTCCGACTCGGCGTCTGCGGCGTTAGACCCGTGCGCGACGGAGCGCGGCCCACGCCGCACCGAGCACGCCACCGATGAGGAACGAGCCGCCGCCCCACAGCCAGGGGCTCGTGCCGGGCTGCCAGTAGTTCCAATAGATTCCGAGCGTGGCGACGAAGACCGCGCCCACCCCAACGCCGTAGCCGGCGATCACTTGCGGGTCGGCGGCCGGAGGCCGGCTTGCGATCGTCGTGCCATCCGCAACGGAGGACGTCGAGCCGGTCGACTCGGGTTCGCGCATGCATTCCCTCCTTGGGCTGACTCTACCGCGCTCGGTGGTCGTAGCGGACGCGCGGCGGACGCTCGTCGAGGTTAGTCAATGCAAGTAGACTAAGATATGGCCAAACAGGTGAACGTGCACCAGGCGAAGACGCATCTCTCCCGGTTGCTCGAACTCGCTCATCAGGGAGAGGAGGTGGTCATCGCCAAGGGGGGCACGCCCTATGCCCGACTGGTGGCGCTCGAGGAGCCGCGCGTCCGGGCGCTCGGATTCCTCGACGTCCATCTGCCCGACGAGTACCTGCTGCCGCTCGAGGACGATGACCGCAGCGGGTGAAGAGGACCGTCCTGCTCGACACGCACGTGTTCATCGAAGCGATCGCAGCACCGGAGCGCCTTCCGGTAGCACTCCGCGACGCGCTGCGCGACCCCGACGTCGCGCTGCTCGTGAGCGCCGTGACCGCGTGGGAAATGGCCGTGAAGCACGCGCTCGGCTTGCTGCGGGTCGACGAGGTACTCGTTCGCCGCTTCCATATGCACGTTGCTGGACTCGGTGCTAGCGAGCTCCCGCTCACCGCCGAGCACATGTTGGCCGCGGCGGCGCTCCCGCCGCACCACAGCGACCCGTTCGATCGCATGCTCGTCGCGCAGGCCCGCACCGAGCGCGTCCCGCTCGCGACGACCGATGCGCGTGTGCTGCGCTACGAGGTGGCGAGCCTCCCGTGAGCGCCGAGAGGCGTCAGGTGACGAGTCCGCCGGCGCCCACCGCAAGGTGCGCTCCGGTGTCGAGCACATCGCGCACTCGCGCGACGGCGTGCGAAATGTCTGCGTCGGTCGTGTAGAGCGCCACCGGCGCAAGACGGAGCACGTCCGGCGGGCGATGGTCGGCGATCACGCCACGCTCCCGGAGCGCGAGCGTGATGCGTCGTGCCTCGGGATGCGCGAGCGCCACGTGGCCACCACGGCGCGCGGCCTCTCGTGGCGTAACGGTCTTGAACTCCGGGAGCTGCGCGTCGACGGCGGCGAGTAGGGCCTCGGTGAGCTCGAGCGATCGCGCCCGGATACGCTCGATCCCGACCTCCTCGAACACCGCGAGCGCCCCCTCGAGCCCAGCGAGTCCCAGGATCGACGGCGTACCGAGCTGGAGCCCACCGGCTCCGTCGGCCTTCGTGAAGGTGTGGTCCATCGCGAACTGTGTCCCCTTGTCGCTCCCCCACCACCCCTGCAGACCCGGCGCGAGCTGGTGGTGACGGCGGTGGAGGAAGAGCCCGCCGGGAGCGCCGGGGCCGGCGTTGAGGTACTTGTACGAGCACCAGACCGCGGCGTCGACGCCGTCGTCGTGGAGCGCGTGCGGCATGGCGCCGATCGAGTGCGCGGCGTCCCAGATCGCGATCGCGCCGGCGGCGTGCGCCGCGCTCGTGAGACGTCGCACGTCGAGCGCCTGGCCCGAGCGATACAGCACGCTCGGCATGAGCATGAGCGCCACGCCCCCTGAGCCGAGCGCGTCTTCTACGTCGCCCTCGTCGACCGTGTGTCCGTCACGCGACGGGACGAAGCGGAGCCTGCCGCCGCTCCGCTCGGCCCACGTGCGGAGCGCGTGCACGTCGGTCGGGAAGTCGAGTGCGGTGGCGAGGAGGTCCCTGCGGTCGCCCTCGGGACGGTAGAGGGTCGCGAGCAGCTGATGGAGGTTCACGGTGATCGACCCGGTCGGCACCACCTCGTCGGCGTGCGCACCCACGAGTCGGGCGAGCGCCGGCGCGAGGCGCTCGGCGAGGCCGAACCAGTCGTCCCAGGCCGTCACCGCGTGATGCTGCCATTGACGCACCCGACGCTCGATCGCGTTCTGCGCTGCGAGCGGCAGGGGACCGAGCGAGTTGCCGTCGAGGTAGATGCCCCGCGGGAGCGCGAAGGCGTCGAGCCGCGGGAGCTGGGTCGGATCGGGCACGACCGCGCGCCCTCAGTCCAGTGGGCGCAGCACGGCGCGCACGGGCGAAGCGTCGGCGTCGTGGAGCCGCAGGGGGAGGCACACCAGCTCGTACCGGCCGGGCGTCACGGCGTCGAGCGCCAGCCCCTCCACGATGACGAGGCCGCGCCGAGCGAAGGCGGCGTGCACGGCTAGGTCCTTGGAGTCGAGCACGTCGACGCTCGGCGCGTCGGTGCCGACGAGGACGACCCCGAGATCGGCGAGCGCGTCGACGAGCGCCACGCTCAGCGGACGGAAGTCGGCCGGGAACGTCTCCCACCGGTCGGGCTCACCCGTGCGGATGAGCACGCGTGGCGGGACGGAGCCACCCCCGAGCGGGCCGAGGCTCGTCGCCACCTCGGCCCCCACCGCGCCGTCGCCCGGCGCGTCGATCACCAGGCACTCGCCCACGAGCCACGTGAGCGGTACACCCTGGAGCCGGGCACCGCCGTCGTCGTAGTGATACGGGGCGTCGAGGTGCGTACCGACGTGATTGCTCGTCTCGAGCCGCATCACGTTCACGCTGTCGCCGCGCGCGATGTGGGCCACCTGCGTGAGACTGAATGGGTCGTCGCCGGGCCACGTCGGATGCCCGTCGTAGAGCGCGCGGGTGACGTCGATGATGGCGCGCTCGGACGCCGCCGTCACTCCGCGACCTCGCGCTCGGGCGACGCCGCGACCTCACGCTCGGGCGACGCCGCGTCGCGGACTGCCCGCGCGATCTCGTCCCCCACGCGCGTGACCTGCGCCTGATCGGGTCCCTCCACCATCACCCGCACGAGCGGTTCGGTGCCCGACGGGCGGAGCACCACGCGCCCCTCCTCGCCGAACTGGCGTCGTGCTTCGAGCAGTGCAGCCGCGACCGCCGGGAGCTCCACGATCGCGGCCTTGGCGCCGTTGGGGACCGGGACGTTCACGATCACCTGGGGGTAGCTCGGGATCTGATCCATCCATGCTTCGAGTGCTACGCCCGACTTCCGGCAGGCCGACAGCACCTGCAGCGACGTCAGCACGCCGTCCCCGGTGGTCGCGCGATCGAGGAAGAGCAGGTGCCCGGACTGTTCGCCACCGAGCTTGAGCCCGCGTTCGATCAGACGCTCGTGCACGTAGCGATCGCCGACCTGGACCCGTTCGAGGGCGATCCCCTTCGAGGCGAGCCAGCGCTCGACGCCGAGATTGGTCATCGACGTAGCGACCACCGTCTTCTCGCCGCGCACGACCGCGCAGATCGCGAGCATGTGGTCGCCGCTCACGAGTCGCCCGTGGCGATCGACCATCAAGGCGCGGTCGGCATCGCCATCGAACGCGATGCCGACGTCGAGCCCGGCCGATCGCACGCGCGCCGTGATGGCGGCCGGATGGGTGCTCCCGCACGAGACGTTGATGTTGACGCCGTTGGGTGCGGCGTGGATCACGTCGAGGCGCGCACCGATCTGCTTGAACACGCGCGGCGCCACCAGCGACGCGGCGCCGTTCGCGCAGTCGAGGCCGACCCTGAGGCCGTCGAGGTAGGGGGCGTGCGCGAGCAGGTGCGCGAAGTAGTGCCCCTCCTCGTAGCGGTAGCGCACCACGTCGCCGATCGCTTCGTGCGTGCGAGGCGGGAGGCCGAGCGTCGCGTCGGCGAGATCGAGGCGGTCGATCTGGGCCTCGATCGCAAGCTCCTCGGCGTCGGTCATCTTCTGCCCGTTCGCGCCGAAGAGCTTGAGGCCGTTGTCGTCGTAGGGGTTGTGCGACGCACTCACGACCACGCCCGCGGCCGCGCCGAGCGCCACCACGAGGTGGGCGACGCCGGGCGTCGGCGTCACCCCGAGGGCGATCACGTCGACGCCGCGCGAGGAGAGGCCGGCCGTGACCGCGGCCGCCAACATCGCCGAGGAGCGACGGGTATCGGTGCCGACGAGGATCGTCGGCACCGAGTCGCTTTCGGAGCGGAGATGCTCGGCCGTGGCGACGCCGAGTGTGAAGGCGAACAAGCCGGTCATGGGAGCCTCGCCAGCCCGACCCCTGACCCCATCGGTACCGAAGAAGCGGCGCTCTGACATACGTGTGGCATTCTATCCCGGCGCGAGGCGCTCCCGGTCGAAACGTCGGCTGCGGCCGGGAGCCGGCCGTTGGAGGAGCATCACTCTGGTAGCCTCCCCGCATGCTCAACGCCGGCGTCCGGCCGCTCCCGGCCGAGGTCCACACCGTCGATTTCAGGGTGTTCGGGAACGTCCACCTGCGCGCGAACACAGGGACGGCGTGGCTCCTCAACGCCGAGGATCGCCCGTCGCTCACGGTCACACAAGCGAAGGTCCACGCCGCCTCCATCGACGAGCCAGTCGAACGCGCCGGACTCCTCCACGAACCGGCCTTCCTCGCCATCCCCAAGGGGCGGATCCTTTGGGTGGCGGGGGGCGACCTCGACCGGACGCTCTCCGGGCAAGGGCGCGTGATGCGGCGCATCACGCTCCTCTACGCCGACTACCTGCTCCGAGGCACGGCGCCCATACGTCCCGAGTTGCGCCTTTCGGACGCGCTCGGCCAAATCATGCACACGAAGCCGTTCCTGACCCTCCACGACGTCCGCGTGGAGCGCCCGGCGGCGGACGGCGAGCGCAACCCCAGAGGCGCCCTCGTGCGCGAACACGAGCACGTGAGCGTCAACCTCCGCCTCGTGGGCGGCATCTTCGACGAACGCGACGGCCGCTCGTAGCATGAATGCTGTTCACTTAGGCTTGGCAACGTGGGTCGGTGCCCGTAGGGTGGAGTGTGCCGATGTACGGCTCCTAAACGTCCACTACGCCATCCGATGGCTGCTGCACCAGGCGGCGCTCGGCGTAGGCGTGGAACCCGATCGGCTCTCCTCCACAAGCGGCCTGCGCGCCAGGCGGCGCAAGCTCTCGCGACTGGAGAGCTTTTCCCCCCGACGAGATCGACCACACTGATCGATGAGGCCATCATCGAGGTCAGCGAGGAATAGACCAAATCGCGCTTGCGCGCCAACCCACGCGTCCTCGAGCGCGCAGTAACCTACTACCCATTGAAGCGCGCCAAGCACGTCAATTGGCCACAACCCACTAGGCATCCCGACGAAGCCATCACAATCCTTAAGTGAGCGGCGGTGACGTTGAGGCAAGTTCTTCTAGCCAGATATTGGACGAGCGCTGGCCAAGAAATTGGCGAGTGCGAACGCCGAACAGACGCAGCGGGTTCTTCAGCGGGCCACGGGCAATTTCACGCCAGGCAATGAGCACCAGAAAAAGACGCGGTGAGGCGTCCTAAGGAAGTCGGCTGTTTTGCAGTGATCCGCGGTCGTATGACCAAGGGGCATTTACAAGAGCAGGAAAAGAGCCTATGCTCGTTTCCCCAGACGGGAAAGCGGGCAGCCCTGCCCACAAGCCGCTCTCGTTGCCTAATCCCCACACCCTTCCACTTGCGACTTGCACGCTCGGCACGCAGCCTTCCCGCATTGGGAATCACGAGTACTTAGGAGTGCAGTATGAAACCCACAAGATTGGTTTTCGTTCTCCTCCCGCTCCTCGTTGGGCTGACCCTGATCACCCTCGCTCAAGGTGACGCCAACAGTAAGATCGCTGACGCCATGAGCGCCGGTCCGGCCTCGATTGCCGAGAACGCCACTATCATCGACTGGCCCAACGCCGAAGGGGCCGAAATGACCGTGCTCCGCGAGGGCACCAACGGCTGGGTTTGCTATCCCTCGAACCCGCTTGTCGTCGCGGAGGGCGACGAGGATCCCATGTGCCTGGATGAGGTGTGGCAAGGGTGGATCGAAGCCTTGCTGGCAGGAGAAAGCCCCACGATTGAGCGGCTTGGCATTGCGTACATGCTGCGAGGCGACGCGGGCACGAGCAACATCGATCCGACCGCAACCGGACCGACCGATGGCAACGAGTGGTATGTGGCGGGTCCGCACATCATGCTGCTCATGCCTGGCTTGAACTACGAAGGCATTTCGACCGACCACGCGAGCGGGGGGCCTTCCGTGATGTGGCCAGATACGCCCTACGCGCACATCATGGTGCCTATATCGGGCGACGAAGTCCACCCATGATGTACCACTGAGGTAATGGGTGTGGGGTGGAAGCGAAAGAACCTCAGCAGGGGCGGCATGTTGCGCCCCTTTTTCATGCGCTGTTTGGCTCGGGCTCGGTCAATGCTCCTTTGCCTGATTTGTGCGCTTGAGAACTAAGTGAGCGTGGTTATTCCGTACCCATTACAAGGCTGCGAGGCCGTTTGAAAGGCGTCCTCCCGCGAGTGCCGCCCCCTCGTATCGTCATGGCGATCATCGAGTGCCGTCGCCATTTCGTGCGTCGGGCCGAGCCGCTCATCGAGCCCGCCCAGGAGAACGGCGCCGGCATCTGCGGAGCTATTGGTCTGTTCGAACCGCGCTGCGAAAGGCTCGTGAACCAACCATCGAACAGAACCGCGACGGTCGTGCCTTCGTCCATCACAAGAAGGCCTCCGTTGCGCAGAAAGTGCGTCTGATACACACTTCCTACCACACGAGAAGCCTTCTCTTCTTAAGCCACGTGATTCATGCAGGTTAACTCGGCGAGCGGCGTCAGCGCTGCGGGTCGCGCGACCCGTGCCGCTCCCAATTGAAGCGGCGGTTGCGCAGCGGCGTCGGGCCGTCCCAGGCTGCTGCCGGCGACGACGCCGCGACCGGTGCGAGGCCCGATCCCTTGCGATAGGACGCCAGCACCAGGGGGCCGCGCCGCACCGAGCGCTCACCCGTCAAGCCGGCATCGCTGCACCACGCGGCGACGTCGACGGCGCGCGGGAACCGGAGCCCGCTCGCACGCAGGAGGACCTGCGGCACTCGGCCGAAGGCCCCCTCGGCGCGCCCCACGTACATGAGCCACAGCGGCGCTCCGGGGCGTAGCACGCGCGCCGCCTCCCGCAGCGCGCGCGGCGCGTCGGCGAATTCGTTGAGGCTGCCGCCGCACACCGCCGCGTCGAACGAGGCGTCGGGGAAGGGGAGCGCGTGCACATCGGCGTGCACGAAGTGCACCGCCACCCCCTCGTCGGCCGCGAGCCGCTCCCCCTCGACGAGAAACGCTCGTGAGACGTCGACGCCAACGACGTCGTGCCCCAGCGCCGCCAGCCGACGGGCGTAGAGCCCGGCCGAGCAACCGAGATCGATCACCGTGCTCGGTACCGGCAGGGCGAGGCGTTCGATCATCGCCTCGAGCTCCCGCTCCGTCGAGTAGCTCCCTCCGGTGAGCACGCCGATGCTCCGGCCGCGCCAGAGGGGCTCGTAGAGCCGCGCCGTGAGGCGGAGATGGTTGCTCCACTGCGCCGGGCCGCTCACGGCGTGGGAGTCACAAGTTCCAGCCGCCCGCCACCTCGAGGTGCGTGCCGGTCACGTAGGCGGCCTCGGGCGAGACGAAGTAGCGCACTGCGCCCGCGATCTCGTCGAGCCGGCCCGTCCGCCCCATCGGGAGCTCGTCGTGCGGCTTCGTGACGCTGTTCTCCATGACACCGGGGCTGACCACGTTCACCGTGACGCCGTGCGCAGCCTCGCTCCGGGCGAGCGCCTTGGAATAGATGATCACACCCGTCTTGGCGATCTGATAGGCGACGATCCCGGGGCGCGCCTTGATGATCTCCGCGCCGGTATAGCCGATGTTCACCACCCGCCCGCCGCCGGCTTCGCGCATGATCGCCACGGCGCGCTGACAGACGTAGAAGACGCTGTGCAGGTTGCTCGCGAGCATGCGGTGCCACGTCTCGGCGTCGAGTTCCGCCACCGGACCGTGGTGGTAGTCACCGACGTTGTTCACCACCACACGCAGACCGCCGAGCGCCTCCGAGGCATCGTCGACCAGTGCGCGCGCCTCGTCCTCGTGCGTGACGTCTGCTTGGAGCACCACGGCGCGCACGCCGAAGCGCTCCCGCACCTCCGTCGCCACGACTTCGGCCGCCTCGCGCGACGAGCGGTAGTGGATCGCCACGTCGAAGGCGTCTTCGGCGAGCGCGAGCGCGATCGCGCGGCCGATGCCCGTGCTCGACCCCGTCACCAGGGCACCACCGCGCCCGGCGTATGCCCGCCCCTTCATCCCGGCCCTTTCATCGATGTGCTCCATCGCCCGTTGCGAGGCGACCACGCACCGGGGGTGGCGTGAGTGGCGGCGTGTCGAAGCCGTGCGCGCGGTAGTGCGCGAGCAGCCGCTCAGTGGGCTCGTTCAGGTCGAGCGCTGCGCCCTCCTCGGGCGTGCACCAGAGGAACGCTTGCGCTTCGTCGTTCAGCGTAACGGCCTCCGAGCGTGCGCGCGCGATCACGTTGACGAGCACGAAGTGCGCCGGGCGGTGGAACTCGGGGTGTAGGACCGCCTCCTGCACGGGCCCCCAGCGGACCTCGTCGAGCAGCAGGCACGTCTCCTCACGTACCTCGCGATGGACGGCCTCGAGCAGCGACTCGCCCCACTCGACCTTGCCACCGGGGACCCCCCAGCGGTCCCCCCACTTGTGGGTCCGGATGAACAGCAGCCGGTCGCTGGGG
The DNA here is from genome assembly GCA_013697735.1 of Trueperaceae bacterium. Classification (GTDB taxonomy): domain Bacteria; phylum Deinococcota; class Deinococci; order Deinococcales; family Trueperaceae; genus SKWV01. The sequence continues at coordinate 36,529 of JACCWH010000159.1, read as the reverse complement.
GAGACCACTAACGCCCCCACCGTCGTCAACGGGTAGCGACGCCCGGGCTCCGCCAGGGCGCCGGCAGGCGTGGCGCCGTCCGGAGCGCGTGGTGCACCGTCGTCGGCTCGCTCGGTCGCGCCCGGCGCGCCGCTCATGCGCCGCGCCGGTAGCGGCCGTACCTCGCGACGCGTAGCGCCTGGACGACCCCGACGTAGAGCGCTTGCGAGAGCACGAACAGCACGAAGACGAACGGCACGCCGAGCACGAGGCAGACGCTCAGCACGAGCATCTGCGTCGCGAGCCCGAGGTTGACCAGCGAGGCGCTCGAGAAGAGATCGGACCACGCGAGGCGGTGCTCGAGCTCCACGGCGCCGCCACCGGCGCGCCGGTGCGCGAGCGCGAAGAGCGCATCGTCGGCGCGAGCGATGAGGCGATCCTGCGGGGCGAGAAGTAGGTCGTAGGCACCCTTCACGAGCGCGAAGAGGGCGGGAGGTGCGCCGATGGGAGGCTCGTCGACGCGAGACGGATTGCGCGTCGCGCGGACCTCCGCGTAGCGCCGCTCGAGGTTGTAGTCGAGCGACAGCACGAGCATCAGCACCGCGAACGCCAGCGCCGCGAGTGGCCAGGCCCAGACTCCGGGACCGTGCACGGCCAGCGCCACGAAGAGGAGCGCGTTCACGATCGTGTCGAGGACGCTGTCGAGGTAGCGCCCCATGCGGGTGACCCGGCCCGTGGCGCGCGCCAGCCCACCATCGACGTTGTCGAGGAGTGTTCGCACCTGGAGCGCGGCGGCCGCGACGACGAGTGCAGCGGTGCCCCCCGTGGCCACGAGCAGCGCGGCGACGGCGCCGACCGTTGCGTGCGTCCAGACGATCGCTTGTGGGTCGACGGGCGTCCGCCCGAGTCCGCGGATGAGCACGCCAGCCAGGGGTTGCACCAGGCGCATCAGGACCTCCGAGCGTGGCCGGGGCTTGATCGGTGTTGGCGCCTCGACGAGCGTCGCGACGGGGGAGTTCGCACTCACGCCACGCAGGCTAGCAGAGCCAGGTCGAACCACCGTGGCCCCGTACCTGGTTGCGGACCGTTTCCGGGAGCCGCGCGGCCGCGTGGGGGCGCGGGCTATGCTGCGCGGCATGGCCGACGTCGTGCTCGCGATCCTCGTGGTGGTCGCGCTCCTCGCGCTCTGGCGCGGCCCCCTCTGGCGCGGCCGCTCCCTGAGCGGCGTCACCCGGCCACACCCGCTGCGGATCGGGCACCGCGGTGTGATCGGCCCGGTGCCGGAGAACAGCCTCGCGGCCTTCCGCCTCGCGTTCGAGGCGCCCCTCGACGGGATCGAGACCGACGTCCAACGCACTCGTGACGGCGTGCTCGTACTCGTGCACGACGACGTGGTGGCGGGTGTGCGCGTGTGCGATACGACCTTCGAGGCGCTCACGGCGCACGTGCCCCACCTGATTCGGCTCGACGACCTGCTCGACCTCGCCGAGCGCTACCCCGGCACGCTCATCAACCTCGAGCTCAAGACGCAGCGCCTGCGGTCCTGGCGGCTGGCGTGGGCGACTGCGCGAGCGATCCGCGTGCGCGGCCTCGCCGGACGCGTGATCGTGTCGAGCTTCAATCCCGCGGCGCTCGCCTGGTTCCGGCTCGCGGCGCCAGAACTCCGCACCGCCTACCTCTGGACCGGCGGCGCCGGCGTACCGCGGCCACTACGGACGCCGTGGCCGGCCGGCTGGTTGCACGTCGACGCCCTCCATCCCCATGCGAGCGCCGTCGACACCGAGCTGCTCGCGCTCGCGAGCGCCCGTGGACTACTGGTGAACGTATGGACCGTGAACGACGTCGCACTCGCGCGCCAGCTCCGCGACCTCGGCGCGAACGGTATCGTCGGCGACGATCCGCACGTCCTGCTCGTGGCCACGTCGGGAGGTCCGTCATGATCACGCCGAAGTTCAAGGTCGTCACCTCGACCGCGTTCGACCGCTTCGAAGAGCGCCTGAACGAGTTCATCGAGAGCCTCGATCGCGACGAGGTCGTGGTGGAGGTCTCGTTCCAGACGTGTGCGGTCGGCGAGTCGGTGGAGTACTCCGCGCTCGTGCAGTACCAGAAGGCCGAAGCCTGGAGCTGAACCAGAGGGCGCCGGCGCCGCTGCCGACCGCGCAGCACGTCGCTCCCGACGGGGTAGACTGCCCGAGCATGTCCACGACACTGGTCTTGGCAGTCGACGACGAACCTGCATTGCTGAAGGTGACCGAGATGAGCCTGCTGTCGGCGGGCTACTCCGTCCTCACCTTCGACGATGCACGCGATGCGCTCGAGGAGATGACCGAGGGGCTACGCCCCGACGTCATCGTCTCCGACATCCACATGCCGAGCATGGACGGGTACGAGTTCTACGCGCGGGTGCGAGAAATCGGTGAACTTCGCGGCGTTCCCTTCTTGTTCCTGACCGCGCTCGAGGACCGCGCCAGCATGCGCAAGGGGATGGCGCTCGGCGCCGACGACTACCTCACGAAGCCGTTCGACCGTGGCGAGCTCATCGACGCCGTGGAAGTCCGCCTCCGGCGCATCGCGGAGCTGCGGCGGCCGCTCGAGGGCGTCGTCGCCGCCCGCGCCTTCGGCCATCCAGTGGTCGAGAAGAACGGTGAGCGCCTCGACTGGGACTCGCTCAAGGCGCTCGAGTTGCTCTTCTACCTCCTCGAGCACCGTAGCGGCGTGACCACGTTCGAAGTCGCGGAGGCGCTCTGGCCCGGCAAGACCGAGTCGAAGGCGTCGTCGTCGTTCCACACGACGCTCTACCGACTCCGGAAGGTGATGGGCGGCGAGCTCGTGGAGTCGGCGAACCGGCGCTACTATCTGCACCGGAAGTTCACGATCGAGTACGACGCCGATCTCTATCGGCAGCGGAGCCAGCGCGCTCGCGAGAGCCGCAGCGTGGCCGACTTCAGGTCGGCGCTCGCCCCGTACGCAGGGCACTTCCTCACCGGATTCGACTCGATCTGGATCGAGAACCTGCGCGCCAACCTCCAGGCCGAGCACCTGACGCTCCTCCAAGAGGCGGCCGAAGCGGCGTTGGCCGAGGACGACCTCGTCGTCGCGACCGGCATCTACCAGGCGATGGCCGATCACGAGCCGTACTCCGAGACCGCATGGGAGGGGCTCGCCGACGCCTGGGAGCGACGGGGCGATCGCGCCCGCGCTGCCGAAGCGCGTGCGCGCTTCGAGCGACTCATGGACGACGGCTGAGCGCACCAGACCGACTACATACCGTCCGAGGACGGCATCGGAGGACCGAAGCATGTACAACATCGACCTGAGCGGCAAGACGGGGCTCGTCATGGGCGTCGCGAACGCGCGATCGCTCGCATGGGCGATCGCCCAGCCGCTCGCGCTCTCTGGCGCCCGACTCGCCTACAGTTACCAGGGCGAGCGCATCCTACCGGGCCTCCAAGAGCTCACCGCAGGGCAGGACGCCACACTCATCGAGTGCGACGTCACGAAGGACGACGACCTCGACGCCCTCTTCGCGACGCTCGCAGAGGACTACGGGAAGATCGATTTCGTGGTGCATGCGCTCGCATTCGCACCGCGCGTGACCTTCGAGCGCCCCTTCATCGAGGTGAGCCGCGAGGACTGGCGCACGGCCATGGACGTCTCCGCCTACTCGCTCGTGGCCGTGTCGCAGCGTGCCGCCGGCATCATGCCCGATGGCGGCAGCATCCTCACGCTCTCCTACCTCGCCGGGGAGCGGGTGGTGCCGAACTACAACATGATGGGTGTCGCCAAGGCCGCACTCGAGGCGTCGGTCCGCTATCTCGCCTATAACCTCGGCCCTTCGGGCATCCGCGTGAATGCCCTGTCGGCCGGACCCGTCCGGACGGTGGCGGCCCGCTCGATCAGCGGTTTCGGCGACATGTTCACCGAAGCCGGGCGCTCATCGATGATGAAGCGCAACATCGAAGCCTCCGAAGTCGGTGGCATGGCGCTGGCGCTCCTCTGCGAGCAGCTCGGCAGCGGCGTCACCGGCGCGACGCTCTACGTCGACGCAGGCTTCCACTCCATCGGTATGTTCGTGCCGGACGGATACGAGCTGTAAGCGTCGCCATGTCCGACACCGACACGTCGCGCCTCGATGGCGACGCGGTCGCGGCCGAGGCACGGGCCGCGCTCGCTGCCTTCGGAATCGATCCCGTGTCCCTCGAACTTCTCGGCGGTCTCGACTCGATCAACTTCCGCGTCGACGCCGGCGAGCGCGGGTGCTACGTGCTCGGCCTCCACGATCTCGCACGGCACGATCCCCGCGCGATCGCGCTCTCGCTCGCGTGGCTCGACCACCTCGCTCTCGACACCGACCTCGTGCTGCCGCGCCCCGTTCGAGACCTGCAGGGCGAGCACGTGTCGATGGTGCGCTTCCCACCGCGCCGCGCTCGCCCGTGCACGCTCGTGGTCTGGGTCGAGGGGGAGCCGCCCTCCGGAGCGCTGCAGGATCGGTTTCTCGAAGAGGCCGGTAGCGTGATGGCGCGTCTGCACGGATCGCGATTCGATCCACCGCCCGACTTCGTGCGCCGCCGCTTCGACGCCGTGCACGCCTCGCGCTGCCTGAGCGGAATCGTGTCGGTGTACGGCGATGCGCTCGACGCCCAGCAGTCGGACGCGCTGGCGCACGGGACGCGGGCGATAACGGCGCTCCTGGACGGACTGCCGCGGCGCGCGTCGTCGTTCGGTATGCTGCACGGCGACTTCCACGCCGGCAACTACCTCATTCACGGCGACGCATTCCGCGTGATCGACTTCGGTCGTTGCGGCGTCGGCTTCCATGCGCTCGACATCGCCATCGCGCTCGAAGTCGAGGCGCCGCAGCGCGAGGCCTTCCTCGCCGGCTACGCGCGCGTCCGGCCGCTCCCGCCGGAGTTCGTCGAGCACGAGCACCTCTTCACCGCCATGGCCCACCTCGACAACCTCGCCTTCCTCGCCACGCGGCCCCAGGAGCGCTCCTTCATGCTCGAGACGCTGCCGCGGGTGGCGGAGGCGTTCGCTCGCCTCCCCGGTCCCCACGGGGTGCGCGCGCCCTGAGCGGGCTTCGCTCCGGGCGCTGCGTCGTCTGCTAGACTCGCGCATGCTCGAACCGACGTGGGTCCCGTCTCCGCGTGCACCGTCGCCGCGTGTACCGCGCGCGCAGCACGCATGGACCGGTGCGTCCGGACGATGGCGGCCTAAAGCGCACCGTCCGGTCGTCCACCACCCCCTCTCGCGGTCATCGACCGCACCACGCCGGGAGTCAGCATGGCAGCACGCACCCACACGAGCGCATCCGATGCGGCGTCGTCGCCCGAGCGCGACGAGACGACGTCGAGCGTCACCCCCGTCTATCGCGAACTCCTCGCCGATCTCGAAACGCCACTCACCGCCTACCTGAAGGTGGCGGGGCAACCGTCGTTCCTGCTCGAATCGGTCGAGCAAGGGGAGCGTGTGGCGCGCTACAGCTTCATCGGCACCGGCCAGCGCCGCCGATTCGAAGCGCGCGGCGACCAGATGACGATCACCACCGGCGATCGTGTCGAGTCGATCACCACCCGCGACCCCCTCCGTGTGCTCTGGGACCGCACGGTCCGACCCGTCGACGACCACGCCGCCTCGGCGTCGCTGCCACCCTTCTGGGCCGGCGTGGTGGGGTACGCCAGCTACGACCTCATCCGCCTCTACGAGACGCTGCCCGACGACAACCACGACGAACTCGACGTTCCCGACATGCTCTTCGTCGAGCCCGAGGTGCTCCTCGTGTTCGACCACCTCCGCCGGAAGCTCACGATCGTCGCTCCCGCGCGCACGGGTGACGACGTCGACCGTGCTCGTGCACGGGCCGTGGTCGACGCCACGTACGCGCGCCTCCGCGGTCCGCTCGGTGGCGTCCCCGGAGACCGGGCCGGCACGCGCACCGAGTTCGTCTCCAACTTCACCGAAGCGGGCTTCAAGGCCGCGGTCGAGCGCGCGGTCGAATACGTGCGCGCCGGCGACGTCTTCCAGGTGGTGCCCAGCCAACGCCTCTCCGCCGACCTCGGCGTGCACCCGTTCGCGGTCTACCGAGCGCTCCGGACCGTCAACCCGAGCCCCTATCTCGGCTACCTCGACCTCGGCCCCGTCACGCTCGTCGCCTCGTCGCCCGAGAGTCTGGTGCGGTCCGACGGACGGCGCGTCGAGACGTGCCCGCTCGCCGGCACCCGCCCGCGTGGCGCCACCCCAGAAGAGGACGACGCACTCGCGGCCGAGCTCATCGCCGACGAGAAGGAACGCGCCGAACACGTGATGCTCGTCGATCTCGGCCGCAACGATCTCGGCCGCGTCTGCCGCTTCGGCAGCGTCCGGGTCACCGACCTGATGAGCGTCGAGCGCTACTCGCACGTGATGCACATCGTCTCGCGCGTGGAGGGAGAGCTCGCGGAAGGGAAGACGCCGCTCGACGCGCTCTCGTCGACCCTCCCCATGGGGACGGCGTCGGGGGCGCCCAAGATCCGCGCGATGGAGATCATCGACGAGCTCGAGAGCGTCCGGCGTGGCCCCTACGCCGGCGCGTTCGGCTACCTGTCGGTGGGGGGCGAGATGGACATGGCGCTCACCCTCCGGACCATGGTGGTCGCACGGGGGCGACTCCACCTCCAGGCCGGGAGCGGCATCGTGGCCGACAGCGATCCGCAGACCGAGTACCAGGAGTCGCTCAACAAGCTCGCCGCCTTGCGGCGCGCCGTGGAGCTCGCCGCGGAGGGGCTGGCATGAAGGTGCTCGTGATCGACAACTACGACTCGTTCACCTACAACCTGGTGCAGTACCTCGGCGAGCTCGGTGCGGACTCGACCGTGTGGCGCAACGATCGATTCGACCTCGACGACGTCGAACGCGAAGCCCCAGACGCCATCGTCATCTCCCCGGGTCCGTGCACGCCGAACGAAGCCGGACTCTCCGTCGCCCTCATCGAGCGCTATAGCGGACGCTACCCCCTGCTCGGCGTATGCCTCGGGCACCAGGCGATCGGCCAGGCCTTCGGCGGACGCGTCGTGCGAGCGCCGACGCTGATGCACGGCAAGACCAGCATGGTCCGCCACGACGGCACCGGTGCCTTCGCGGGACTGCCCACGGAGGTGATCGCCACTCGCTACCACTCGCTGGTGGTCGTCGACCCCCCCGCCGTGCTCGTACCGAACGCCTGGAGCGTCGACCCGACCGGCGAGGTCATCATGGGGCTCCGCCACGTCGAGCACCCGACGTGGGGCGTGCAGTTCCACCCCGAGAGCATCCTCACCACCACCGGGCACGACATGCTGCGCGCGTTCTTGCGTCTGGCGACGTGAACGTGCCGACGGGCGCGCCCGCGGCCGTGCGCGGCGACGGGCCCGCGAGCGACATGGTCGCGATCTCGGTGGTCATACCGACCCACGACCGGCGCCCCCTCCTCGAGCGCAAGCTCCGCGCGCTGGAGGCGGAGCAGATCGACTTCGAGGTGATCGTGGTCGCCGACGCCTGCCGCGACGACACCGAGGCCTTCCTCGATGGCTACCGACCCCCCTACCCGCTGCGCTGGACGACCACGCCCGGTACGCACGCGGCCACCGCGCGCAATCGCGGTGCGTCGATCGCGCGTGGGCGCGTGTTGCTCTTCTCCGACGACGACGTAGTCTCGCTCCCTGGCTGGCTCGCGGGCAACCTCGCCGCGCACGAGACCGCGCGCGTGGTCGGGCTCAGCCGCCAGGTGCTCCCCGCGCACCTCACCGGCGGTGGGGAACTCCGCGGTCCCGTCTGGTGGTGGAACGTGAACGGCCGCTCGACCAGTCTCACGTCCGATCTCTTCCACGAGGTCGGCGGCTACGATCCCTCCTTCACGACCTACGGCGGCGAAGATCCCGACCTCGGCTACCGGCTCCTGCGCGCCGGTGCCTCGTTCCTCTTCCTCCCACACGCCACGGCCGAGCACTGGGACGAGGCCTTCGCAGGCGAGTACGAGGCGAAGGCGCGTTCGGCCGGCCGTGCGCACGTCCGCGTCTGGCGCAAGCACGGCGACGCCCGCATCGCGTGGGCGCTCGGCATCCATCCGGCGCTCATGGCGGTGAAGCGCCTGGTGCTCAATCGAGCCGTGGGCGCGCTCGTGCGGCACCCGACCTTTCGCTACGAGCGGGCCTACCTCGAAGGTGCGCTCGAGGCGAGACGGAGGGGCGAGGGAGCGACGTGAGCGGCGCGGCGCGTCCCCGACTGAGCGTGGTGGTGCCGACGTATGGGCGCCCCGACGGCGTGGAGCGCGCGGTGCACGCGTGGGTCGCGCAGCGCCTCGACGCCCCCTTCGAGGTCGTCGTGGTCGACGACGGCTCCCCCGACGACACCTACGAGCGCCTCGAGCGCCTCGCCGCTCACGACGGTCGCATCGTGCCCGTGCGCCAACCCAACCGGGGGGCCGCGAGCGCCCGCAACGCCGGGCTGGCACGAGCGCGTGGCGATTGGATCCTCTTCGCCGACGACGACGTCGCCCCCGTCGACGAGACCACGGTCGCACGGTGGTGGACGCGCGTGCGCGACGCGGGCGGCGCCTGGGTCCCGCGTATGCGCGTGCCGAGCGAAGCGGCGGTGACGCTCACGCAGAGGGCGTGGCGCGAGCGCCTCGAGTCGGGGCCGCGCCGCTGGCGCGACGGCCACGCCTTCGGCGCAGGAGGGTTCTGGTTCGCCGCGCTGTTGGTCGAGAGGGCGCACCTCGGTACCGAACGCTTCGACGAGGGACTCGCGGCCTACGGCTGGGAAGACATGGAGCTCGGGTACCGCTTGCGCCGGCGCGGCGTGCGCTCGCGCCTCGCCCGCGGAATCGAGGTCTGGCACGCCGACCCCGTCACGCTCGACGCCCTCGAGCGGAAGTACGAATCGCTCGGCCGGCAGGGGTGGGCATTCGTGGCGCGGCAACCACGGCTCCCCGTTCGCATCTGGACGGGTACGTGGGGACCGATTCGAGCCGGCAAGGCGCTCCTCGGCGTCGAGCGGCGGGGAGCGGCGGCGCGAGCGCGCATCGCGCACCGGGCCGAGAGCGTCGAGGAGCCGCTCTCGACGGCGTTCGAGCGCGACCTGCACGCCGTACTCGAAGGAGCCTACGCTCGCGGTGCGCGACATGGTGCCGGCGAGCGACACACCACCGACACGGAGGTCGAGACGTGAACGAGCGCCCGAACGACGCGAGCCCCCACGACCCGCAGGAGATCGGCCGCCTGCTCGCCCGCGTGTTCGACGGCGAGCGCCTCGACGCCGAGGAGGCGCGCGGCGTGATGGGGCGACTCATGGACGGTGAACTCTCCGCCGTCCAGGCGGCCGCCCTCCTCGCCGCGCTGCGAACACGCGGCGAGACCGTCGACGAGATCGTCGGCTTCGCCCGGGCGATGCGGGAGCGAGCGGTGCGCGTACCCATCACGTGGGAAGGGCCCGTGGTCGACACCTGCGGGACCGGCGGCACGGGTGTCTCGACCATCAACGTATCGACCACCGCCATGTTCGTGGCTGCGGCGGGCGGCGTGCGCGTCGCCAAGCACGGCAACCGCGGCGTCACGAAACGCTCCGGCTCGGCCGACGTGCTCGAGGCCCTCGGCGTCCGCGTCGACATTCCCCCGGAGGCGGTGTCGGAGGCGATCGCCACGCTCGGCGTCGGCTTCGTGTTCGCCCGCCACCATCACCCTGCGATGCGCTTCGTGGCGCCGATCCGGGCCGACCTGCAGGCGCGCACGGTGTTCAACAACCTCGGCCCGCTCACCAACCCCGCCGACGCGCGCCGACACCTGATGGGCGTCTACGACGCTGCCCACACCGAGATGCTCGCCGAGGTGCTCCGCGGTCTCGGTCTCGAGCGCGCACTCGTGGTCCACGGCGACGGCCTCGACGACCTCGCCGTGAGCGGCGAGAGCGTGGTGAGCGAGCTCGCGCGCGACGGCTCCGTACACACGCGTCGCGTGACACCCGAGGAGCTCGGCGTCGAGCGGGCGCCGCGCGACGCGATCGCCGGTGGCGGCCCCGACGAGAACGCCGCCGCCGCGCGCGCGGTGCTCGCTGGACGTGGCCCGCGTGCGCACCGCGACGTGGTCGCCCTCGCTGCCGGCGCCGCGCTCTATCTCGCGGACGCCGCGGACGACCTGCCGCTCGGCGTCACGCACGCGCTGGACGTGATCGCCAGCGGTGCGGGGCTCGAACTCCTGGAGCGCTACGCCGCCTTCACCCGACGAGCGGCGCCCGCCGCGACCTGACGCGCCGATGCGCGTGATCCCGAAAGCGTCGCGTCCACCGCGCTCATGGCGCCGCGCTATGGCACCATGGAGCGGATGACGATCCGGGTCGGCACGTCGTAGCACCCGAGTCGTGGAGGAGCGAGCACTCATGAGCGACAAGCTATTCGGAACAGCGACGGTCAAGACCGGGTTCGCGGACATGTTCAAGGGCGGCGTCATCATGGACGTCGTCACCAGGGAACAAGCGCGCATCGCCGAGGACGCCGGCGCAACCGCCGTTATGGCCCTCGAGCGTGTTCCCGCCGATATCCGCGTGCAGGGCGGCGTGGCCCGCATGTCCGACCCCGACATGATCTCGGCCATCATGGACGAGGTCGACATCCCGGTGATGGCCAAGGTGCGCATCGGCCACTTCGTGGAGGCGCAGATCCTGCAGGCGCTCGGGGTCGACTACATCGACGAGTCCGAGGTGCTCACGCCGGCCGACGAGTCGTACCACATCGACAAGCAGGCCTTCACCGTGCCGTTCGTGTGCGGCGCGACCGAGATCGGCGAGGCGCTTCGGCGCATCGGTGAAGGCGCCGCCATGATCCGCACCAAGGGCGAAGCCGGCACCGGCAACGTGGTCGAAGCAGTCCGGCACGCGCGCTCCGTGCTCGGCGCCATCCGCGCACTGCAGGCGCTGCCGCGCGAAGAGCTCATGACGTTCGCAAAGCACCACGGCGCCCCCTACGACCTGGTGGTCTACGTGCACGAACACGGCTCGCTCCCGGTGGTCAACTTCGCTGCCGGCGGGATCGCCACCCCCGCCGACGCCGCCATGATGATGCAGCTCGGACTCGATGGCGTCTTCGTGGGCTCCGGGATCTTCAAGAGCGCCCCCGGCGTCACCGAGAAGGGTGAGCGGGAGCGGGCCTGGTTCGGTCGCGCCGAGGCGATCGTCAAGGCCGTGACCCACTACAACGACCCCGACGAGCTCGCCAAGATCTCGCGCGGTCTCGGCGAGGCGATGGTCGGCATCAACATCGATACGCTGCGGGATGACGAGCTGTTGGCTGTTCGGGGCTGGTGAGCGCGGGCGGCGCGGCGTCCCCCACGGAGGGGGGCCTGCGGCCGGCGCTGGGGCGCCGATCCCCCTCCGTGGGGGACGCCGCGCCGCGGTTGGGAGGGGAGTGGGCGTAGGGGGCGCGGTGGAGCGTTGCCTCGGGGGTCGGTCGGGGTGGGTGTCGCTGGTACGATGCGGTATATGACACGGAAGCTGCTGCAAGGCGCGTTTCTGCTCGTGCTTACGCTGGTGCTCAGCGTTACGGCGCTGTTCGGTGCGTCGGCGATGAAGTGGTCGGCGGAACTTCCGAGCCTCGAGGGTCTCGATGCACTCGAGTTCACGTCCACGTCGCTCGTGTTCGCGCGCGACGGGACGCAGATCGGCCAGATCGTCCCCGTGGTCGGCGAGGATCGGGAGTCCACGAACCGCATTCCCGTCGGTCTCGACGAGATCTCGCCCGCCGCGCTGCAGGCGATCGTCGCCTACGAGGACTTCGACTACTTCTCGCACTTCGGTTTCAATCCGCTCTCGGTGGCGCGCGCGTTCTACGAGGAGTTCCTCGGAGACGCAGACCGCGGTGGCTCGACCATCACCACGCAGGTCGTGAAGAATACGGTCCTCTACGACCTGCGCAGCGACCGCTCGATGGAGCGCAAGGCCAAGGAGCTCATGCTCGCCATCGAGCTCGAGCGCCGGCTCACGAAGGCCGAGATCCTGCAGCGCTACGTCAACGTCGTCTTCTGGGGCGGGAACGTCTACGGGATCCGAGCCGCAGCGCAGACGTACTTCGGCAAGGAGCCGAGCGAACTCAACCTCGCCGAAGGGCTCTACCTCGCCCGCCTCATTCCGGCGCCGAACGTCCGGCACGACGACTTCAGCGGCTCGCGCGCGAGCATGCGCGAGGTGCTCAACCGGATGGTCCGCCAGGGCACCATCTCGCAGCGGCTCGCCGATCAGACGTGGCGCTACCCGCTGCAGCCACGCGGCTGGAGCGTCCGCTACGACGGTGAGGGGAGCGTGCTCGAGACGGTTCGCACGGGCGAAGAGGTCCTGGTGCAGTCCAGCGTCTCCTCCGACCTCTCGCGGCACGTGCTCTTCGAGGTTCGACGCTTCCTGCTCTCGCGCTTCGGAGACGCGGTCGTCTTCGGCCAGGGGGGCCTGCGCGTCTTCACGACGGTCGACGTGCAGGCGCAGCGCGCCGCGAACGACGCTGCCCGTCGCGCCGAGGTGCCCGAGGGTGCGCAGATGGCGATCGTGGCGATCGATCATGCCACCGGCGGGATCCTCGCGATGGTGGGGGAGAAACTTCGCGACGGCGTCCCCTCGGGTGAGTTCAACCGGGCGACGCAGGCCCGGCGACAGCCGGGTTCGTCGTTCAAGCCGATCGTGTACGCGGCGGCGATGGAGCGCGGCGGCATGCATCAGGGGACGGTCCTCGTCGACGCGCCCGAGACCTTCTTCCAGCGCGGCCAGCCGGCGTGGGAGCCGCGCAACTGGGACAACACGTTCTCGGGCGCGCAGACGGTCCGGGAGAACCTCAACCAATCGCGCAACATCCCGGCCGTGAAGGCGCTCGAGGCGGCCTCCGCCCAGGCCGTCGCCGAGCGCGCGCGTGAGTTGGGGTACAACATCCAACCCTACTACTCGATCGCGCTCGGTACCTTCGAGGTCACGCCGCTCGCCCACGCCAGCGCGTTCGGCGCCTTCGCGAACGCCGGTGAGCAGGTCGAGGCGCACCTCGTCACGCGGGTCGAGGATGCCGACGGCAACGTGCTCTACCAAGCTCAACCCCGGCGGAAACAGGTCTGGTCGCCGGAGACGGCGTACGTCATGCTCGACACCCTGCGCGGCAACGTGATCGATCGCAACCCGACCGCCCTCTCCTGGCGCGTCGACGTGCCGGGGCGGTGGGTGACCGGCAAGACCGGCACCACCAACGACGATCGCGACATCTGGTTCGTGGGCGCCACCCCCGGGATGACGGCGCTCGTCTGGATGGGGAACGACGATTCGACGTCGATGCCCCGCACCATGACGAACTCCGACGGCACGCGCGAGACCGTCACCAGCTCACGGCAGCCGATCTACGTGTTCAACGACTTCGTCACGCGGGCACTGCAGGGACGGCCGAGCACGGCCGAGGGCTTCCCGGTACCCGAGGGGGTCGAGTTCCACACCATCGATAGGCGCACGGGCGCCATCTCGGCGAATGGTACGCGCGCCGCCTTCAGCGCGGCGACCGACATCACCAACGTGGGGGTCGGTTCGTCACTCAAGATCGAGCTCGTGGTCGACGGCCGCGACGGATCGCGCGCCACCGCCAACACGCCGCTCGAGTTCCTCGAGGTGATCGAGGTGTTGCCCATGGACCTCGGAGCGTACCTCGGCGGCGCCCCCGCCGATCTCCCGGGCGTCGAGGGTGAAGGCACGCCGGAGCCCGGCCAGTGACCTACAACGAGACCCTCACGGCCGTTCTCGGCGTGCGCGTCGGCCATTGGCACGACGCGGTCGCGCGCACGGGCTGCACCGTGATCCTCCTGCCGGACGCCGGTGCGGTCACCTCCGGGCTGATCCTCGGTCCATCGCCGGGATCGCGCGAATCGGCGCTGCTCTCACCCGAGAAGACGGTCGACCTCGCGCACGCCCTCGTCCTCACCGGTGGCTCGGCGTTCGGCTTGGCCGCTGCCGACGGCGTGATGCGCTGGCTCGAGGCCCGCGGCGTGGGCTACGTGACGCCGGGTGGCATCGTGCCGATCGTGCCAGCGGCGGTGATATACGACCTCACGAGCGGCAACGCGTCGGTGCGACCCACCGCCGCCGACGGTGAGACCGCCGCCGCGCGGGCGAGCGCCGACCCCGTGGAGGAGGGCGCGGTCGGCGCGGGGACGGGCGCGATGGTGGGGAAGATCGCGGGCTTCGAGGGCGCGCAGCGTTCCGGGCTCGGGAGTGCGCTCATGCGGGTACGCGGCGCCCTGGTCGGCGCGATCGCGATCAGCAACGCCGTGGGCGACATCGTCGATCCTGCCACGGGCACGATCGTCGCCGGCTGCGGACTCGGCACCGATCCCGAAGCGGTGCTCGCGCAGTTCGCCCCGCCGAACGGCGTGAACACCACGCTCGTCGCCGTGGTCACCGACGCGCCGCTCACGAAGGCGCAGGCGAACGCCCTGTCGCTCTCGGCCCACATCGGCATCGCACGCGTGACCCGCCCATCACACACGGTCTTCGACGGCGACACGGCCTACGTTGCGACTACGGCGCTCGGTCCGCTCGTCGAGCTCGGCGCGCTCTCCGTCGCCGTCCAGGAGGTCGTCGCACGCGCCCTCCTCCGCGGCGTGCGCGCCGTCCAAGCGCCCTCGCAGTGACCACCACGCCCGTCGTCGGCGTCCTCGCGCTCCAGGGCGCATTCCGTGAGCATCGACGCGCCTTCGAGCGCCGCGGCGCGCGCGTGGTGGAGGTACGCAAGCCCGCCCACCTCGACGGGATCGGCGGCCTCGTCATACCCGGCGGCGAATCGACCACGATGGCGAAGCTGATGCGTGCCTACGGGCTCGACCAGGCGATTCCCGCGTTCCACGCTGCGGGCGGCGCTGTCTGGGGCACGTGCGCCGGCGCCATCGCCGTCGCACGCGACATCGAGGGGCATCCCGACCAGCCGCGGCTCGGTCTGCTCGACCTCGGCGTAGCGCGCAACGCCTACGGCCGGCAAGTGGCGTCGTTCGAGGCCGATCTCGACGTCGACGGCCTCGACGCGCCGTTCCACGGCGTCTTCATTCGGGCACCGCGGATCGTACGTGTCGGCAGCGGCGTGGCCACGCTCGCGTCCTTCGACGGCGATCCCGTGGCTGTGCTGGGGGATCGGGTGTTGGCGACCGTCTTCCATCCCGAACTCGCGGGCGACGACGCCCTGCACCAACTCTTCCTCGAACGAGTCTGCAGCGTCGAGCTCGCGCCGCGCTGAGTCGTGCGAGCCTCAGCCGCCCACGGCGGAGCCGGCGAGGCCGACGTTGTTCTTCTCGAGCGCGCGCTCCGCGCGGTAGCTCGAGCGCACGAGCGGTCCGGAGACGATCTCGAGGAAGCCGAGCTCGAGGCCCGCCACGCGGTAGGCGTCGAATTCCGACGGCGTGACCCAGCGCTCGACCGCGAGGTGCGCCGACGTCGGTCGCAGGTACTGCCCGAAGGTGACGATGTCGACGCCGATCGCACGCAGGTCGCGCAACGCCTCCATGATCTCGTCGTCGGATTCGCCCAGACCGAGCATGAGGCTCGTCTTCGTGAGCACGTCGGGGCGGGCGCGCTTGGCGTAGGCGAGCACCGCCAGGGTCTGGTCGTACGAAGCGCGCGGATCGCGCACGGGGTGGGTGAGGCGTCGGACCGTCTCGACGTTCTGCGCGTAGACCTCGATGCCTGAATCGAGCACCAGCTGCACGTGGTCGGTGACGCCCTGGAAGTCTGGGGTGAGCGCCTCCACTGCAGTGGCGGGATTGACGCGCTTGATCTCCCGTACGCAGCGCGCATAGTGGCTCGCACCGCCGTCGGGGAGATCGTCGCGGTCGACCGACGTGAGCACGATGTAGGAGAGCCCCATGAGCCGAACCGATTCGGCAGCGAGCCGTGGTTCGTCGGGATCGAGGCGCCCGCGCGGGTTCCCGGTGTCGACGGCGCAGAAGCGGCAGGCGCGCGTGCAGACCGAGCCCATCAGCATGATGGTCGCCGTGCCCGCCGTCCAGCACTCGGCGATGTTCGGGCACATCGCCTCTTCGCACACCGTGGAGAGCCCGTGCGCACGCACGTTTTCCTTGACGTCCTGATACTTGCCGCCGGTCGGGAGCTTCACGCGCAGCCAGTCGGGCTTCGGCTGCCTCGCCGCACGGACCGATGCACCACCGCGTTCGCTGCGCGGCGTGGCGATGCCGTTCTTGACGACCTTCGACGGGCGTGCGTCGCTCATGGCGCGGCGCCCTCCGCACGTGCCGCCGCCGCCCCTGCAGTAGGGCCTTGCGGGTCGAACGGCACCACGAAGGCTGCTTCCGCCGCGTCGAGCGGAGCTTCGGCTGCCGCCGCCATCGGGTCGTGGGTGGGCGAGGCATCCAGAGCCGCGTACGCCGGGTCGAACTCCTCGCGGAGGGCGTGCAGGAGGGGGCTGACGACCTCGAAGAGGGTGACGTGCCGGCCGAGGCGCGCGCTCAGGCTCGTCACGCCCTTGTCGTGGAGCCCGCACGGCACGATCGCTCCGAAGTGCGCGAGATCGGTGTGGACGTTCACGGCGAAGCCGTGGAAGGCGACGTTGCGCTTGATCGCGACGCCGATGGCGACGAGTTTCTCGTCGCCCGCCCAGACGCCGGCGTAGCCCGGGGTGCCGTAGGTCGGAATCCCGAACGCGGCGAAGGTCCGGATCATGGCCGCCTCGAGAGAGCGCAGGTAGGAGCGCACGCGCCGCCCGACGGGGAAGATCGGGTAGCCGACGAGTTGCCCGGGACCGTGGTACGTGACGTCGCCGCCGCGCTCGACGTCGACCAGATCGAAGCCGCGCTCGCGGAGGTGCTCCTCGCTCTCGAGTAGGTGCTCGCGGCCACCGCCTCGCCCGAAGGTGATCACGGGGGGGTGCTCCACGAGCAGGAGCGTCGGCGGCAGCCGACCTTCGGCGACGTCGGCGTGCGTCTGGAGCTGCACGTCCCACGCGTCGCGGTAGGGGAGGCGACCGAGATCGCGGACGACGTACTCGAACCTCACGGGACGTGCCTCGGGACGAGGTGCTTCACGCCGGGATTCTATCCCGGGCCCCCAGTCGCCCCCGTCGGTCGGCGCACGAGACGGGTCGCACGAGATGCGGCGCAGGCGTTCAGTCGACGAACCGGAGCACGCGGCCGCCGCCGTAGTCGGCGATGTAGAGCTCGCGGCCTTCGTCTTGGCCGAACGTCGAGATGCCGAAGCCGGCGTCGAGCAGCGGGCGCGCCTGCCACTGCGTTCCGGAGCCCTCCGCGACGAAGATCCGGCCACTGACGAAGTCCCCGAACACGTAGGCGCCGTGCAACGCTGGCACGTCGTCGCCGCGGTAGAGGTAGCCGCCGGTGATCGAGCGACCCCAGCCACTGGCGTGGGTGTACGCGATCACCGGCAGCACCAGGCCGTCCGTCGGGCAGCCCTGTCGTGGATCGAAGCAGCGATCGCCCTCCATCACGCGCCACCCGTAGTTCTCGCCACCGCTCGAGTCCGCGGGCTGCACGTTCACTTCCTCGACGGCGCTCTGGCCCACGTCGGCGATCCAGAGGTCGCCAGTGTCGTCGTCGAAGGAGAAGCGCCACGGGTTGCGCAGTCCGTAGGCCCAGATCTCCGGGCGCGCTCCCTCCGTCGCCACGAACGGGTTGTCTGCCGGGACCTCGTAGGGTGCGGCGCGATCGACGTCGATGCGCAGCAGCGTGCCGAGCCACGTCCCGAGATCCTGGCCGACGCGCGCGGGATCGCCGCCCGAGCCGCCGTCGCCCAGCGCAAGATAGAGGTACCCGTCGGGACCGAAGGCGATCTGGCCACCGTTGTGGTTGGCGAAGGGCTGCGACTGCGTCAACACCACGCGCTCCGTCGCGGCGTCGACGCTCGCGCGATCGGCAGAGCGGAGCTCCGAGAGCGTGGAGGTGCCGATGTGGTCGGTGTAGTGCACGAAGAGGCGGCCGTTCGCCGCGAAGTCCGGGTGGAAGGCGAGCCCGAGCATCCCACGCTCACCCTGCGCCCGCGTGCGGTCGCGTAGGTCGAGGAAGAAGTCATCTTCGAGGTGCCGCTCGGCCGACAGCACCCGAACGGTCCCGCGCTGCTCGAGCACGAAGAGGCGGTCGCTGCCGTCACCTGCGTGGGTGATGCTCAGGGGGCGCTCGAACCCGCTCGCCACGACCTCGAGCTGCTGCGCGGGGGCCGCGGAGGTGAGCGCGAGACCGGCAAGGAGTACGGCGATGTTCACGAGGCGTCGGGGTGCATGGGTGAGGGGGGGCGACGGTCGCATGCGTCACGGTAATCGGCGGCCGCCCGAGCGACTGCATGGCGGCCGACGTTGGTCAGCTCCGCTGGCTTCGCCCGCGCGGAAGAGCGCTATGCCGGGTCGGTGTGGTCGCCGCCGGAGGCGACGGCGACGCCGGCCGGGAGTGATCCATCCGGCGCGAGCGTCGGCAGTGTGAGCCCGGCGGCGTCGTAGTGGGCGGCGACACGGGGATGCATCCAGCGGATGGCTTGATCGTTGCGTTCGCGCCCGCTCAGCGTCGGGGTGTCGTACATGCCCGCCTCTCGCCGTTGCCGCTGCGCCTCGAAGAGGATCACCGCCGTGGCGACGGAGACGTTGAGCGAACTCACCATCCCGAGCATGGGGATGATCACGTGCGCGTCGGCCGCGTCGGCGGCGGCGAGGCTCACACCGTGCTTCTCGTTGCCGAGCACGATGCACGTCGGGCGCGTGTAGTCGACGTCGCGGAAATCGATCGCGTCGCTCGCGAAGTGGGCGGCGAGTACCTGCATGCCGGCGCCGCGCACGGGCTCGAGGCCCTCGGCGAGCGTGGCGTGCGCAACGAGCGCGACCCACTTGTCGGCGCTCGCGCTCGTGGCGTTGAAGGTGGGGACGCCCCCCGTGGGCGTGACCGCGTGCACGGTGCCGATCCCGACCGCGTCCGCGGAGCGGAGCATGGCCGAGAGGTTGTGGGGCTTGTAGACGTCCTCGGCGAGGAGCGTGAGGTCGGGCTGGCGGCGGCGGAGCACCTCGTCGATGCGCTGCCATCGTAGCGGCGTCATGTGCGTCCGATCATCGGGTCAGCGTACCGCCCATGACGCCCCGACCGCGTTGACAGGGGGCGTGAGGGTGCTAGAATCACAAGTCGCGCCCGAGCCTTCCGGGATCGGTCGCGTGTGCTCCCGCTCGCATGTGAGTTCGCCGAGGTGGCGGAATTGGTAGACGCGCCAGCTTGAGGGGCTGGTGGCCGCAAGGTCGTAGGGGTTCAAGTCCCCTCCTCGGCACCACGCACGACACGACGGCCGACGCGAGTCGGCCGTTCCTCATGGTGTGGAGCGCCGTGCGTGCAGCACGTCCCCTCGGCCCGAACCGGGCGGCGGGAAAGGCCCCGGCGAGCGCGTGATAGCGTGCGACGTGCCGCCTCGCGCCGCCTTCCCCTTCGCCACGTTCCGCTCAGGGCAGCGCGAGGCGCTCGACGCCGCTCGCGAGGCCTTCGACGCCGGTGCGCGCGTGGTGGTGATCGAGGCCCCCACCGGGGCGGGCAAGAGTGCGTTGGGCGTCACACTCGCGCGCGACGCGAAGAGCGCCTACATCCTCACCGCACAGAAGATCCTCCAGGATCAGTACGGTCGCGACTACCCCGAACTCGCCCTGCTCAAGGGGCGCGCGACCTACGGCTGCGAGGTCGGCGCCGCGAACGCCGCCGCCGGACCGTGCATCTCCGGCTGGCCCTGCCACCTCCGCGATGCCTGCGACTACTTCGTCGCCCGCGACGACGCACTCGCGTCGGGTGTCGCGCTCATGAACTACGCTGGATTCCTCCATCAGATCCACGACGGTGGCCCCTTCGCGGCGCGCGAGTTGCTGGTGCTCGACGAGGCCCACAACGCCGAGGCGATGCTCATGGCGTACCTGCACGTTCGCATCGGCGACTTCGAACTCGAACGCGCCGGGGTGGAGGAGCGACTCCCGGCCTTCATCGACCCGGAGTACGCGATCGAGATCGCGGAGGATCTGCTGCCTCGGCTCGCAGCGCGCCGTGTCGACCTCGAGTCGAGCATCGCGCGTCGCGCCACGCCCACGGGTAGCGACCTCCTCAAGCTCCAAGACCTGCAGTGGTTGGCGGGGCAGGTGCGGCGGCTCCGCTGGCTCGTCGACTCGCACGGCGACGGCGTCGAATGGGTGGTCGAGACCGGACGGAGCGACCGCGGCCCCTTCGTGTCGTGGAAGCCGGTGGAGGTGGCGCCGCTCGCCGACGAGCTCCTCCTCGGCATCGGAGAGCGGGTCCTGATGCTCTCCGCCACAGTGCTCGACGCCCCCACGTTCCTGCGGTCGCTCGGGGTGGACGAAGACGAAGCGGCCGTGGTGCGCCTCCCGTCGACCTTCCCCCCCGAACGCCGGCCGCTCGTCGTGCGCCCCTCGGCCCGGCTCACCCGTCATCACCAGGAGCGCGAATTGCCCAAGCTCGCGGCTGCCGTGATCGCCATCCTCGAAGATCACGACGCCGAGAAGGGGATCGTGCACACGCACTCCTACCGCATCGCGCGTGCGCTCGTCGACGCGCTCCCGCGAGAACTGCGGCGCCGCGCCATCACCCACTACGACGCCGGTGGTCGGCAGTCGGCACTCGAGGACCACCTCACCCGGCCCGAGCCGACCGTCCTGGTCACCCCCTCCATGACGGAAGGGCTCGACCTCGCCGACGACCTCGCGCGCTTCCAGGTCATCTGCAAGATCCCGTACCCCTACCTCGGTGATCCGCAGGTCGCCGCGCGCCGCGCGCGCGACCCGCACTGGTACGATTGGCGTACCTGCCTCACGCTCGTCCAGGCGTACGGGCGCGCGGTGCGAAGCGAGGACGACCACGCCGTCACCTACCTGCTCGACGCCGACGCCCCGGCGTTCCTCGCGCGGCAAGCGGCGCGTCTGCCGCCATGGTTTCTCGAGGCAGTCCGGACGCAGGAGCGAGCCGCGACCCGCTAGAAGGCGTCGACGGGGGCTTGGTACGGCGTGCGGCCGGCCGCGAGGGTCGCGAGGGTGTCGAGCGCGGCGTGGTCGCCCTCCGCGAGTCCTGCGAGTATCACGGTGCGTGGTGTGACCGCGCCGGAGAGCAGCAGTGCGAGGCCGCGGACGTCGAGCGTCGTGATGGCGCGGTCAGAGCGCGCCACCACGCAGCGGTCGGGGCCGGGCGTCACGCGCCAGGAGCCTTCATTCCAGGGGGCGAACGCGTCGCGGATCGTGACGGTGCACGGGTCGAGGTCGATACGCTCGCCCGTCGACGTCCGGGCACGCAGGCGCGCGATCGCGCTCGGTACGTCGGCGACGCGAGCCATGAGCGTCTTCCGGGCGTGCTTCGCGTACCAACCCGACCAGTCCCACGCCAGCGGATCGGTCGCGGGAACGTCGATCACGATCTTCGACGACTGCCCGGCGAACGACGCGAGCAGCGCGAGGAGTGCGCGGCGTCCACTCGCACTCGCGTGAGCGTGGTCCCGAACGCGGAGCACGGGGCCGTGTTGGTCGTCCTCGTAGTGATGCTGCAGCACCACGTAGGCATCATCGAGTCGGTACGCGAGCCCCTGCTGGCCAGGTTCGGCGAGAAGATCCTCCCAGACGTCCCACGGCCCGATCGTGCGCGCGTTCGCGAACGTCCAGCCGACGGCGCAGCGGGCGTAGAGCGCCTGGAAGGCGCCGCGCAGATCGCTCGTGACGCGCGTGGCGTCGGCGAGGGCGCCGCCAGCGAGGCGCTCGAGCGGCATTTCCAGCGTGACGCCAGTCGACAACCCCTGCCAGCCGTAGCGGGTGTAGAAGCGAGGATCGAAGGGATAGAGGAGGCTCCAGCCGATGCCATCGTCGCGCGCGATCTCGAGTGCGTGCCGCAGGAGCCGCGCGGCGAGGCCGAGTCGACGGTGCTCGGGCGCCGTCTGGACGGCGGCCACGCCGGCCATCGGCACGCGCACGCCCGCCACGTACACCTCGAAGCGCGGGTCGGCGAGGCTCGCTGCCAAGGCGTCTCCGCGAAACGCCCCCCACGTGGTCGCCATCCGCCCCGCGATTTCGGCACGGATATCGTCGCCGCCCGGGTACCCGAAGGAAACGTCTCGCAACTCGAGGTAGCGCTCCACATCGTCGTCGACGAGCCTCCGTACGATCACGTCGCGGCCGGCGCCCTTCACGACCTCTCCGGCGCGAACGGCAGGTGGGGCGAGCGCTCGGCGTTCGTGCGCAACACCATCGTCGTCTCCGTCCGTTCGACGCCGTCGAGCATGAAGAGCCGATCGAGGAACGCATCGAGGGCGGGGGTGTCGGTGACGCGCACCTTCGCGACGTAAGCGTACGTGCCCGCCACCGCATGGAGCTCCTCCACCTCCGGCATCGCCAGCAGCCGCTCGACGAGTGCGGCGGCGGGTTTGCGCGGCTGCGGCGAGATCGCCACGAAGGCGCATATGCCGAGCCCCACGCTGCCGGGGTCGAGAACGGCGCGGTAGCCGACGATCACGCCGGCCGCCTCGAGCTTGCGGATCCGCTCACCCACCGCGGGCGCCGAGAGGCCGACCTCCTTGGCGATCTGAGCGTGCGTCGCCCGACCGTCCACGCGGAGGCGCTCGAGGATGGCCCGGTCGACGGCGTCGAAGTCCATGGCACACACGCTAACACCGTCCAGTACCGCCCGAACGCGCTCGACGAGGGGACGTGCCGGGCTGCGGTACCGTACGTGCATGCGCGTTCTCTTCATCGGCGACGTCTTCGCCACCCCCGGCATCCGCGTGGTGCAGCGCTACCTACAGGCGCACGCCGCCGAGTACGACCTGATCGTCGCGAACGGCGAGAACACGGCCGGCGGCTTCGGCATCACGCGCAAGCACTTCCAGGAGTTGCGAACCGCCGGCGTCGACGTCGTCACTCTCGGGAATCACGCCTTCGACCAGGCGGAAGCGGCCGAGCTCCTCGAGGAGACGCCGCGCCTCATCCGGCCCGCCACCTACCCGGTGGGCACGCCCGGACTCGGACACGTGAGCGTGCAGGCACGCAACGGTGCTCGCGCAACCGTGGGACAGGTGATGGGCCGCGTCTTCGTCGAGGCCGGCGACGATCCGTTCGCAGCCGCCGACGCGATCGTCGACGCCGCCGGTCCGGAAGACGCCGTGATCATCGAGATGCACGCCGAGGCGACGAGCGAGAAGAAGGTGATGGCCTACCACCTCCAAGGGCGCGCGAGCGCGGTGATCGGTTCGCACACCCACGTGCAGACGGCCGACGAGATCGTCGTCGACGGCACCGCCTCCATCACCGACGTCGGCATGAGCGGTGTGCAGCACTCTTCGATCGGCCTCCAGTTCGAGGAGGTGCATGCGCGCCAGCTCACGAAGCGCCCGCGACGCTTCAAGCCGGCGACGGGGTCGGGCACCCTCTGCGCCGTGGTCATCGAGATCGAGGGTCGGCGCGCGAAGCACATCGAGCGCCTCCAGTGGCGCGCGAACGGCGTCGCCGGCGAGGATGAATCATGAGCGAGGGAGCAGGCGCCGCGAACGGCGCCCCCGTGGACCCCTCCGGGCTCGCCGCCCTCGAGGAGGCGGCCTTCACACAGCTCCGACACGACGTCGACCTCCTCGCCAGCACCCTCGGTGACATCGTGCGGGAGCTCGAGGGGGAGCGCGTGTTCGAGATCGTCGAGCGCGTCCGGGCGCTCACCAAGCGGCGGCGCGCAGAGGAGGCGGCGGAGCGCGACGAGGGCCCACGCGCGCTGGCGGTCCCCACGCCCGCCACGCGTGAGCTGCGCGAGCTCATCGCCGACATGGACCTGCCGACCGCGGAGCGGGTGCTGCGCGCCTTCTCGATCTTCTTCCAGCTCACGAACGTGGCCGAGGAGATCCACCGCGTGCGTGTGAACCGCATCCGAGAGGGGGCCGCCACGGTGGAGCGGCCCCGGAGTGAATCGATCGCGGCCGCCGTCAAAGGGCTCGTCGACGAAGGCTGGTCTCGTGAGGAGGTACGCCGCTTCATCGCCGAGCTCGACGTCCAACTCACCATCACCGCTCATCCCACCGAGGTGAAGCGCTACACGGTGCGGCTCAAGCTCGAGCGCATCGCGGAGTCGATGCGTGCGCTCGGTGAGCGGCAGCTCCCGCCGCAGGGCCGACAGGCGCTCCTCGACGAGGTCGGCGCCGACATCGCCACCCTCTGGCAGACGCGCGAACTGGTGCACGAGCGCCCCACGGTGCTCGACGAGGTCAAGAGCGCCCTCTACTACTTCCGCCGCTCGCTCCTCGACGCGGTCCCGCGGGTGATGAGCGATCTCGAGGACGCATTGCGTACCTACTACGACGACGCCACGGTCGATCCCTTCCCACCGGTGCTCCGCTTCCGCTCGTGGATCGGTGGCGACCGCGACGGCAACCCGAACGTCACCCCCGAGGTGATGGCGGAGGCGTACGCCTTGCAGGTCGACGCGGCGCTCGAGCGCCACCTCGAGGACGTCGATGGGCTCGTGCAGCGCCTCTCGCAATGGGAGGGGCGCGTGACGCTCACGCGCATGTTCCGCGACGACCTCGCGGAGGTCGAGGCCGAGCACGGCGCGGCGACGCGCTTCGAGCGCGAGCCCTTCCGGCGACGGCTCTTCCACGTGCACGCTGCGCTCCTCGCCGAGCGAGGCTCGGAGGTGGTGCGCGCGGAGCCTGGCCGCGGCGTCGCGCCGGGCGCATACGAGGGGGGTGCCGACGCGTACGTTGCCGATCTCGCGTTGCTCGAGCAGACGCTCCACCGCGCTCAGGGGGAGCGCGCCGCGCGCGCGTTCGTGCGGCCGGTGCGCTACCGCGCGCAGGCGTTCCGCTTCGGTCTCGCACCGCTCGACGTGCGGGAGCACTCCGCCGTCCACGAGCGGGCCGTGTCGGATCTCTTCGAGCGGGCGGGTGTGCGCAGTGACTACGGCACCCTCGACGAGCCGGGGCGCGTGGGGGCGCTGGCGCGTGAACTCGATGATCGGCGGCCCCTGCTCCGCCCCGACGCCCCCATGGGCGACGAGGCGCGACGAGCGCTCGACGTGCTGCGGGTAGTGCGGCGCGTGCGGCAGCGACACGGTGACGACGCCTTCGGCAACTACGTGGTCTCCATGACGGAAGGCGTCTCCGACGTGCTCGAGGTGCTCGTGTTGGCGAAGCAGGCCGGCGTGCCCCACCTCGACGTCACGCCGCTCTTCGAGACCGAGGCCGACCTACGAGCGGCGCCGCGCATCATGGCGACCCTCTTCGAGGTCCCCGCCTACCGCACACACGTGCGGCGCCGCGGCGTGCAGGAAGTCATGATCGGGTATTCGGACTCGAACAAGGACGCCGGCTTCCTGGCTGCGAATTGGGCGCTCTACGAGGCGCAGGAGGGGCTCGCTGCGGTCTGCCGCGAGGCGGGGGTCACGCTCCGGCTCTTCCACGGGCGCGGCACCTCCATCGGTCGCGGCGGCGGGCCGACGGGCACCGCCATCTTGGCGCAGCCTCCGGGGTCACTCGGCGGTCGGATGCGCCTCACCGAGCAAGGCGAGGCGCTCGCCGACCGCTACGCCGACACCGACCTCGCCCACCGGCACCTCGAGCAGGTCGTCCACGCCTTCCTGCGAGCCTCCGCGCGCGACACGAAGCCCCTCGCGGGCGTCCCCGAGCACTACCGTGCCGCGCTCGCCACGGCGGCCGAAGCGGCGCGCGAGCGCTACCGCGATCTGCTCGAAGCGGACGGTTTCCTCGATTTCTATCACGCGGTCACGCCGATCGAGGAGATCAGCCGCCTCAACATCGGATCCCGGCCCGCGCGGCGCCCGGGCGACCGCGCCCTCGGCAATCTCCGCGCCATACCGTGGGTTTTCTCCTGGACCCAATGCCGCGCCAACCTCCCCGGCTGGTACGGTCTCGGGAGCGGACTCGACACGATCGACCCCGAGTTGCTGCGCGAGATGGTGCGCGAGTGGCCGTTCGTGACCACCGTGCTCGACTTCGCCCAGATGAGCCTCGCCAAGGCCGATCTCGGCATCTTCCGCGCCTATCTCGACCTGGTGCCGGACGCGCTGCGAGCGCGGTTCTGGCCGCGCATCGAGGAGGAGTACCGGCGCACCGTGGCGGCGGTCACGGCCGCCACGGGGAAGGCGCCGTTCGAGCACGACTCCACCTTGCAGCGCGCGATCGAGCTCCGCAACCCCTACATCGATCCGCTCTCGTTCCTGCAGGTCGAGCTCCTGCAGCGCCTGCGCGCCGTACCCGCCGAGGGGGTGGAGCCCGTCACCTCCGGCGAGGGGCGCACGTCGCTCGAGGAGACCGTGCTGGTCAGCCTCCTGGGCGTCTCCGCCGGGATGCGCAACACCGGATGACGCGCGCTGCGTACACCCGCAGGACGAAGTATGGAGGAACCTTCATGGCTTCTCATTCGGCTCAGTGCCTCGTTCCGTACGCTGGAGCTTGGATGCGTCATTTCCCTGGGAGCGTGCAATGGACCTTCTGATCTCCGGCGGCATCGTCCTGCTGGCCATCGCCTTGCTGTCGATCTACGCCGTGTACCTGTTCCTGGTCCGGTTCTTCAAGCTCTCTCGCGAGCGACTCGACGCCGATCAGCTCATGTCGCGCGTGAACGCCGCGGTGCGTGATCGCGATCTCGAACTCGCGCTCGACGCGTGCGAGCAGCACGGCGGCCCCGTCGCTCGTGTGTTGCACGCTGCGCTCCTCCGGCTCCCCTACGGGCGCCAGGCGGTCGAGGCTGCCTTCCAGGAGGCGTCGCTACAAGAAGAGCAGCGCCTCACGAAGGGTCTCCGCCCGCTCGCCACCATCGCGCAGGTCGCGCCGCTGATGGGGCTTCTCGGTACCGTGACGGGGATGATCATCGCCTTCGGCGAGATCAGTGTCTCGGGCACGGGAAATCCCGCGGTGCTCGCCGGGGGTATCGGTCAGGCGCTCGTCACCACCGCCGCCGGTCTGGTGGTGGCGATCCCGACGCTGATCGGCCAGAACTACCTCGCGAGCCGCGTCGACACCATCCTGCTCGAGGTCGATCGGCGCCGTGAAGAGCTCATGGCGAACGTGGTGCAGACCGTCTCCTCGCGCAAGGACAAGGACGACGCCGCGAAGGGTGCGGCCGCATCGGCTCCGGCGCCGCGCGTCGGCGAGGCTGCGCCGGTCGCGGCGGCGCCCGCGGACGCTCACGTCCGGGTACGTGAGCGCTCGACGCCCGTCGTCGCGCCCATCGGGGCGGCTACCGGGTCGGCCCGTCCAGGGTACGACGCCACGCGGCCCACGCCCCGGCCCCCGGCACGGCCGCACGATGCGACGCGGTCAGAAGCTGCCGAGCCCACGGCGCCGCTCTTCGGCAGCGAACCCAACGACGAGGAGATCGATCGGCACGTCCGCTCGCTCCGAGTACCGCGCGATCGCGACGAGGAGGCCTGAGTGGCTTCGCGACGCTTCACGCCCGCCCGGGCGCGGTTCGGTCGCAACCCGGTGGGTCTCGACCTCACCGCAATGGTCGACGTGGTCTTCCTCCTGATCATCTTCTTCATGGTCTCCACGACGTTCATCTCGCTCGAGACCGGGCTCCCCGTCGACCTCCCGCAGGCGCAGACCGCCGAGGCGACGCCTACGGAGTGGCCGACGGTCACCGTCTCGCGTGACGAGCAGATCTTCGTCGGCGGCGCTGCGGTCGGTCTCGACACGCTCCCCGCGCTCCTCGCCGACCTCATCGAGGCGAGTGGGCAGAGCGCGGTGGTGCTGCGCGCAGACGGGACCGTTCCCCACTCGCTGGTGGTGCGGGTGATGGACCTGATCAAGCAGTCGGGCGCCACGCGCATCGCCATCGCCGCGGGGAACTGAGGGTCGTATGGCGAACGCGTCTCCGGCACGCCGACCGACCGCGGGTGAGCTCTTCGCCTCCGCGAGGGTCGGCATGGGCGCGTGGTGGGGGCGATGGTGGCGTGATCGTGACCGCCGCCGCGCCGCCTTGCTCTCGAGCGTGCTGCACCTGCTCGTGCTGCTCTTGGCCGTGTGGCTACTCCGTCCGCAGCCGTTCGTGGCGCCGCCGACCTATCTGGTGATCGACATCGGCACGCCCGCCCTGGCCGAAGAGACGGTCGAGGCGCCGACGTCCGAGGAGGCCGCGCCGCAGACGGCGCGCCCGCAGGTCGAAGACATCGAGGTCGGCGAGCCGCAAGCCGCCGCGGCCCCCGAGCCGGAGCCCGCGACGCCCGATCCGACGCCGCAGACGGCGCAACCGCCGACCCCAGCGCCCGCACCGGCGGCGCCGGAGCAGGCCGAGACCGCTCCCACGCCACCGCGCCCGGAGCCGACGCTCCCGGCTCCGGCACCCGAGGTGCCCGTCGCGAACGTGCCCACCACACCATTGCCCGAGATCGACATCCCCGAGATCGAGCCGGCGCCACTCGCGCAGCGCGTCCCCGTACCGGCCCCGGCGGTGAGCGCGGTGGTACCCGAAGTCCGCGCGATCGCACCCACGCCGCAGGTGACGGTGGCGACGGCCGAGGCGGTCCCGCTCCCGAACGTACGCGCTTCGGTCGCGGAGGCGGCGCCCGTGCCGACGCCGCAGGTGTCGACGCAGGTCGCCGCGTCGCGCCCCGTGACGCTCCCCGACGTGCAGGCGAGCGTCAGTCCCGGACGCGAGGTCGGTGTGACGCCGCAGGTGTCCGTCGCTGCCACGCGGACCGTACCCACGCCGCAGCTCCGCGCCGACGTGATCGGCCCAATCCCCTCCACGGAAGCGCCCACGATCGATGCCGCCGCTGCCGCTGCTGCCACGACCACGCGGTCGACGCGTGATCTCGACACCCCCGCGGGCGGCGACGCGCCTCGCGCCGGCCAGACCGGTCCCGCGATCGACGAGGCGGCCGTCGGTCGTGGCGCCGCGGCCAGTCCCGACGGGAGCCTGAACCCGACGGGATCGCCCGCTCCACCGCGCGCACCATTTCGCGAGGAGCTCGCCCGACCCTTCGCGGTGCTCGTCGACAACGTAGCGGGGTACCCACAGCACGGCCTTCGGCCGGCGTCGCAAATCCACGAGATGCCGGTGGAGGGGGGGCTGACACGGCTGTTGCTCGTCTTCGACCGCACCGATCCCGAGCGCGTCGGGCCCGTGCGCAGCGCCCGCGACTACTTCGTCGAACTCGCGCGAAGCATGGACGCGGTTCTCGTACACGACGGCGGCTCTCCCGGGGCGATGACGTCGATCCAGACGACCGCCGCGCGCACCATCAACTCGTTCACCAGCGGTGATCTCTTCAGCCGCAGCGACGGCCGCGCACCGTACAACCTCTTCGCTGGCGGCGACGCGTTGCGCACGGCCGTCAACCGTATCGACATGGGCCGAGGCCGAACGGTGACGGGCACCATCTTCCGCCCAGCCGAGGAGCTCTTCGACGCTACCGAGCTGCGCGTACGCTACGGCGCAACGTATGAGACCGGTTTCCGCTACGAGAGCGGCATCAACGCCTATCGCTGGCTCCGCAACGGCGATGGTGCCAGCGACGCGAACGGCGAAGCCGTGCTCGTCGACGCGGTGCTCGTCGCGTCGATCGAGGCCCGCGCCATCCCGGGCGACGCCGAAGGGCGGCTCTACATTCCGCTCCGCGGAGGCGACGCCACGCTGTTCGTGCGCGGGAAGGCCGTGCGCGGCTTCTGGGAGATGCGCGCGGGACAGGGCATCCGGTTCCGGACCGCCGACGGAGGTATCGATCTCGAGCCCTTCAAGACGTGGGTGGTGTTCACGCCGTCGTTCGAGCGCACCACGATCCTGGGGGCGCCACCGATGGTCGCTCCCGCGGCGCCCTGATCTTCGAATCGCTCGATGCCGTGGCGCCGCGCGCTGCGCGCGTGTCGGTTCAGCCCCGCGCCAGGTCGCGCGCGATCAGCTCGTCGAAGAAGAGCCCGCGCATCCGCAGACGGTAGCCTTCCTTCGTCACCTGGAGGTCGAGGTAGGCGTACTCGTCGCCTTGGCCGTTCGTGTCGAGCAGCACTGCGCGCCCCTGCGAGGCGATGTTGACACCGCCACGAACGGGGGTGTGTCCGTAGACGCCGAGGCGGTGCGGCGTACCGTCGAGGTAGTCGCGCTCGTCGTAGATCCAGCGACGACGATTCTCGAGGTAGAAGCCGTTGTCGTAGGTGTTGTGTTCTGGCAGCGGCCCGACGTGGGCGAAGTGGAGCCCCTCGATGACGTGCTCCGAGGCCCAGCCCGAGATCCACGCCCGTAGGTCGTCGGGGAGGGGGTTGCCGTAGTTCGCTTTCCATTCGAGATGAGAGACGTCGTCGGTGCGGAGCGGTCCTTGATCGTCGGCGATGGCGTTGTAGTCGTGGTTGCCGAGCAGGATCGTCATCCGCCCCGGGGGCACGCGCTCCTGGAAGGCGAGCACCTCACGCAGGAAGACCTCCTGTGCGGCTTCCGCCTTCTCGAGGTGGCGCGGATTGTATTCGTCGTAGCGCCGGACGCCCGTGAGGTCGCCGTAGCGCTCGCGGCTCTTGGCGTGCACCAGATCGCCGAGTAACACCAGCCGGACGTCGGCCGATCCCGTCAGGCGATCCGTTGGTAGCTTGTCGTCGCCGGCCAGATCGGCCTCGCGCAGGATCCGCCAGAACTTGCCGGATTGGGCGTGGATGTCACCGATGACGACGAGATGCAAAGGGGATGCTCGCGGCGCGTCAGCGGCTCGCGCGCGCCTCGAGGATGGGCAGGGGGTCGACGGCGGTTCCGTCGACACGTACCTCGAAATGTAGGTGGGGGCCGGTGACGTTGCCGGTCGCGCCGACGCGCGCGATCACCTGACCGGGCGCCACGGACTGGCCCTCGCTCACCAGCAGCTCCGAGGCATGCGCGTAGTAGTACTCCGTGTCTCCCTGCTCGACGATCACCAGGTAGCCGAACCCGCCGCGCCAGCCGGAGAACGTGACGGTGCCGGCGCTGGCGGAGCGGATTGGATCGCCGACGTTGCCGTCGATGTCGAGTCCGTAGTGCATGTTGGTGCCGGCGATGCGAAGTCGGCGATACCCGAAGCGCGACGTGATGCTGCCCACGAGCGGCCAGACCATCGCCGTACCGCCGACGTCGGGTCGCGGCGTGAACTCGATCTCGCGGGCGGGCCCGAGCGCGGCGGTGGGGAGCACCCGGAGGGACTGCCCGACGTGCAGGCGGTCGCTCTGGAGGCCGTTGAGCGCCATGATCTCGCTCACGCTGGTGCGGCTTCGCTGGGCGATCTGCCAGAGCGACTCGCCCGGTGTCACGACGATCGTCTCGGGTGCTGGACCGCCGAGATCGGGCCCTGACTCTGAATCCGTGCCCGCGACCGCCCCTACCGCGGCGTAGCGCCCCGGGATGGTGAGCGACTGGCCGACGGTCAGTACGGCGTTCACCGAGATCCCGTTCGCGGTCGCAATGGCGGCGACGGTGGTGTCGTGTGTTCGGGCGAGCTGCCAGAGGCTGTGGCCGGGCTGCACGGTGACGGTGAGGGGCGCCGGGGGCGTCTCGCCGGCGCGGGCGCGGAGCGAGAGCGTCTGACCGGGTCGGATGAGCGTTCCGTCGAGGTCGTTCCAGGCGATCAGGTCGTCGACGCCCACACCGTGCAAGTTGGCGATGTCGTAGAGCGTGTCGCCGGGTCGAACGACGTAGCTCTCGAAGGTCGTCGGTTGGGCGCCCTCGCTCACCAATGCGTCCGCCGGGAGGCGGAGGACCGTGCCCGGAACGAGCCGGTCGGTCGTCAGGCCGTTCGCTCTCTTCAGCGCCTCGACCGTGGTGCCGTGGGCACGGGAGAGGCTCCACAGGGAGTCTCCGGCCCGAACGGTCACGCCGCCCGCGTGGGCGAACGAGGGAGCAAAACAGCATGTGAAGAAAACGATTGCAAACAGAGAACCACGTGTCAGCCGCATTGCTCGAAAGGCTACCACGTGCTCGGCGACCACGACCAGCCTACGCAGCGCGGTCGTGAACGCTCTGCGCTCCGTTCACGTCCGCGCGCCGCTTGCATCCGAGCGTTGCGAATCCGACTGCCGCACATGGACGAACATCGTAGCCGGCACCGCTATGGCGCGGCGGTGACGTCAGTCGCGCGGTTCGATCGAGAAGGCGGCGAACGGCTCCGTGCGCTCGGCGATCTCGAGCTGCATACGCATGTAGCTCTCGATGTCGTGGTGGCTGGCGGTGCCGGCGATGATTCGGGCCGTGAGCAGGGTCACGAGGCGTTCGAGGCTCGGCGTCGATAGATCCTGGATGATGTGGTGCATCGTTCCCTCCTCTCGCCACGACGTTCGTTCGTCGCTGGAGTGAGGATAGGCGCAGGCCTCTTACGGAACGTTGACGAAACGAACGGTACCGGCCACTCCGGGCCCTGCGGGCGGTGCCTCGTGCTCACGGCACGATGCGCGTGCCGGCCGCCCCCGACCGGACCCGTTCGAGCTCCCCGGCCACGCGCCCGTCGGCGATGACGGCCGAGGGCGCGCCGCGCGCGAGTGCCGCGAGCGCGGCCTCGACCTTGGGGATCATCCCCCCGGCCACGCGCCCGTCCTCGACCCGCGCGCGCACCTCCTCGCGATCGAGCGTGGGGAGGCGACTGCCTGCGTCGGCGGGGTCGTCGAGTACACCCGCGACGTTGGTGAGGAAGACGCACGGTGCGCGCAGCGCGGCGGCCACCCCTCCGGCGACGTCGTCGGCGTTCACGTTGAGGGGTGCACCGCCCTCGTCGACGGCGAGGCAGGCGATCACGGGCGTGAATCCGGCGTCGAGGAGCGCTTCGAGCAGCTCCAGGCGCACGCGCGTGACGGTGCCGACCTCGCCGAGCTCGGGATCGACGCGCGCAGCGACGAGGAGCCGCGCGTCGCGACCGGTGAGGCCGACCGCGTTCCCGAGTTCGGCCGCGAGCCGCTTGCCGAGCATGGTGAGGGTAGGTTCGATCACCGCTAGGCTCGCGGGTGTGGTGACGCGGAGCCCTCGCACGACGGTCGATTCGACGCCGGCGAGCGCGAGTGCCTGCTCGATGTAGGGGCCACCACCGTGCACCAGCAGCGGTCGGATGCCACCGGGCGCGAGGGCGCGGACGTCGGCCAGCACGCGCGCACGCGCGTTCGCATCGGTCATGGCGTTGCCGCCGTACTTGATCACCCAGGTGGGGGAGGGGGCCGTCATGCGGGCGAGCCTACCGTGGTGGTGCGTGGTAGCGTGCCGCCCCTGGAGGGACGACCATGCTGCTCGTGTTCGGAACGGACGGCTGGCGCGACGTGATCGCCGACGGCTTCACGGTCGCCCGGGTGCGCCGTGCCGTCCACGGGTACGCCGCCCACCTGCTCGCGGAGGGACCGGGCCTCGTGCTCGTGGCGCACGACACCCGCTTCGGTGGGGCGCGCTTCGCGCACGCTGCTGCCGAGGTCCTCACCCGTGCGGGGCACGAGGTTCGCCTGCACCGCGGGCCGCTGCCCACGCCCGTGCTCTCCTTTGCGGTCCGTCACCTGGGAGCCCGGGGGGCGGTGATGCTCACCGCATCGCACAACACCGCCGACTACAACGGCGTGAAGCTCAAGGGCCCGTACGGCGGAACGGCCGACACGGCGACCTACGAGGACGTTGCGCGACGCGCGAACGCGATCGTCGACGACGACGTCGAGTGGGCACCGCTGCGCGACGTCGCGCCCTTCGACGTCCGCGAGGACTACTTCGCGCACGTGGCCTCGCTGCTCGATCTCGCTGTGCTGCGCGCGTGGCGCGGAACGCTCGTGCACGACGCCATGCACGGTGCGGCGGCAGGTTGGATCGCCGACTTCGTACGCTGGGCGGAGCTACCGTGCACGGTGGAGGCGATGCGCGCCGATCCCGATCCGCTCTTCGGCGGCGGCCAGCCCGAGCCGATGCCCGCGCAGCTGCACGCCCTGCGCGACCGGCTCCGAGGCGCCGATCCCGCTCGCACGCTCGGCGTGGCGACCGACGGCGACGGCGATCGCCTCGGCGTGGTGACCGCCGGTTCCGGGGTGTGGACGTCGCATCAGGTATTGGCGCTCCTCGTGGACCACCTGCAACGGCTCGGTGGTACGGGGCGCGTGGTGCACACCGTGACGGTGTCGAGGTTGGTTCCGCGCTTGGCACGCGCTCGCGGCCTCGAGGTCACGCAGACGGGCGTCGGCTTCAAGCACCTCGTGGCCGAGCTCTTGCGCGGTGACGTCCTGGTCGCCGGCGAGGAGTCGGGCGGCTTCGCCGTTCGGGGCCACGTGCCCGAGCGCGACGGCATTCTGAACGCGCTACTGGTGCTGGAAGCCCTCGCGAGCGCCGGCGACCTCGACGTGCGCTTCGCGGCGCTCGAGCGCGAAGCGCGCTGGCGTCACGCTTACGATCGCCGCGACCTGGAGGTCGCCGACGATTCGACCGGCGCGGCGGTGATGGCGGCGCTCGCCGACGCCCCCGCCACGTTCGCGGGAGCGCGCGTCGTCGGCGTGGAGCGGCTCGACGGCGTCCGCCTCGACCTGGAGGGGGACCGGTGGGTGCTGTTTCGCGCGTCGGGGACCGAACGCGTCCTGCGGCTCTACTGTGAGGCGCCCGACGGAGAAGCGGTTGCGCGTACACTCGACGCCGCCGAGGCGTTCGTGGCGCTGCACGACGGCACGGGGGGCGCGGCGCGCTCGCCTCAGACCTCGCGGTAGCCCTTGGGGGCCTTCGAGAGCACGTCGTGTCCGTCGGCGGTCACGAGCACCAGGTCCTCGATGCGGACGCCGCCCACGTCGGGGAGGTAGACGCCGGGTTCGACCGTCACCGTCATCCCCGGTTCGAGGACGTCGTCCGAGCGACCGGAGAGTCGCGGTCCCTCGTGGATCTCGAGCCCGACGCCGTGCCCGAGGGAGTGTGCGAACGCATCGGCCAGCCCGCGTTCGGCGAGGAGGTCGCGCGCCACGGCGTCGGCCTCCCTGCCCGTGATCCCCGGTCGGATCGCCGCCACGGCGGCTTCCTGCGCCGCGAGGGTGGCGTCGAAGAGTTCGCGCAGGCGTGGTGCGATCGGCCCCACGGCTACCGCGCGGGTCATGTCGGCGTGGTACCCGGCGACGCGCGCCCCGAAGTCGAGGGTCACGAGGTCGCCCGACGCGATGACGCGCGTCGAGGCGACGCCGTGCGGCATGGCGCTGCGCGGTCCGGAAGCGACGATGAACTCGAACGCGATCCCGTCCGCCCCCGCGGCTCGCATCTCGCGCTCGAGCTCGAGGGCGACGTCGATCTCGCGCACCCCTGCGCGCAGGGTTCCGTCGAGCACCCGCGCGAAGGCGTGATCGGTCATGCGAGCCGCCTCGCGCAGGAGGGCGATCTCATCGGCGTCCTTGACCGTCCGCACGCGCTCGACGAGGGCGGTCGTGGCGACCGGATCGCGCCCGGTCAGCTCGCGGAGCCGCTCGTAGCGCGCGAGCGTGCAGTTCTCGGCCTCGACGGCGATCCGAGCATCGGCGGCCCGCGCCGCGACCCATTCGATCCACTCGCGCGTGATCTCGACGTCGAGCGCTGATTCCTCCTCGGCCTGTACGGTGTAGCGGCCGTCGGTGACGAGCCAGGCACCGTCGTGTGTGACGAGCACGCGTCCGTCGTCGGGTGAGGAGAAGTTCGAGAGGTAGCGGACGTTCGCGCTCTGCGTCACGAGCAGCGCCTCGGCGCCGACCGCCTGGAGCGCGCCTCGCACGGCGTCGAGGCGGACGCGGGCGCGTTCACCCTCGGCGCTATGTACCGCAGCCTTGGTGGTGCTCGGGGTGGTGGGGCTCACGCTCGTGCCGCCTCGACGATCGCCACGAGCTGACCGCGCTCGAGACTCGCACCACCGATGAGGCCCCCGTCGACGTCGGCTTTGGCGAGCAGTTCGGCGGCGTTCGATGCTTTCATGCTCCCGCCGTAGAGGATGCGGACGCCGTCCGCGAGCGGCCCGAAGCGCCCCTTGAGGAAGCTCCGCGTGACTGCGCCCATCGCCTGCGCGTCGGCGGCCGTGGCGGTGCGGCCGGTGCCGATGGCCCAGACGGGTTCGTAGGCGATCACGAGTGCGTCGCTGCGCTGGAGGTCGACGCCGTCGAGTGCCTCTGACAGCTGGCGCACCACCACGCGCTCGTGCTCGTCGCGTTCGCGCTCCTCCTCGCGCTCGCCGACGCACAGCACGGGGACGACGTCGCCCGCCATGGCGGCGCGGACCTTGGCGCCGACGAGGGCGTCGTCCTCGTGGTGGTAGGCGCGCCGCTCGGAGTGGCCGACGATCACGTGCGTGGCCCCCGCGTCACGCAGCATGGCAGCCGAGATCTCGCCGGTGTAGGCGCCCTGGGCGTGCGCCGACACGTCCTGGGCGCCGATCCGAACCGACGTGCCGTCGGCGATGGTCGCGAGCGATCGCACGTGTGTAGCCGGCACGTGGAGCAGTATCTCCGCGTGCGAGGTATCGACCGTGCTCAGGTCCTCGAGGAACGCCCGCAGCCAGGTGTCGGCCTCGGACGGCGTCTTGTGCATCTTCCAGTTGCCGGCGATCAAGGGGGTGCGCATGGCGACACGGTACCGTCTCGCCGTGCGGAGGCGGGCGCGCCTGCCCCCGCTCGGGCG
>JACCWH010000156.1 GCA_013697735.1 Trueperaceae bacterium | reverse complement strand
CCGACGGGATCGCGCACCGCCGCGTAGACGTAACGCCCGTCCTCGCGCCGTTGGGCCTTGAGGACCGTCCCCCCTTCCTCCTCGACTCGCCTGAGGCTCTCGTCGAGGTCGCCGACACTCAGGTAGATCAACCACACCGGCGGCAGGTCGGCATTTGCGCCGCGCGCGTGGCACACTCCCGCCCCCGGCACACCGTCTTCACGCAACATGTTGAAGTCCGCATACCGCTCGTCGCCGTCGTTCATCTCGACGTCCTCGACCGACCAGCCGACGACCCGTCGATAGAAGTCCCGCGTCGCGACCGCGTCGGGGACCGTCAGGTCGAGCCACGCAATCCGACCGATAGGGCCCGACGCGCCCGAGGATCCGACTGCGTCGACTGGCGGGAGCGCCTCCGGCGGAACCACCGGGACGATGCCGAACGCCGCGCCGTTCGGATCCTGCAGCACGGCCCACCCGATCGTGCCGTCGCTCGACCTGGACTCCATCAGCAGGGTCCCGCCCCCTTCGACCGCGCGCCCCGCGCCCGCCGACACGTCTGCGACCTGAATGTGCGGCATCCACTGTAGGGGGAGTTTCGCGAACGCCTCCGTACGCTGCCCGAGCCCGATGATCGGGAGTCCGAGGTTGTTCATGAGATTCTCACGCCACAACGGCTGGGCACCGGTGGCGAGCACCCGAGCGTAGAACCGGAGCTCGCGCTCGTGGTCGGGGACGGCGACGTCGGCGCTGAGCACTGCGCCGACCTGCCCGACGAAGGGATCGCTCATCGCTCGTCTCCGGGCGGCGCCCCTAGCGACGTCGGCACCATCGATCGCGCAGTTGCGAACATCGACACGCTCCTCCCGACTATCGCTCGGAGTCTACGCCTCCCGGCCGCGAGCGTCGTTCGGCAGCGCCGATCCCACCCGGGTGGCATCGCTCGTCATCATGACCGTCTCCTCTCGCGCACCGGGCGCGCCGCCCGTCGAGCAGATCACGTGCCTCCGACGCGCGCGAGCACCCCCTGCAGCTCGGTCTCCAGGCCGTGCACGTCGCGAAACGCCTCGCCCACGGTCGAGAAGGCCGCGAGCCGCTGCCTCGGGTCGAGCGACGCACCGGCCATGATCTCCTGCCGCTCCGCCTCGAGCTCGGCGATGCAAGCGGCAGCACCGCGTCCGCCCGCGCGGCGGGTCGCGTCGATCTCCTCGAGCAGACCGGTCACGCGCGCCACGAGGTCACCACCCGCGATCACGAGTTCGTCGCTCAGTCGTGCGAGTCGCTCCCCGCATCTGGCGCCATCGCATAACGCTCGTGTGACGCTTGATCTCCTACCGTGCCTCCACGCCGCGACGAGCGTGCGTAGAGGAGGCTTGCGTGAGATCATTCGTCGGACTGACTCTGCCTGCTAGTCGTGTTCCTGGCTGGGTGCGCGACCACCGGACCCGTCACTCCCGGCGCCAGCCTGCGCTGGACGTTCGACACCGACCTCGAGGACTGGACACCGGGCGTCGTCGACGACGTCGTGGGCGGGGCAGGTTGGGGAACGTCTCAGTGGCGGAGCTGGTGCGGTACCGATCGACCGCGCGGCTGCGTGATGCTCGACGGCGTGGGTGGCGAAGGCCAACCGAACGCCTGGATCGCCAACACGGTCGCCCTGCCCGCCGACGTGACGACGCTGCGGTTCGACACCAGCGCCCACAACCGCGACCTGGCGGATAGCTCCTATCGCGTTCGGCTGATCGACGCGGCGGATGGCGAACACGTGCTGGTGCCGTGGTCGGTCACCTCCGGTGCGGAAGACGTCTATAACTGGTCGACGGTGACGGTCCCGATCGGTGCGTTCGCGGGCCAGACGGTGACCTTCCTCTTCGAGGGTGCCGACAATGGGCCAGGGTTCCACGAGCAGCGCTACTACGACGACATCGAGATCGATTAGGGCCCAACCGCGGCTGCAGTGGCGTCGGAACCAGTCGCCGACGCCGAGCTCCACGACGTCCGGTGCGCGTTCGTCGCCCGCCGGATGCGAGCAGCGCTACCCCAACCCCCGCACCCCGTCGTACACGAGCCGAGCCCCCACCAGCGCCACCATCACCAGCATGAAGGGATAGAAGACTTCCGCCCTCATCCGGCGTACCAACGCTGCGCCCGCCAGCACCGCCACCACCGCCACCGGCAGCAGGACCGCCGCCGACAGCAACGTGCGGCCGTCGAACTGACCCAGCGCCGCGTACGGCACCACCTTCACCGCATTCACCACCGCGAAGAAGACCACGGCCGTCCCGGTGTAGACCTTCGGGTCGAGCCGCAACGGCAGGGTATGGACCTGATACGGCGGACCGCCGGCGTGCGCCACGAACGACGTGAACCCCGCCACCGTCCCCCAGAACCACGCCGACACCGCACGCGGCCGCGGAGCCGCGGCGTTCCGCTTCGGCCACACCGATCGCACCGCGAACCCGAGCGCCACCACACCGACTATCAACCGCACCAGTGCCTCCGACGTCGCCGCCGCCGTCAACCAGCCCAGGCCTATGCCGAGCACCGCGGCCGGCAGCATCGCGATCAGCGTGGCGCGATGGAAGGTCCCCCGCCATGTCCACAGACCGACGACGTCCATCACGAGCAACACCGGCAGCAGCAACGCCGCAGCCTGCACGGGAGACATCACCAGCGAGAGCACCGGCACCCCAAGCAGCGCGAAGGCGCCGCCCAGACCCCCCTTCGAGACGCCGACGAGCACCACCGCGACCAGAGCGGCCGCGAGCGCGCCGGGTTCGGCGAAGAGGCTGGCACTGAGGAGGTCGGTCCAGGGGTTAGGGCTCAACGCACCAGGGTACCGCCATCACGAGTGCACGCGCCGGCTTCCCGCGGCATTCGCTGCCGACGCTGGAACTCACCCTTCCGCCTCCGGGTACCCGAACACCTGATCCAGCGGCACGGCGAAGACGCGCGCGATCTTGAACGCCACCTCCAACGACGGCGAGTAGCGACCCTGCTCGATCGCGATGATCGTCTGCCGCGTCAAGCCGACCCGATCGGCCAACTCCGCCTGCGTCATCTCGCCGGCGGCGAAGCGGAGCGCACGGATGTCGTTCGTGACCCTGGTGGGCTTGCCCACGGCTAGAAACCCCGGCGGTACGAGGTGAGCTTCGCCGCGGCCCCCACGAGACCAGCCACCACGAACGCCACGAAGGTGCCGTTGCCGATCCAGAAGTGGGGCACCTCCAACATCGCCATCGTCAGCACCCCGACCATGAACACGGAGGAAACGTAGAAAGCGACGCGGTCGCCGTGCGCCTCGATGCGTGCGTCGCGCTCGTCCTTCCGATCGATGTCGCCGGCCGAGCCCTCGCCGGTCATCTCGGCGCGAATCGCGGTGACGATCGCCATCACGATGCTGCCGACGATGGTGAGCAGGATCATCGCCCCGACC
>JACCWH010000150.1 GCA_013697735.1 Trueperaceae bacterium | reverse complement strand
CCGAGTTCGTAGCTGCCGAGCCCGCCCGGAGATCCAGCGTCGCCCGTACGCACACGGTCCTCCTGGGGCGCTACGACGACGTCATTCAGCCTGCGTCTCCATCGTCACCACGCCGGAGTCGGCATCGACGAGGACGGCACGCTCGGCGTCGCCGTCGCGGTACGTGACCCGGTAGACGTTTCGCGGCGACTCGACCCGGTCGATCTCCGTCTCGACGCCCCGGCCTGCGAGGAAGGCGCGGGCCAGCGCCTCGACGCCTGACTCATCGAATCCGGCGGCCGGACCGCCGTGGGTCATCGGCATTGCGCCATGCATGGCGCCCATTCCCTTCATGGGACCCATCATCCCACTCGTCCCGCCGCCCATCATCCGCAGGCACTCCTGCATCATGCCGTGCATGTGCATCATGCCGTGCGTGCCCATCGTGCCGTGCTCCATCAGGGGACGCTGCATCGTCTCCGGATCCATCATGTGACGACCCATCGTGCCAGCACCCGTCGCATCGGGGACCATCGACCCCATGCCCATGCCCGCGGGAGCGTCGAACCACTCGCGGAGCCACGCCTGCATCTGCTCGGTCTCGCGCATCTGGTCGGCGACGATCGCCTGCGCCAGCGCCTCGACCTCCTCGTGCTCAGCCAGGCCCTCCATGAGCAGGTGCCGCGCGTTACGAACGGCCATCATGTGGTGCATGATCATGCCCTCGAGGAAGGACCGCTCGGCGTCCTCCGCCGTCATCCCCTCGGGGTCCTGCATCATCGGCTCGTAGTCGATCTCGCGGTCCAGGTCAGGGTACCAGGCCTCCAGCCACGACTCCATCGCCGCGATCTCGGAGCGCTGCGCGTCGACGATGCCGTTCGCGAAGTCGAGCAGCTCATCACGCGCGCCGGCCTCGAGGAGCCGTTCAGCGCTCTCGACCGCCTCCTCGTGGTGGAGGACCATGTGGAGCAGGAAGCCGGCCTCGTCGTCGAAGGCAACCTCTCCCATCATCGCCATCCCCATCGCGTCCGTGCTAGCCCCGCTACCGGCCCCGCCCGGCCCGGGGTGTTGCTGCCCCGCGCCGTGCTCCATGCCCTGGGCCGATGCCGCCCCGGCTAACGCCGCGACCAGCAGCGTCGCGATCCACTTGGTCCTGATGATGTTGATGATCTTCATGCTTCGCCTCCACTTTCCGCGCCTGAGCTCAGCTCAGGTCGCGCTTGCGTCGCTCGAATTCGTCGCCGTCGATATCGCCTTTGGCGTAGCGCTCACGGAGGATCTCCAGCGCCGGGTCACCCTGGGCAGCGCGATCGACACGCCGGCCCTGCAGGGCCTGTCCGAGGTGTAGGGTCCGCCACAGGTACACGATGCCCAGGACGATGAGCGCCCATACGAGCAGCGCGGTGATCGAGCCCCATGCGCCCATGTGTACGCCATCCATGTATTGCCACATCACCGACCTCCCAGCCGCGACTCGTCGTTCAGGAACCTACGGCCCGAACGATCTGGTCGAATTGTTCCTTCGTGATCTCGCCGGCCGCGTACCGGCGGTGAGCGATCACCACGGCCGTACCCGTACCGTCACGGGGGCGGGGTGAGGGCTCGTCCGTCGCGGATGGGAAGAGCCCCTGCACGAGCCACAGCGCGAGCGCCACGACGCCGAACAGGATCAGGACCATCCATAGGAAGCCGAAGCCCATCATCCGATTCACCCCCTCGACCGCATCGTATGGAGGGTGTGTAAGCCGCCGATAAGCCGTGTGAAGCCAAGGTCAAGCTAGGCGTCGACGAGCGGCAGCGTGAACCAGAAGGACGACCCCCGACCGACGTCACTATCGACGCCGATGCGTCCACCCTGCGCCTCCACGATGTGCTTGGCGATGGTGAGGCCGATGCCGCTGCCACTGCCGCCGTCACGGCCCCTCGCCTTGTCGCCCCGGTAGAACCGCGTGAAGACGTGCGCGATGGCGTCCGGCGGGATCCCGTCGCCGTCGTCGATCACCTCCACGAGGGCTTCGGCCCCGGACGCCTCGTCGGTTTGGGCGCGCAGGCGGACGGCGCCGCCCTCCGGGGTGTGCCGCAGCGCGTTGGAAAGCAGGTTCCCGAGGACTTGCCCTGTGCGCTGCGGATCGGCCCGAACGACCAGCGGTGCGCGCGGGTGCTCGACGTCGAGCGTGATTCGCTTGGCGGCGAACTGCGGGAGCACGCCCGCGGCGGCCTGGTCGAGGAGCCTGCCGACGTCCGTCGCCTCCGGCGCGAGCCGCTCCTGACCCGTCTCCACCCGCGACAGCAGGGAGAGGTCGTCGACGAGGTGCTCCAAGCGCCGAACCTGCCGCCCGCAGGCGGCGATGGTCTCCGGGGAGGCGTCGAAGGTGCCGTCGGCGATCCCTTCGAGGTAGCCCTGCAGGCTCGTCAGCGGTGTGCGGAACTCGTGCGCCACGTTGGCGAGCAACTCGAGGCGGCGGCGCTCCGTGTCGGCCAGCGATCCCGCCATCTCGTTGAAGGCCGAGGCCAGGTCGCCGATCTCGTCGGCGGTGGCCACCGCGAGGCGCTCATGGTAGCGACCCGCGGCAATGCGTCGGCTCGCGCGCTGCATCTGGCGGAGCGGCGAGGTGATCCGACCCGCGATGAAGAGGCTCAGGGCGCCCGCGACGATCGTGGAGGCGAGTACGCCCCACAGCACCGCCTGCTGCATCGCTCGCGCGTGCGCGCCGCCGAGCGCCTGCTCGAGGTCGAGCATCGCTCCGTGGGGCATGATCATGATCCCCCGCCAGCCCGCGTGCTCGAGGTGCCAGTCGAACAGCGTCGGCGCCAGCGCCTCGCTCGCAACGTACAGCGTGAGGCTGGCGACGGCGACCACCAGCAGGTAGGAGATGAGCAGGCGCCAGTAGAGGCTCATGCTCCGCCAGGCGGTCACGCCCGGTCCTCACGAAAGGCGTAGCCGACGCCGCGCATCGTCACGATCGCTCCGGCGCTCGCCGGGTGGGCGTCGAGCTTCCTGCGCAGGTTGGAGACGTGCACGTCTACCACGCGGTCGACGACGTCGGCATCGGAGCCCCACACCCGATCGAGCAGCTCCTCGCGCCGAAAGACCCGCCCGGGACGGAGCGCGAGCGTGTGGAGCAGGTCGAACTCGCGGGCGGTCACCTCGATGTCCTCGCCGACCACGCACACGCGGCGCCGGCCGGGATCGATGTGCAGGCTCCCGCGTTCCAGCGGCGCCTCGCCACCGTCATCCGACGCCGCGGCGCGGCGGAGCACCGCCCGCACGCGTGCGACGAGTTCCCTCGGGCTGAACGGCTTGGTCACGTAGTCGTCGACGCCGAACTCGAGGCCGAGGATTCGGTCCGACTCCTCGATCCGCGCCGTCAGCATGATCACGGGGACGGCGCTCGTACGCCGCAGGATCCGCATGAACTCGAGGCCGTCGAGGCTCGGCAGCATCCAGTCCAGCACGATCAGGGCCGGCGGCGCCGTTAGGGCGCACGAGAGGCCGGCGCGGCCGTCTCCAGCCACGTCGACCGCGTAGCCCGAGCCCTCGAGGTACGCCCGCACCACCTGCACGATGTCGGGGTCGTCCTCGACGATGAGGATGCGCGGCGCATCGGCGGCGTCCATGACGCGATCATACGAGCCTACGAGGCGCCCCAACAGGGACGGAGAGCCGCGATTCCCGCGGCGGGAGCGACTGCCTCCGCCGGGCAGGCGCAATTGATGTGGCTATGATGGCCACATGAAGAAGGCCTCGGTGTCCTCGGTGAAGAACAACCTCTCCTCGTACCTCGACCTGGTGCGCGCGGGTGAAGCCGTCCTCATCACGGACCGAGGCCGGCCGATCGCTCGCCTCGTACCGCTCGACGCCGCTGCGAGCGA
>JACCWH010000103.1 GCA_013697735.1 Trueperaceae bacterium | reverse complement strand
TGGCGGGGTACGCCTTCGCGCGGATCCGCTTCCCGGCGCGCAACGTCATCTTCCTGCTGCTCCTCAGCGCGCTCATGATGCCGAGCGAGGTCACGATCATCCCCAACTTCTTCCTGTTCAGCGCCCTGGGGTGGCTGGACAACCACATCCCGCTCATCCTGCTCCCGGTGTTCGGCGCCAACGGCGTGGTCGGCACCTTCTTGATGCGGCAGTTCTTCCTGCAACTCCCCTCCGCCCTCGAGGACGCCGCCATGATCGACGGGCTGGGGCGGCACGGGACCTTCTGGCGGATCGCCCTGCCCATCGCCCGACCCATGATGGCGGCGCTCGCGATCCTGTCGTTCCTCTACTCCTGGAACCTCTTCCTCGAGCCGCTCGTGTTCCTGAACTCGCAGGAGCTCTTCACCCTGCCCCTGGCCCTCAACACCTTCACCGACAACTACGGCCTCCCGATCTGGCACCTGCAGCTCGCCGCCACCACGCTGGCGGTCGTGCCGGTCCTCGTGATCTACGTCTTGGCGCAACGCCACGTGGTG
The DNA here is from genome assembly GCA_013697735.1 of Trueperaceae bacterium. Taxonomy (GTDB): domain Bacteria; phylum Deinococcota; class Deinococci; order Deinococcales; family Trueperaceae; genus SKWV01. The sequence continues at coordinate 5,153 of JACCWH010000103.1, read as the reverse complement.
CAGTCGTTCACCATGTCGGGCGTGAAAGGGTGAACGCATGAACAGTGACCGACCCCGTGATGGACAGGAGATCGACACCGACGTGCTCATCGTCGGAGGGGGGCTCGGCGGCGTCGCCGCCGCCCTCGCCGTGGCGAAGCTGGGGTACTCCACCATCGTCACCGAGGAGACGCGCTGGCTCGGCGGGCAGCTCACCGCGCAGGCCGTCCCGCCCGACGAGCACCCGTGGATCGAGGACGTCGGCGCGACCGGCTCCTACCGCGAGCTCCGCCGCCGCATCCGAGACTACTACCGGCGCAACTACCCCCTCCGGCCCGAGGTCGCGGCCGAGGAGCTCCTCAACCCGGGGGCCGGGTACGTGAGTCCGCTGTGCCACGAGCCGCGGGTGGCGCTCGCGTGCATCGACGAGATGATCGCCCCGTACCTCGCCCGCGGCGCCATCACGGTGCACACCGAGACCCGCCCGGTCGCGGTGGCGGTCGACGGAGACGCGGTGCGGGCGGTCACCCTCGAGGGGAGGGACGGGTCGCGCTGGACTGCCACGGCGCGCTACGTCCTCGACGCCACGGAGCTCGGCGACCTACTGGAGCTCGGTAGCGTCGAGCACGTGATGGGCTCCGAGAGCCAGGCGCAGACGGGTGAACCGAGCGCCCTCCCCGGCGACGCGGATCCGCTCGATCAGCAGGCGCACAGCTGGTGCTTCGCGATGTCGTACGAGCCCGGCGTCGACCACACCATCGAACGGCCGAAGTCCTACGACTTCTGGCGCACCTACCACCCGAGCTACTGGCCCGCGCCCCAACTGAGCTGGACGACGAGCAACCCGCTCTCGCTCGCGTCGGAGACGCGGCCGCTCTTCGTCGGCGACACGGCCGAGAAGCGCATCAACGACCTCTGGCACTTCCGACGGATCGTCTACCGCCACAACTTCGCCGACGGCTTCTACCCGAGCGACGTCTCGGTCGCCAACTGGCCGCAGCTCGACTACACGCTCGGGCCGCTCGTCGGCGTCAGTGAGGAGGAGCGCGCGCGCCACCTCGAGGGGTCGAAGGAGTTGAGCCTCTGCTTCGTCCACTGGATGCAGACGGAGGCCCCCACCCTCGACGGCGGCAACGGCTACCCCGGCCTGTGGCTACGCGGCGACCTGACCGGCAGCGACCACGGGCTCGCCATGTACCCCTACATCCGCGAATCGCGGCGCATCAAGGCGGAGTTCACCGTGCTCGAGCAGCACGTCGGGGTCGACGCCCGGGAGGGCCTCGTCGGCGCGGAGATCTTCGACGACAGCGTCGGCATCGGCTCGTACCGCATCGACCTCCACCCCAGCACCGGGCAGCGCAACTACGTCGACGTCGCCAACTGGCCGTTCCAGATCCCGCTCGGAGCGCTGATTCCCGAGCGGGTCGAGAACCTCCTGCCCGCCAACAAGAACCTCGGCACGACGCACATCACCAACGGCTGCTACCGGCTCCACCCGGTGGAGTGGAACATCGGCGAGGTCGCCGGCGTCCTCGCCGCCCACTGCCTCAGCGAGGGGCTCACGCCGCGCCAGGTGCGGGCCGACGGCGCGCGCCTGAGTGCCTTCCAGGACCTGCTCGTCGCGCGCTTCGCGATCGACCTGGCGTGGCCCGAGTCGGTCCGCGCGACACCCCGTGACTTCCCCTTCGGAACCTGCGACGCACCCCTCCGCCTGCCGGTGGAGTAGAGGAGAGGACCGACCCATGCCCCGTTACACCGCCCGCCTTCGTAGCGACGACCCGACCCTCTGCATCAGCCTCCTGTCGAACGACGTGGACCTCGCCCGCGCCGTCGAGGACGCCGGTGCCGACGCCATCAAGCTCCACACGAACCTCGCCCACGGCGCGACCGGGCTCACGGTCGGTGGGCTCGACCGCGAAGAGGACCGGCTCCGCGCCATCCTCGACGCGGTGAGCATCCCCGTCGGGATCGTCCCCCGTGGTCGACCGGGTACGAGCCGCGAGGAGGTCGAGCTCCTGCGCGACATGGGGTTCGACTTCGTCGACCTCTACGGCAAGCACACCAGCCCCGCCGTCCTCGCCGTCGACGGGATCGACCACTGGGTGGCGCCCACCTCCGACTACACGGTCGACATGCTGCGCGTCCTGGCGGGGCGGCCCGACGTCGACGTGGTCGAGGTCTGCTTCTTTCCCGTCGACGTGTACGGCTCGCCGCTCTGCGTCGACGATCTGGTGCGCCTCGAGCTCGGGATGGAAGCGATCGCCCCGAGCGGCAAGCCGGTCGTGATCCCGAGCGACCGGAAGCTCGAGCCTCACGACGTGCCGGCGCTGCGGGACATCGGGATCCGGAACTTCCTGATCGGATATGCCGTGACTGGTGGGGACGTGGGGTCGATCACGGCGGCGACGCGGGCGTTCAGGGGGGCGGTGGATCGGGGGTAGCGCCCCGCGGCCAGGGGCGGTCGAGCCTCGTCCGACGCTGCGAGGATGGACGCCGTACCATCGCTTCATGGCGACGAACGAAGGTAGGAACGGGCGGCGCGAGAATGCGGCCTGAGCGACTCGAGATGTCCGCGGTGCTCTCGCGCCTCGAGACCGCTCCAGTTCACGACGCGCGCCGACCACGGCCGGATGACCTGGATGCGTTGGCCGCCTTGATGTTCTCTTCCTACCGAGGCACCGTCGACTATACGGGTGAGTCGATCGAAGATGCCAGACGAGAGATCGAGAAGACGTTCGCTGGTGCTCATGGGATCTTCCTACCGCAGCACTCGTATGTCGTGGAGCGCGGCCCTTCCCTGGCCAGCGCGTCATTGATCACCCGCCCAGGGATTTGGCCCTTGCTCGCCTTCGCCATGACGGCACCGAGCTGGAAGCGTACGGGTCTCGCGAGGGCGACGATCAAGAACGTCATGAACGATCTCTTCGAGGCCGGCGACACGAGGCTCGACCTCGTGGTCAACCCCCAGAACGAGGCCGCAGTCGCTCTCTACGTCGACCTTGGCTTCGTGGCGACCGTCGATCGGTGATGAGCCCTCGGGCGCAAAGCGCTCGAAGGCAGCGAGTAGCTACGCGTCGTCCAGCTCCTCGATCCGCGCGATTCCGACCGTGTCGACGCCTGGTACGGTGCGGCATGCGTGTCAAGGCCATCATCGGCGTCGACTGCGCCACGCAGCCGCACAAGATCGGTCTCGCTCGCGCGACGGTCACCCCGGACGGGTGGCGCGTTCAGGACGCGATGGTGTGCTCTGCGAGCGACCTCCCTGAGGATCGGATCGCAGGATGGCTCGAGGAGGAGGACGCGACGCTCCTCGCGTGATCGCACTCGTCGCGGCGGGGCTTGCGGGCCAGCCACTGCGCCCCGCAGAGTCAGGTGTGCTCAGTGCGCGTCCATGATTCGCACGCTCTTGACGCCTCGCATCGTCCACCTCGCCGCGCCGACGGAGATCGTCATGAGGCCGAAGGCGCGCACGTTCGAGGGGCCGCAATGGGGCCGCGGAGAGTGCGAAGCGCGGTGCACAGAACCATTGGAAGTGTCCGGCGCCGTCGATTCGAGCAGCTTCATCGAGGGGCTCGTCGATCGTGCGGCCCACGTCACCTGTATCTTCTGCAGAATCTCCGTCTGTCGTGCAAATCTGATAATCTGATTGTCGGAGGTCGTCATGGGTCGATCGGAATCCGGTCGGGTGGGTAAGCGCGGCACGCTCGTCATCCCGTCGCGACTGCGCGGCATGTTCGGTTTGGAGGAAGGAACCGACGTGGTGATGGAGGCGACACCGGAGGGTGTGCTCGTTCGCCCCGCCATGACGGTGCCTCTCGAGATCTATGGAACCCTCCGCCGCGCCGAGTTCCTGCTGACGAATGCCGTCGATGAGGCGGACTACCAGGCGGCGGCCGAGGAGGTCCGCCGGCTCGGACTGGACGCCGAGGAGGTTCCGCATCTCCGACCGGAAGGGTGAGCCGTGGACCGACTGTTTCTCGATGCCAACGTCCTGTTCTCCGCGGCCTATCGGGTGGACGCGGGCGTCACGCGGCTCTGGCGGCTACGGGAGACGACCCTCCACAGTTCGGAGTACGCCGTGGACGAGGGTCGGCGCAACCTCGGTGAGCCTGACCAACTCGAGCGACTCGACGTGCTCATGCGGGACGTAGTGCGGCTGCCGGCCGGCACCATGAACGCGGCCTCGAGGCAGGGCGTGCAGCTGCCCGAAATGGATTGGCCCATCGTGGCTGGGGCTCTCGCCGCGCGAGCCACCCATCTCATCACGGGTGACCTACAGCACTTCGGGCCCCACTTCGGGAAGCTGCTGTTCGGCGTCGATGTGCTGTCACCGGCGGCGTACCTCCGCTCCCGTAGGGACGATGCTTCCGAGTCGTAGCCGGACCGAGCGGTCAGCCGAAGAAGCAGTTGTACGCGTCCTCGTCGACGAGATCGAGGAACGCCTGCACGGACCGCACCTCGGGGGCGGGGTCGTAACGGTGCCACCGGAGGTCGGCGCGCTGCCAATACACGCGCCAGTGGTCGCGCGAGCGGACATAGGTGGCTTTGGCGACGCTCAGTTCGATCGTCTCGCCGGGTGCGCCGCGCCAGGCGGGGCGGCGTTCGAAGATCTCCACGCTCTGGCCGTCGATGCGGTGCTCGAGGTCGAGCTCCTTGCGGATCTCCACCGGTGGCCGGCGGCGCTGCATGAACGCGTTCAGGGCGTGATCGATCTCGGTGAGCTCGTGGGTCTGGAATGGCATCGCTTGCAGGGTAGCGGATGGCGGTCGCAGGGGGCTTCACTCACTCGAGTGCAGCGTCGCGTGGCGTTAGATGACGTCAGGTGGCGTCGCGCTCGTCGACATCGTGCCGAGTCGTTTGCCGAGGTTGGCGGGCGCTGAGCAAGCACACTTCACATGCAGGATGAACCGTGACCGCGATCGTCTTCGAGAACCGTCACGGGATGGGTGAGGCACGAGCGGCGCGTTCGCGTGTGGCCTCGTACTAGCCTCGTCCTGGGTAAGGGGCCAAGCTCGCGTACGTGCTTCGCCACGTGCTCTCCTTCCTGGAGCTTCGGACCCGTAATGGCGACGCACTGGTTCTGCGGTCATCGTGTCCAGCCGGGCAACGATAAAGATGTGGTGCCCCGCCTGGAGTGCAGGTGGTCGCTCCGACGAAGCGAGCAGGTGATCCGC
>JACCWH010000077.1 GCA_013697735.1 Trueperaceae bacterium | reverse complement strand
GGGTGGCCGCGAAGGCCACCCTCACCGCGACGTCGCCGCGCCTCACTCCAGGTACGCGCCGGCGAAGTACTTGTAGAAGCCGGTGCCGTCGACGACGAAACCGCTCAGGTCGTTCGAGTGGCCGGCGTAGAAGTACAGCTCGAAGATCGGGATCATCAGCGCGTTCTCCATGATGTAGCGCTGGATCTCCACATACATCTCCGTGCGACGCTCGAGGTCGGTCTCGCTCTCGGCGGTGCGCAGCATCTCGTCGAGCTCGGGCTCATCCCAGAAGTGGCCGCTCGGGAACGTGCCGTAACCCTCGCTGTGCCAGTCGCGCGTCATCTGGGTGACCGAAGCGAACACGTCGCCCATGGACGGCAGGGCGTGTTCGCCGGAGGCGATCGCAGCGGTGTTCGACGGCCCCTGCGTGGTCAGCACGCGGGCATCGAAGCCGACGTCCTGCAAGAAGGCCTGCATGACGTACACCCAGTCGTTCCAACTCTGATTCTCGACGAGCGTGACGCTGAGGGTCTCGCCATTGCGAGTGCGCACGGTCGAACGCGCTTCGAGGATCCAACCGGCATCCTCGAGCAGCTCGACCGCCCGCTCGGGATCGAAGGGGTACATCGCTTCGAGGCTGGGATCGTACTCCGGGAATGCCGCGGAGAGCGGGCCGTACGCCGGCTCGACGAGGCCGAAGTAGACGACGTCGACGATCGTCTGCTTGTCGACGGCGTGGTTGATCGCCTGGCGCACCCGCAGGTCGTCGGTCGGCGTCATGCGGGTATTCATGTAGTTCATCTGCGGCATGCCCGGGAGCAGGAACCGGGTGATCGTGAAGCGCGTGTCGTCGATCATGCGCTGCACGTCGGCGAAGGGGACGAGGTCGATGAAGTCGGTCTCGCCCGTCTCGAGCGTCGCCAGTCTGGTCTGCGCTTCGGGGATGAAACGGAAGGTGAGCTCATCGAGGTATGCGGGGCCGGCGGTACCGAACATCGTTGCGGAGCCCCAGGCGTAGTCGGGGTTTCGGACGAGGGTGATGTGGCTGCCCGTGACCCACTCGCCGAACTTGAACGGGCCCGAACCGATCGGTTCGAACCCTGCGGCCGTACCGGCGGACTCGATGTAGGCGATGTTGCTGATGCCGAAACCGGGATCGGCGAGGTCGATCAGCAGGTCGGGCAGCGGGCGGGTCAGTGTGAGCACGACTCGATCACCGTCGACCGCGACACTCTCGATCGCGCTCTTCACGCGGCTCCAGGTGCCTCCGAGTCGATCCTCGTTCGTGCGGACGAACTCGAACTGGGCCGCGACCGCCTCCGCGTCGAGTGGGTCACCGTTGTGGAAGGTGACGCCAGACGCGATGTCGAAGGTCCAGACCGTCTTGTCGTCCGAGGCGATCCAGCTGGTGGCGAGGCCCGGGTGAACCGTCTGGGACTGATCGATGTAGACGAGTGTGTCGAACAATTGCGCCGCGACCTGACGCTCGTTGACGTTGCCGCTCATGAGGGTCGGGTCGATGCTCGCCGGCTCCTGGTTGCCAGCGAACACGATCGCTCCGCCCGGGCTCTGCGCCCAGGCTGTGGCCGTCAGCGACAGCACGAAGAGGGCGAGCCACGCCGCTACGCTCACGCGACGCGATAGTGATCGGAAGTCAGGCATCATCGTACCTCCGGGGTGCAGGCGGATCCGCCTGTGTGGTGCGGGTAGGTTCAGGGCCGAAACTGGCCCTTGTTCGCCGTAGCATGAGAAGTACCGAGACGATCTGCCGGAACCATCGAGACGGCATGGACGTAGGGGACGATCGACGCCGGTCCCTCCTCCCTCCTCGCGGATCGGCGGGCCTTTCGAGGCTGCATGGTATATTATATTATCCATATGGTGCGCGCAACGGGCGCGTTGGTCGCGAAAGGTCTCAGTCATGCAGACGAAACAAGATCACGCCTACCACGTCCTCAAGGAGCACATTGCCAAGGGTCTCCTGCTACCCGGCCAACGCATCGTCGTCAACCGCTTCGCCGGCGAGATCGGTACCAGCGCCGTCCCCGTGCGTGAGGCCCTGCTCCGCCTGGAAGCGGAGGGACTCGTCACCATCACGCCTCATGTCGGCGCCGTCGTCACGCACATCACGGGCGAGCGGATAGAGATGACGCTGGAGGCGTTGGCTGTCCTGGAGGGCTACGCTACCCGCCAAGCGGCCGCACGCGCCAACGAGATCTTGCCAGAACTCAAGGGCCACCACGGCGCCATGGCGGTGGCCGCGCACGCCGACGACTGGGAGTCGTTCAGTCGCGAGAACCGAGCGTTCCACTTCCTGATCAACACCACGGTCGTCAACGCCGTGGTTGCCAAAACGATCGGCGAACTCTGGTCACAGCTCGACACGTGCCTGAGCGCGTCGGCCTTCTACCTGATGCCCGACCGTGCCCTGACGTCGGTGGACGAGCACGCGCAGATCATCGCCATGCTCGAAGACCCCCTCGTAGACCTCGACGCCCTCGAGTCGTTGGCACGCACCCACAAGTTCAACACTGCGAAGCGTCTGCATTCGCTCAAAGACGGCACCCAGCCGAGGGTGAGCTTCTCCGTCCCGAGCTGACGCGATCGCTAGCTGGGCATCGAGCCACGACGGATGGGCATTGCGAGTACACCACGTGCGCTTCGAACTCGGTCGCCGTTCGACCCTGGCTCGGACGCTCCGCGTTCACATCTGCTCCGGCGCTTCGATCCCGAGGGTCGCGAGCGCGAAGGCGAGGGTATCGCGCACCTTCCCCACCAGTGCGATGCGCGCCTCGCGCAGCCCGCTCTCGGCTCGCATCACCGAGGTGTCGGGGCGGCCGTCGGCGCCGCGGTGGTTGTAGTACCCGTTCCAGATCGTGGCGAGGTCGAGCGCGTACTGCGCCACGACGTGAGGCGCGTCGTCTTCGGCGGCGGCGGCGAGCACGCCCGGCCACCGGGCGATCTCGCGCGCCAGCCGCACCTCGAGCGGCCCCAGCGTCGTCCAGTCGGCGCCCGTCGTGCGCGATCCTGCCGGCACCGCCACCTCGGCCGCCGCGCGCAGGATGCTCGACGCGCGAGCGTGCGCGTACTGCACGTAGGGCGCGGAGTCACCAGCGAGGCTGAGCGCCTGCTCCCAGCGGAAGTCGATCACCCGCCGCGCCTCGCTCTTGAGCATGGCGAAGCGGAGCGCACCGAGCCCCACGGCTCGCGCGATGTCGTCGATGGCGCTCAGATCGGCGTTCTTCTCCGCCACCACGGCGCGCGCGCGGCGCACCGCTTCGTCGATCACGGTGTCGATCGCGAGCGTGATGCCCTTGCGCCCGCTCATCGCCTGCCCCTCGAGCGTCACGACCTCGTAGGCGAGGTGGTGGAGCGGGACCACGGCGCGCTCGCCCGACGTCATCTGCAGCGCGGTGCGCACGATCGTCTGCGGATGCGATTGGCGCGCGTCGATCACGTTCACGGCCTGGTCGCCGTGTGCGAAGGAGCGCCCGTCCACCGTCGCCTCCCCCTCGGGCGCGCTCGTCCAGAGCGTGGCGCCCGAGGGCTGCGTGGCGAAGGGGCGGTAGCGCAATCCTTCGAGCCGGCCGATCTTCCAGAGGTGGTAACCGATGTCCTTGGCCACGTACATGGCATTGCCGTCGCTCCGCACCAGCACCACCAGCGGCTCCTCGAGTCCGGGCAAGAAGGCGGAGACGTCCATGACGAGCGCGCCGGCGAACTTCCCCTCCGTGGGACGACGGATGCTCGGCAGCGCCTCGAGCACCTCGAGGCCGCGGTCGAGGAAGCCGGCGGCGACCACGTCGGACTCCCAGACGAGGAGGTCGTACTCCACACCCAGTGCGCCGTAGGTCGCGAGTTGCGCTCGTACGATCCGCTCCACCTCGCTCCGCAACTCGCCACGCTCGAGCGCGTGCATCACCCCCGTCACACCGGCTTCGATCGCCTCCGCGTCGGACTCCTTGGCGCGGCCGAGGCGGACGTAGAGTGCGCCGAGCCAGTGATCGTACTTCTGCTCCCCCGGGTCGCGCTCGTCGAAGTAGGTGGTGGCGAAGAGCGACTCGGCCGCCTGGCGTCCGGTGTCGTCGATGTAGTTCTGGACCTCGACCTCGTTCCCGCTCGCGCGCTCGATGCGCGCGAGGGCGTCGCCGAGCACGATGTTGCGAAGATGGCCGACGTGCGCCTCCTTGTTGGGGTTGACGCTGGTGTGCTCGATCACGATCTTGCGTCCCGTGGCTGAACCCGCGAGAGGCGCGTCGATGACCTCGCAAACGAACGTGGCGGGATCGAGGTCGACGTTGAGGTAGGGCCCGACGGCCGCGATGCGCGCGACGCCCACCGGGAGGTCGACGAGCGCAGCGAGCGCGCGGGCGATCTCGGCCGGGTTCTGCCGGAGGAGCCGCGCCAGCGAGAAGGCGACGGGGCTGCCGTAGTCGCCGGGCTTGTCGTCCGGGACGCTCTGGACGGGGATATCGAGTGAATCGACGTCGAGGGTGTCGTGCCCGCGACCCGGCGCCGCGCCGCCGGCGTCCGCGAGGGTACCGACGTACCTGCGTATGGCGCTGCGGAGCGCGTCCTGGAGGGCGACGTCGACTGGAGTCATGAGCGACCACGCTAGCACGCGCCACCACCACGTCGCCGCTCCGGATGGGCGGCAGCGAGGCCGTACGCGGAGACCGGGAGCGGCAGAGTCGGGTGTATGCTCGCGAGACCCGAGCACGCCACCGTCGTGATCGCGCCGGCCTCGGCCCCGTTCGTGTCGGCTGGCATCGGGCCGCGGCGCCCCGACCGCGTAAACTTGACACATGTTCACTCAGGTTTGCCGATTCCACTACACTCACACCGCCCCGACGAGGAGCCCCTGATGGCCGACCCCATCGAAATTCCAGCCTTCGAGCATCCCGTTCCCGTCTGCCCGGTCCGCGGCTCCGTGCTCTACCCCACCATGGTCATGCCGATCGACGCCGGTCGGCCCATCTCGATCCGCGCCATCAACGCTGCGCTCGACCGCGACCGGACCATCGTCATTGTCTCGCAGCGCGACCGTGAGATCGAAGAGCCCGGCGCGAGCGACCTCTTCGAGGTCGGCACCGCCTGCCACATCATGCGCATGAAGAAGAATCCCGACGGCGGCATCCAGATGCTCGTGCGAGCCGTGGCACGCGTTCGCGTCCGCAGCTACACGGAAGGTTCCGGCGTGATCGAGGCCGACGTCGAAGCACTCGACGTCCCCCAGGGCGACAGCGTGTTGCTCGAAGCCGGCTTCCGCGAGCTCAAGGAGAAGTTCTCCGACCTCGTCGAGAGCGGCAACCGCTCCATTCAGGCCGAGGTCGCGCAGTTCGTGATGAACCTCGAGGACGCCGGCCAGTTCGCCGACTACGTCGCCTACCACCTCGATTTCCGCGTCGCGGACAAGCAGGCCGTGCTCGAAGCCGAGAGCGTTGCGGAGCGGATCCGTAAGGTGCTCGTGCTCATCGACACCGAACTCGAGCTGCAGGAGACCCAGCGTCGCCTCCAGCGCGAGGTCAAGGACGAGATCGACCGGAATCAGCGCGAGTACTTCCTGCGCGAGCAGATCAAGGCGCTCCAGAAAGAGCTCAGCGGCTCCGACGACGAAGAGGACGAGGTCGAGGCGTTCCGCGAGAAGCTCGAGAGCCTCGATATCCCCGAGGTCGCCATGAAGGAGGCCACGCGCGAACTGAACCGGCTCTCGCGCATGCACCCAGACTCCGCCGAGGCCTCGGTGATCCGCACCTACCTGACCACGCTCACCGAGCTCCCCTGGAACACCCGCTCCGACGACATGCTCGACATGGACCACGCCGGTACCGTCCTCGATGAGGACCACTACGGCTTGGAGAAGGTGAAGGACCGCGTCCTCGAGTATCTCGCCGTCCGCAAACTCAAGCAGGATCGCGCCAAGAAGGGCGAGCTCGACGTCACCGAGGTCAACAAGGGACCCATCCTCCTCTTCGCCGGCCCCCCCGGAGTCGGCAAGACCTCCATCGCCCAATCGATCGCCAAGTCGCTCGGCCGCGAGTACGTTCGCATCAGCCTCGGCGGCGCGCGAGACGAGAGCGACATCCGCGGCCACCGCCGGACCTACATCGGCTCGATGCCCGGACGCATCATCCAGGGGATCCGCTCCGCCGGCACCAAGAACCCCGTCTTCCTCCTCGACGAGGTCGACAAGCTCGGTGTCTCCTACCAAGGCGATCCCTCCTCCGCGCTCCTCGAGGTGCTCGACCCGGCCCAGAACAACTCCTTCGTCGACCACTACCTCGGTGTGCCGTTCGACCTCTCCGAGGTGCTCTTCGTCGCCACCGCGAACTACGCCCAGCAGATCCCCGAAGCGCTCATGGACCGCATGGAGATGATCGAGTTCTCCTCATACATCGAGCAGGAGAAGCTCGAGATCGCCAAGCGCTACCTCATGCCGCGCCAGCTCGAGGAGAACGGTCTCAAGCCGCACCAGTTCGCCATCACCGACGGGGCGCTCGCTCGCGTGGTGGGCGCATACACCCGCGAGGCGGGAGTCCGGAACCTCGAACGGACCATCGGCACGCTCGCTCGCAAGGCGGCCCGTCGTATCGCCCGCGGCGACGCGAAGCGCGTGCGCCTCACCGAGCGTTCCCTCGAGGGGTACCTCGGCGCCGAGCGCTTCACGCCCGAGAGCGAGGGCGAAGAGAACCTCGTCGGCGTTGCCACCGGCATGTACTACACCCCGGTGGGGGGAGACATCCTCTTCGTCGAGACGAGCATCACGCCCGGCAAGGGCGGCTTCGTGCTCACCGGTCAGCTCGGCGACGTCATGAAGGAGTCCGCCCGCGCAGCACTGACGTACGCCAAGGCGAACGCGGAGCGCTTCGGCATCCGGCGCGAGCTGATCGAAGAGTCCGAGATCCACATCCACGTCCCCGCAGGGTCCACCCCGAAGGAGGGCCCGTCCGCCGGGACGGCGCTGGCGACGTCGCTCATCAGCGCGCTCACGAACGTCGCGGTGCGCAAGGACGTCGCGATGACCGGCGAGGTGACGCTCCGCGGCCGCGTCCTCCCCATCGGCGGCCTCCGGGAGAAGATCCTCGGCGCCAAGCGCGCGGGCATCACCCACATCATCTATCCAGCCAAGAACGCGGCCGACATGAAGGACATCGCCTCGCACCTCAAGAAGTCGCTCGAGATGCACGAGGTCGACGATCTCGACCAGGTGCTCGACATCGCACTCGTCGGCGGACTCGCGTCCCTCGAGACGCAGGGGCCGCCCCCAGGGTCGAAGCGCGCGCGACGCAGTGCGAGCGAGGCGGCCGCGCAGGCCTGAACCGCCCGCTCGACCGGAGGCGGGCGCGCCCGAGCGGGGGCGGGCGCGCCCGAGCGGGAGCAGGCG
>JACCWH010000046.1 GCA_013697735.1 Trueperaceae bacterium | reverse complement strand
TCGGCTCTCGCTCCTTGCCTCGTGCTCACCCCCGCGGAAACGCTCTGCTGCGTTGTTGCGCGTGATGAACGCATGCACGGCAGTGACCTTCTCCCAGAAGGTGCGTGCCCCGTGCAGCACCTGGGGGGTTGCGACTGGAAAGGCGACGACCCCTTGCAGTACTGGGCGCTCACGCGTTCGGGTGAGCCTGCACGCGTGCCCCCTCCGCGGCGGCCTCGCGGAGCCGGTCGTAGGCTCTGGTGATGGGTCGCGCCAGCCAACCCGGCAGCAGTTTCGTCTGCCGCTTGAGGCGGGTCCGGTCGACGGCGCTCAGACGCCGTAACACCTTCTCGGTCGCCTCGGGCGTGATGCCGCTCGGCCCGAGCTCCCGCAGGGCGGAGAGAGCGGCGCCGGCGGGGGTGCCGGCGTGCAGCAGGTACACGCGGTCGACGTGTTCCAGGCGTACGGTGCGCTGGCCCGCTGGCACCGTGCGTGTGCGGCCGCTGGTGAGGAAGGTCTTCTGCATGGGCACCTGAGTGGATAGCCCGAATCGCCGAAGGGCGTCGGCGCCGCCGATCTCCACGCGCTGGCCGCTCTTCTCGGCCGCTACTTTGACCGTCGCTTCTGGGGATGGCGTGAGTTGACCGAGCAACGGATGCGTCTTTGGACGTACATAGACGCCAGGATGCAGCCGAATGACTGCGCCTTCCTCGACGAGGCTCGTGAGCGCCTTGCTCGCCACGGACGGACCCACACGCTTGCTCCAGCGTTGGAGGGTGAACGGGATGCCACGCGGGGTGCGTAGGATGCGAGACATGGTTTCTCGTTGCTTTGACACAAGACCCTCCTCCAGACGCGAATATTAGCACAAACTTGTCCATCATAGTGCAAATAAGCACTTGTTGTACGCGCCTTCTAGGTTTTGACCTAACGTGACTTCGTGGCCTGTTCGTGAGCACATCTCACGATCGGGGCGATGTCATCGTTGCAGTTCAGTGGTAGCGACGTACGCCAAGTGCTCGATGCCTACGGCAGCATTGCGAGGATCCATCAGACGTGATCTGGACGATCTCGACCGACTCGGGATCCCAAGACCGGCACAGCATTCAGGAAGCGCGTTCTGTAACGGTTGGGAGTGTGTTGTCCTCCGTCATTGGCGCCCGAGCGTCAAGAAGCGTCGCCAATCGAACAGCGCCACGACCCCCGTGGCTTCGCGGCGTTCGAGGTGATGCACGGTCATGTGCGCTCGTTGACTGGGCAGCACCTCGAGGTTGTCGGGATGGTTGTCGGTGCGGACGCCGTTACGGTGATGCACGATCTCGCCGGGTCGAAGCTGGCGGCCGAGCCGCCACTCTGCGATCGTTCGGTGCTCGTAGTACAGCTCTCCCGTTCGTGCATCTGTGCGTCTTCGATACCAGCGCATCATCGTCCCAGGTGCGGCTTCGCCGCCGGAAGCGCGGGAGGGCGGGGGAGAGATCGGCGCCGGCGCGTCATCGCCATCTGCGGCCACCGGCGCCGGCTGTGCTTCAGCGGCCTTCAAAGCTCGGTACAAGGTTGCGCGGCTGACGCCCAAGATCTCTGCTACCTCCGTCACCGTCTACTCTGGATCTCCGAGCAGTCGTCGCGCCGTTGCGAGCTTCTTGGCGTCGAGCTTGCGTGGGCGGCCACCCTTGCGGCCTCGAGCTCGTGCTGCTGCGAGACCAGCGCGGGTTCGCTCTTGGATCAGTTCCCGCTCGAACTCGGCCAACGCGCCTGGCGGTCGAGATCGGCGACTGGGAGAGACTCGACGGCAGGCGCATCGGTTCGTACCTCGGGCTCGTCCCCACGGAGCACTCCTCGGGTCAATCGCGCTCCCAAGGCGGACTCACCACCCACGCCCGCCGCTTGCTGATCGAGGCGGCGTGGCATCACAGGACGCACTACACTCCCACCTCACCGACACTCCGCACCCGCTGGGAGTTGGCGAGCCGGGAAGCCCGCGAGCGCGCTCACCAGGGCAACCTCCGCCTCCACCGCCGATGGCGGTCGTTCGAGGCGCGCGGCAAGCGCAGGGTCGTGGCGAACGCCGCCGTCGCCCGCGAGCTCGCCGGCTGGTGCTGGTCGCTGGCGGTGATGCGATCATGATCATCAGGCCCCCGCCGGGCTGATTCCGACCTCTTCCTGGTGTGTTGGTGACGGCAGCGTCTTGGGGGTGATGCGCGAAAGCGCTATGAGCAACCGCCAATCGGTGGTCACGCTCGATCCTAGACCGCGACACGCCCCCAGCCGAACAGATCGTCCTGCGGTACCCAGAGCGCGCATATCAGACCGACAACGCGTCGGGAACCGACCCGCACGTCACCAACACATCCCATCCACGAAGGGCTGTGACCCCACACGAGTCACAGCCCTTTCATGCCCACTTGACAGAAATCCACCCATATCAGCGCTTCCCACCTAAGCCCACTGTCCGAAATCCAGGGTCCACTTCTCAGGTCCAGTCCGCCAGGGAGCGCTTGAGAGCGCGCCGATCCGAGCGGGCGTAGCGGCGGGCCATGTCGAGCGTGGCGTGCCGGAGGTGGTCCTGCACCTGTCCGAGATCGCCGGTCTGCTGGTAGAGGCGGGTCCCGGCCGCGTGGCGGAGGCCGTGCACGCCCCGGAAGCGCACCTCCGCGCGAAGACAGAGCCGCTGCAGCCGTCGGTAGACGCCGTACTGGGATCGGAGGTGGAGCACCGTCGATCGGTGCACCTCGACGAGCATCTCGCGCTCGGCGGCTCGGAGCGCCTCGTGGAGCTTGGGCGTCAAGCCCACGAGGCCGTCCTTGCGCCCCTTGCCGGCGCGAACGAGCAGTTGCCGTCCGGCCAGATCGATCTCGTCCCAGCGGAGCGACAGCATCTCGCTCACGCGCAGCCCGCCGTGCGCGCCGAGCAGGACGATCGTGCGTTCCTCGAGGTCTTTGGCGTGTGCGAGCATATCGACGATCTCGCCCTCGGTGTAGACCTTGCCCCCCATCACGTCCTCCTCGCGCGTTGCGCGCCGCAGCGCACCGATGTCGCGAAAGGGATCGGCCTCGGTGGCGTTCGCCCAGCGCAGCGCTGCGTAGAGCATCCGGGCGGCGGCGATCCGGAGTTCGATCGTGGCCGGTGCCAGGGGTCCGCGACGGGGACGCCGTCCACGGCCGCTCGGCACCTCTGGCGAGGCTTTCGGTGTCGGCGCCGTGCCGGGCACGACGACGCTTTCGCGCTCACCGGCGCGGAGCCGTTGCACGTACATGCGGCCAGCATCGCGCCCCGGACGGAGCAGCGGCACGCCCTGCCAGAGCGACACCAACTCCACCACGCCGCGGCGATACGCGCGGTACGTGTGCTTCGAGGTCTCGACCCCGGCCTTGCCGTGCAGGGTGACGTAGGCTTCGCAGAGGAGCCAGAGTCGCTCGACGTCGCGATCGCCGGCAGCGGCGACGGCGAAGCGCCGCAGCGCCTCCTCGCTCCATTCGTGGAGTCGCTCCGTCCGGGCGAGGGGAGAGGCGCCCTCCCTGCGTTCGATCGACATGTGCATTATCAAATCACAACTCCGGTGCAACGAATGCGGAACGCGTCACATCTAGGCACACGTCACGCCGCGATATAACGGCGTCCGGGCTTGATAGACTCGTTCATGTCCGGCGACTCCAGCCCGTACGATGCGGCGCGTGCCGACGGCCGCGAGGCGCTACGCCGTCGACTCGTGCACGTTGCCTCGGGCGTGCTCGAGCGACTCGGAGCAGACGGGCTATCGATGCGGCCCCTCGCTCGAGCCGCGGGCTGCTCGACGATGGTCTTCTATACCGAGTTCACGAACAAGGAAGGGGTGCTCGACGCCCTCTCCTCGGAGGCTGCGACCACGCTCCTCGAACGGATCGAGACCGTCGCCGACGTCGACCTCGCCGCCCACCGCCGTCTCGTCGCGCATGCCTATCTCGACGCCGCATTCGCCGCACCCGAGCACTACCGTGTGCTGTTCGGCCGCCCGCTCCGTGGGGCTGCCGGCGCAGCGCGGCGCGACCTGGTCGCTACGGTGCGTGCTCGCGTGGTCGACGCACTCGGGGGCGAACACCCCGACGCGGAGGCCGAGATTCGATTCGGACTCTGGGTTGCCCTGCACGGCGCAGCCGTGCTCGCGCTCGATGCGCAGATCAGTGCGGAGGATGCTCGAGACGCAGCCGATCTCGCGGTCGACGCCGCTATGGCTGCGTCGTAGCGAGGGCGGCGGTGCTCACACCTGCGCCTCCTCGTCTCCCGCCATGAGCCGTTTCGCCGCCAGGAGCTCGACCACGGCGTCGGCATCGGCGGGTCGTGCGAAGTGGTACCCCTGAGCCTGGTGACATCCGGCCGCCATGAGGAAGTCGCTCTGACCCGCGGTCTCGACACCCTCGGCGATCGTATCGAGCCCGAGGCTCGCGGCGATCGCGAGCACGGCGTGCACGAGTGCACGAGCACGGTCGGCGCCATGCTCGGTGTCGAGATCGCGAACGAATGCCTGGTCGATCTTCACGCAATCGACGGGGAGCCGCACGAGCTGCGCGAGCGACGAGTACGCCGTGCCGAAATCGTCGATGGAGAGGCGCACGCCGATGTCGCGAAGCCTGCCGAGCATCGTGACCGCGTCGACGCCCGACGACATGACCGCCGTCTCCGTGAGCTCGAGCTCGAGCAGCGTCGACGACAAGTGGTGCCGAGCGAGCGCGGCCGCGACATCGTACGCGAGTCGATCCTGAGCGAGCTCGAGCGCAGACACGTTGATCGCCACCGGGAGCGGCTCGAGACCGATACCGCGCCAGCGGGCGAGCTGCGTGGTCGCGAGGTCGAGCACCACCCGGCCGACGTCGTGGATGAGTCCCACCTCCTCCGCGAGCGGAATGAAGCGGCTCGGGGGCACGGCGCCGAACTCCGGGTGATCCCATCGCACGAGCGCCTCGAAACTCGTCACCACGCCGTCCGCGAGGCGGATGCGCGGCTGGAAAACGAGCCGCAGCTGGCGCTCGCGCAGCGCCCCACGCAACGCCGTCTCCAGCGAGAGTCGGCTGCTCACACCCTGGGCCACTTCACGCGAGAAGAGTGAAGTCTGGGAACGTCCGGCGGCTTTCGCATGTGACGTGGCGAGATCGGCGTTCGTGAAGAGCTCCTCGGCGTTCGAGGCATGCTCGGGGTAGAGCGCGATCCCGACGCTCGCACCCGTCACCAGCTCGTGAGCGTCGACGGTGAGTGGGCGCGCGATCGCTTCGCGGAGTGTCTCCGCGATTCCGCTGGCAGCGCTGGCGTCCTTCACCTCGGCAACCAGTACGGCGAACTCGTCGCTCGCGAGTCGCGCAACGGTGTCTTCGGGCCGAACCTCGTCGACGAGCCGAACCGCGACCTCGCGCAGCACGGTGTCACCGGCGTGGCGTCCGAGGCTGTCGTTGTACACCTTGAAGCCGTCGAGATCGAAGAACATCAACGCCACCGTGTGACCTGAGCGCTTCGCGCGATGGATCGCGTACGTGGTCCGCTCGAGCAACAGTGCCCGATTGGCGACGCCCGTGAGATCGTCGTGGAGGGAGAGGAATTCGAGGTGGCGGGTGAGTGCCCGTCGCTCGGTCACGTCTTCGGCGAGCTTCACGAAGGCCGTGATGGTTCCGTGCTCGTCGCGAAGCGGCGAGATCGTGGCCGCCTCGAGGTAGGAGGTGCCGTCTCTCTTGACGTTCTCGACGTCGCCGCGCCACGTTCCTCCCGCCCGCACGGTGCGCAACGGTGTCTCGTCCCCAAAGGGTGCAACGGCAGCCGGAACCTCTTCGAGTCTCCGGCCGATCGCTTCGGCGGGCGTGTACCCGGTCATCTCGGTGAACCGGCCGTTCACGTAGCGGATACGTCCCTCGACGTCGGTCATGGCGACGAGGACGGGGCTCTGCTCCACCACCTGCGAGAGTTGCCGCACGGTCGCCTCGGTATCACGCAAGTGCGCCACGTTGACCACCATCGCCATGCCCGCGTAGATCTCGCCGTCGACGTTGCGCAGCGGCGTCGTGTGCGCCACGTACTCGCACCCTCGAAGCACCACGTCGAGTCGACCCCGATCCCCCGCGAGCGCGGCGCGCGCGGCCGTCGACAACGCCGTCGCGTCGTGGTCGCAGACATCGTGCAGGAGATCGTCCACCGTGCGGCCCACCACCTCGGCCGGCGTGAGACGCAGGCGTGGCAGCTCGCTCCCCGCCGCCAACCGGAGGCGGAGCCGGGGATCGAAGACGAAGACGGCCGTGTCGGGGAGTGCGTCGGCGAGTTCGCGGTAGCGCCGCTCGCTCTCGAAGAGCTGCTGCGACGCAGCGCGGCGCTCGAGCGCCTGACGAATGCCGCGCGCGAGTCGCGCGTAGGAGTCCGCGCGCTTGATCACGTAATCATCGGCACCCGCCAGGAACGCTTGGGCAGCGACCTCCTCGTTTCCGATATCGGTGAACATCACGACCGGTACGTTCCAGCGGCTGCGGATGGCTGACAACACCTCTAGACCGGTCGACCAGCGGAGGTGGTAGTCCGTGACGGCGGCGTGGTACGGCCCGCGATCGAACGCTTCGGCGAGGTGCTCCGGCGTACCTGCCTCCACCACCTCGACACCCTTGAATTCCCGCTCGAGCGCCCGCACCACGAGCGTCCTGTCGCCCGGATGGTCATCGACCACGAGCATCTTCGCCGTCATGCGCCGACCAGCACACGATCGGTGCGCTCGTCGGAGGTGGTGAACGCCGGCAGGTCGATCGTCAGTGTGGTCCCGGCACCGAGGGTCGAGGTGAGCGCGCGCATAGGCAAGCGTAGCGTTTTCGGAGCGCACGCGAAGTGGCGAATTCGACGCTGGCACCGCGCTGCCGGCGAGCGTGCCGTAGGGTCGGTCCGAGGGTCGAGGAGGTGCGTGGACGACACGGTGCTCGGCACGTCGCGGTGTACCTGGTTCGTGCGCCCCCCGACGAGGTGCTCGCAACACGCCTCGAGCGCGACGCGTTCGACGCTGACCTCGTGATGGACGATCGTGTCCGCTCCGTCCACTTCCCGGCGAGTTGGCCCGGCGATGCGCTACCGCTCGTGTCGAACTGGTTGGAGCTCCGTCGGTCGGACCGGCGGGGCGAACCGTGGGGTGGGACCGTCGTCGAACGTGCGACGCAGCGTGCGATCGGCACGATCGGCTGCAAGGCGTGGCCCGATGGGACCGGGTCGGTCGAGGTGGGCTACGGCGTCGAGCGCGCTC
>JACCWH010000033.1 GCA_013697735.1 Trueperaceae bacterium | reverse complement strand
AAGTCGACGCTGCTGGCGGCGGTCGCCGGGATGCTGCAGCCGACGGCGGGGAGCGTGATGCTGGGCGGTCACGACCTGCTGGCGCTGCCGGCGGAGCGGCGTGGTCTCGGGATGGTGTTCCAAGACTGCCGCCGGGGCCGGTCGCGCTCTCGTTCACGAGCGCCCGGCTCCGTCCCGTCACGCCCGCCAGCGGCGACGAACCGGGCGTGTTGCGCTGCACCATCGTCGCCCAGCGCTATCCGGAGCGCGGCAACCCACGTGCCGACGTCGTGGTGCTCGCCTCCTGGGGCGAGGGTCTCGACCTCGCCTCGCGCGGCTTCGTCGATCCCTACGAGTCGCCCGAGCGCGCGATGCTGCGCGAGGGCTGGACGAGCGGCGGGCTCGCCGCCCAGGGTGGCGCCGCGCTCGCCGTCATCGTGAACACGGACGAAGTCCCCGAGAGCGAGCGACCGACGAGCTGGTTCGACCTCCTCGACCCCGAGTGGCAGGACGCACTCACCATGCCCGATCCCAGCCT
This sequence comes from Trueperaceae bacterium, assembly GCA_013697735.1. GTDB lineage: Bacteria > Deinococcota > Deinococci > Deinococcales > Trueperaceae > SKWV01. Next base: position 29,124 of record JACCWH010000033.1, on the reverse strand, counting down.
GTCGGGAAGCGCGGCGGAGTTCCTGGCGATCTTCGTCCAGAACTTCGGCGACGAGGCCTGGTCGCTCTTCGAGGGGCTCGCCCGCAACGGACTCATCGTTCCGGGACCGAACAACGCGGCGCTCAACCCGGTCCTCACCGGCGAGCGGCGCGCGACGATCGCCGGGGTCGACTACATCACCTACGGCAACATCGCCCGCGGCGAGGCGCTCGCGATCATCTACCCCGAGGAGGGTACGGCGGTCGCGCTGCGCCCGGTCTTCGTGCAGGAAGCGGCTCCGAACGCCGAGGGTGGCCGCGCCTTCGTCGACTTCATGCTCTGTGAAGCCGGTCAGGCGCTCGTCGCCGACGTCTACCTCATGCCGTCGCGTGAGGGCGTCGAGGCCCGCCGGCCCGTGCCCGGCGACTTCGTGGCGGTGCCGGCCGATGACGCTGAGGTCGCCGCGACCGTCGGCGCCATCGTCGAACGCTTCCGAGACGAGATCGTCGAGGGGATCGTTCAGCAGCGCTGACGTGGCAGCGCCATCGAGCCCGAACACTCTCGAGGATCGCGTCCGGCCCAGCGCCGGCCGAACCGCCCGCCCCGCGGCTTGGCTGGGGCGGGCGGCGCTCGGTGCGGTGGTCGCCGGCCTGGTCGTCTACCCGCTGGCGATGGTGGTGGCCTCGATCGTCTTCGCCGACGCTTGGGGAGCGCGGCACCGTCACATTCCTCGCGCTAGCGTTCGCGCTGCCCGCGGCACTGCTTGCGGACCGCTCACGCTTCGCGCGCCTGGTCGATCTCGTGATGGCGGTGCCGTTCCTGACGCCGCCGTTTCTCGTCAGCTCGGCGTGGACGCAGGTGGTCGGTCGGCGCGGCTACGCCTCTCGCCTCGGCCTCGACGGCGTGTTCTGCAGGACGTGCTCTACAGCGTGACGGGAATGGCGGTGCTCATGGCCGTGAACTACGCGCCACTCGTCTACTTCGCGCTGCGCGCGCAGCTCGCCCGCTTGCCGAGCGGCCTCACGTGGGCCGCCGCGAGCGCCGGAGCGGACCACCCGGCCCGGCTGCGGCGCATCGTGCTGCCGCTCCTCGTCCCCGCGCTCCTGGCGGGCGGCTTCCTCGCCTTCGCCTCGGCGATCGGCGAATACGGCACTCCGCTGGTCATCGGACAACGCATCGGCTACCCGGTCGTCGCCACCGAGATCGCTCGGTTGGCGGGCGTCTTCCCGATCGACCTCTCGCTCGCATCGGCCCTGGGGGGCACGCTCTTGGTGGTGGGCGCCGGCGCCTACCTCTTGGGTCGCGTCGCGCACCTTGGCGATCTGCGCGTCGCGGGGAGGTCGCACTACCCGCCGCCCGCGCTCCTGCCCGCATGGGCGAAGGGGGGCGCCGGCGTCGTGGTCGCCTTCTTCGCACTCGTCGGCGTGGTCGCGCCCTTCGCCAGCCTCATCACCACGTCGCTCCTCCGCCTCATCTCGCAAGGGCCGCGCTTCGGCAACCTGACGCTCGAGCACTACGCAGAGCTCCTCACGGCCGGAACGCGCGGCTTCGGCGCGCTCACGGCGAGCCTGACACTGGCGCTGATCGCGTCGCTCGTCGGCTTGGTGCTCGGCGCGCTCGCGGCCCGAGCGGACGGCGCCGTCGCCTTCGTCGCGTCCTTGCCGATCGCCATCCCGGCCATCACCATGGCGGTCGGCTACATCCGCGGCTGGAACGCACCCTGGGCGGCCGGGCTGTCGGTCTACGGCACCGCCACGATCCTGCTCCTCTACTACGTCGCGCAGTACCTCCCGTTCGTCGTGCAGTACGTGCAGGCAGGGCAGGCGGGCGTGTCGCCCTCGTTCGAGCGCGCGGCGCGCGTTCACGGTGCGGGTGCCTTCGTCACCTTCTGGCGTGTCGCGGTTCCGCTCCTCTGGCCGCACGCGCTCGCCGGCGCGATCCTCGTCTTTTCGATCGCCTTCCGCGAACTCGTCGGGACCGTTCTGCTCCGACCCCCTGCCGTGCACACGAGTGCCACCTACATCCTCCAGCAGTTCGACCAGGGCTCGATCGCCTCCGGGACCGCCATGGGCGTAGTCGCGATGACGGCAGCGCTGCTTTCGACGATCACCGCGCGACGCTTCGCGGCGCGGTGAGGCGTGGGCCGGGGCTTCCAGCTCACGATCGATGTGGCGGCGGTTCCTCATGCGGCTGCTAGAGGACGCCGGTCTGGTGGCCACGCACAAGGTGGGAAGGGTCCGGACGGTGACGGTCGGGGCGCACCGCCTCGACGACGTCGCCCGCTGGATCGACGCCTATCGGCGAGCGGTGGACGTTCGACTCGACCGGCTCGACGCGCTTCTGGAGCGCCTGCAGCAGGACGGTTGCGGCTGCGCGAAGCCGATCACCGTCTTCACGTCCGCCACGCCTCGGTGGCCGCGTGGCGCGCCTTGTGGCAGACGTTCCTGCCGGGCAGCCCAGAGCTACTCAGAAGAGCCGATCACCCGGCATCGCACTGGCCTGCGCGAACCACCGTTCGAGCTGGGCCTCGTCGAGGGTGTCGTGCTCATGGATGTGGAAGTAGCGTGTGTTGGGGTCTTTGGACGAGACGGGCGGGAGCGGATCCAGCGCCGCGCCGCGCAGGAACGTCACTTTCACGTACCGAGTGAAGCAATGGACGCTGAGGAACCAGCCCTGGTCCACTACGCCGTAGAAGGGCGAGTTCCAACGCACCGCCTTGCGCACGTTCGGGACGGTGCGCGCGATGAGCGCATCGAGCCCGATGCCGACGTCCCGTTTCCAGCCAGGCATGGCCGCGATGTAGGCCTGCACCGGGTCGTCGCCGTCGCCCTTCGGGATCTGCGGGTTGCCGCCCGAGAGGAGGACGGGACCGGTCTTCGACTTACTCGACGTCGGCATGGCGCTCCCTTCCTTGCGTCGGGTCGTCGAGCGAGCGGGCTGAGGACGGAGCGCCCGTACGCCACGAACGCCTCACCCCCCGACGAGATCGCGAGGCCGGCGAGCGATGTTGGGAAACGCCTTCAGCAGAGCCTTGTCGAAGGTCAGCAGCGGGCAGGCCGAGCGTGCGGCCAATTCGACGAAGAGGGTGTCGTACGCGGAGACGCCGGCCTCGATGGCCCGCAGCAGCGCTCCTTGACAGAGCGTGGTAGTCGCAATCGACTCGATACCCAGCCGTCGTGCAAGACCTAAGCGCACCGGCCCCTCGGCGGCCGGCAGGATGCCCGCTCGGACGGCCATCCACACGACGCTGGTGAGTTCCGCTTCCCAGTGGGCAGGTGCGAGCGGCGTGGTGACCTTCTCGAGGCATGCGCGCGACTCGTCCGTGAATTCCTCGGTGCCGAGGAGCAGGTACCCGACGACGTTCGTGTCGATCACGGCCGTCATGGCCGTCCGACGGCCAGCCAGGCATCCACTTCGTCCGCCGTCGGCCGCCGCGCCTGCGCCTGCCAGCCGGCTTCGATCTGGTCGAGGACCGCTCCGCGCTCGGCGACGTACCCCTCGAGCAGGTCGCGCACCTCCTGCTCCATGGAGCGGTTGTGGCGTTTGGCCAGGGCCTTCAGGGATTCCACGACCTTGGGCGGGACGTTGCGCACGGTGATCGTCGGCATCGCATCCTCCTTGATAGCATTATGCTAGCACCCGAGACGCCACGGCTCGAGCCACGATCACCCGTGCCCTCCACCCCGTCGGTCGACGCCCCACCGCGACCCTCGACGACGAGCTGAACGCCCGCCTACGATGGAGCGTAGAAAATCCGAACGAGACTCGGACGAAAACGCCTCGTCCAGGAGCGACTTTCCTCGTCGTCGCCGCCGTCGTGTTCGCGGCCCTCGTACATGGCCCGCTGAGCCTCGGCGCACCAACCGGCACGACCCTCGTGCTCGAAGCGATGCACGTGGTGGTCGCCGTCCCAGTCGTAATGGCTTGCTGAGGACGCTGGCGTTTTCCCGCAGGCGGCGACCGCCCGACCCGGCACGGCCGATCTACGTGCCTAGGCGTTCGGCGCTGCAACCGCCCGTGGGACTGCGGCGAACACATTTAGCCCGAGGCGGCTGCGTCGAGTGCGGGTGCGGGTGCGGTCGACACAGACCATAGGTTGCGGTTGCCCCAGCTGAGCGCACGTGCCCCCTGGCCGCTTCAGGTACTACACTCCACCATGGCTCCCGATGCCGTACGGCTGTTCGGCCGTCCGGAACTGCGCGAGGACGGACGTCGCAGCTACCTCCTCGCGAACCAAGTGCACCGATTCGTCGCGTACCTCGCGGTCCGCGCGGACTGGGTGTCGCGCGACGAGGTGATCTACCTATTCTGGCCCGACCGCGTCGACGCCGTGGGCCGCCGCAACCTGCGCAAGCTGCTCCATCGCGCACGCCACCACGTGAACGGCATCGAGGCGGAGGGCGATCGCTTCCGGTGGCGCGTGGATTCCGACCTGAGTGCCGGGCGCGACGCGCTGCGCGGTCGGGACCCCGCGACCGCGCTGACCGTGTTTCACGGTCCGCTGCTCGAAGGACTCGACGCCGGGGCACCGAGCGAGTTCGTTGCGTGGCTCGACCACGAGCGCGAGGATCTCAGAGCGGAGCTCGTGGAAAGCGTCGTCGCGCGCTGCGCGCAGCTCGTTCCGTCCGATCCCGAGGCGGCCGCCGCGCTCTCGCTGACGCTCCTGCGGACCGACCCGCTCGACGAGCGCGCCGTGCGCTGCAGCATGCGGAGCCTTGCGGCTGCCGGACGCATCGACGAGGTGGCGCAGGTGTTCGCGACGTACGCCCGAGACCTCGGCGCGGAGCTGGGGGTCGCGCCCGCTCGACCCCTCCGGGAGTTGCATCTGGCACTCACCAGCGCTGCGCCCGCGACAGCTGCGGGCCCGCCCGACGAACGCGACGCACCTCCGCACCGCGACGGTCTGTCCCTCACGGACCCGCGCCACCCACCGCGCAGCCTGCTCGTGCCCTGGGACACGCCGTCGTTCCTCGGCCGTCGCCTCGAACTCGCCGAGCTCTACGAACGCCTCGCGTCGGCCCTCGCAGGCGAAGGCGGCGTCTTGGCGGTGGAGGGTGAGGCGGGCATCGGCAAGACGCGACTGGTCGAGACGTTCCTGGCCGGGCTACCGGATGGCGTCGTGGCGTTTGCCGGCCGCTGTTACGAACGCGATCTGAGCGCACCCCTGGAGGCGGTGCGTGCGGCGCTCGGCGTCGTTGGCAGCGAGGCCGTCGCACCCGCTCCGGACGCCGCTCGCTTCGCGGCGTCCGAACCACGCGACCGAGGCACCGTGCACCGCGCGCTGACCGCCCGGCTCCTGGAATCCGCCGCGCATCGAAGTGGCGCGGTGCTGTTCGTCGACGACCTGCAGTGGTCGGACGCCGCAACCCTTGAGTTCCTCGCCTACGCGGCCCACCGCATCCGGGACGAGCGCGTCCTGATCGTCGTCAGCCACCGTCGGGAAGACCAGAACGTCCTCGAGCGGTGGAAGTCTCAGTTGGCCGAGCGGCGGGCGCTCCGAACGGTGCGCCTGGGCCGCTTCGATGCCGACGAGACCCACCACCTAGTAGCCGAGGTCCTCGGCGGGGACGGGGCCGATCTCGAGCGCTTCGCGGAGTTCGTCCACGGCGAGTCGGAAGGTAACCCGTTCTACGTGCTGGAGTATCTCCGCTGGCTCCGCGACACCCACCTCCTCGAGGCAGGCACCGGTCGGCGGATAACCGCGCCGAGCCGCGAACGCCTCGCCAAAGCAGCCGTCCCGGAGTCGATTCGGTCGCTGATCTGGGCGCGTTACCGGAGCTTCGGCGAGGCCGCTCGCGCCGTCCTGGATGTGGCTGCCGTGATCGGCCGCGGCTTCGAGTACGGCCTGCTCGAGCGCGTGGTCGGTGGCCCCTCGTCGGTGCTGTGGTCGACCTTCGAGCCACTCGTGGCGGCCGGCCTGATCGTCGGAGCGGCGGACGGCGCGTACGCGTTGTCGCACGACAAGCTCCGCCAGACCATCTACGAGGGGTTGGGGCCGCCCGCCAGGCGCGCGCTGCACGCGGCCGTGGTGCGCGCGCTCGACGTGGAGGGCGCCGACGAAGCCGAGGTGGCGCACCACTTTTTGCGCGCCGAGCTCTGGTCCGAAGCGTACGAGCGCCTCGGCGTGGCGGCGCGCCTCGCCGAGGCGAGCGGTGCCTGGGAGGTCGCCCGGGTCGCCTACAGCCGCATGCTGACGATCGCGCAACGGCTGGAGGAGCCAGACGTGAAGCGCTTCGAAGCCTTGCTGGCGATCGAGCGCTTGCTCGAATTCATGGACCGGAGACCGGAGTGGATCGACGTCATCGAGCGGATCACGGTGATCGCCGAACGGATCGGCGATCCGAGGAAGATGGCCGAGGCAGCCCTGAAGCGCATGGCGATGCGGTCCGTCCAGGGCGACCGCTCTGGCGCGGCGGAAGCCTTCGAGCGGGCCGACGACCTGTTCGCACAACTCGGCGACGTCGGCTCGAGGGCGCGGGGTTACCGCGACGTGGCCTACCTGGCCTGGATGCGTGGCGACTACCAGGAGGTGATCGACGCCAGCTTCGCGGCGATGGCCATCGATCGAGACCTCGGCCACCAGCGGGCGCTCGCGGCCACCGCAGAGAACCTCTCGCGCGCGTACCGGTGGCTCGACGACGCCAATGAGGCCGAGCGGTGGGCGGAGCAGGCGGCGTCGATGTATGAGGATCTTGGCGACCTCCTCGCGACCTACGTACGTCTGGACTTGCGCGCCTGGATGCACTCGAAGCGCGGCGACGAGATGGCGGCCGCCGAGGTGCTCGAGCGTTTGGTCCCGATCTGTTTGCGGCTGGAGGACAAGCACCTCGTCGTCGAGAAGCACATGAACCTCGGCAAGATCTACCTTGGGCGCAGCCTCTACCAAAGAGCCCTCGACCACTTCGTGGCGGCCACGGACCAGGGAGCGGCGACCGGCGACCTGCGGCACGACGGTTATCCACGAATCAGCGCCGGCGTGGCTCTCGAAGGCCTGGGTGCGTACGAAGACGCGGGCCGGAGCTACCTTGCGGCTGCGCGGCTCCTGGAAGACTCGTTCGCCATGACCGGCGTCGCCGCGGACGAGATCGGTCAGGGCGACGCGCTGGTCCTGCACGGCGGACTGGCCCGTCGCCGGCTGGGGCGCCCCGAGGTCGCCAGGTCCAGTCTGGGGTCGGCCGAAGCGATCTTCGACCGATCGGGCGACGTGCACCGCTTGAGCCTCGTGCAGATGGAGCTCGGCGCGCTCCATTGGGGCACGGGCGACCTGGAAAGAGCGGCAGCGGCGTACCGGGACGCGTTCGACACCGCGGCGCGTGCAGACATGCCGGACCGGGAAATCGCCGCGCGCGCGAGCCTCGGTATCGTCTACCGCGACCTCGGTCGGCTCCCTGAGAGCATCGAGGCAGGATGCGACGCGGTCGATCGCGCTCACGCTCGTGGCGACCGGCTCGGCGAGGCGTTCATTTTGACCAGCCTGGCGTCGAGCTACGAGCGTGCGGGTCGGCCGATGGAGGCGCGCGACTGCCTCGAGCGGTCTCTGAAACTGCGCCGTGACGGTGACGACGTCGGCGGGGTGGCGTCGACGCTCGAAGCGCTCGCGATGCTCGCGAACACGGCCACCACGTAGGCTGCACGCTCGCCGGCGATGACCGGTAAGATACCTTCCCCTCCCACCCGAAGGAGCGTCCCATGCCGACGTACCTCATCCACCGAACGGTCGGTCGTCTCTCCGAGACCGAGATCCAGGCCGCGGGCCACCGCGGCGTCGACGTCTTGACCGGCATGTCCGGCATCCGCTGGATCCGCTCGTACTACTCAGCCGAGGAAGGCAAGATCTACTGCGAGTACGAAGCGCTCAACCTCGAGCTGCTGCTGGACCATGCGCGCCGCGCCGGCCTGCCGTTCGACAGCGCCGCAGTAGTGCGAGAGCTCGACCCAGCCATGTTCCGCTGACGCCCGCACGCCGCGACGAGCTCGTACGCCCCGGACCCGTTCCGGGGCGTTCCCATGACGGCAACGGCCGAGGAACGGCCCGTCGCCTAGGATCTCGCCCGAGGAGGAACCGTTCCCGTTCCATCCTCGAGAGGACAGCGATGACCATGCACCGGCCGACCGCCACACCTGCAACCGTAGACGCCCTCGCCGACGCGCTCCGCGGCGACCTCATCCGACCGGGCGACCACGCCTACGACGACGCCCGCAAGCTCTACAACGCCATGATCGACAAGCGTCCCGCCCTCATCGCGCGCTGCCTCGACGTCGCCGACGTGATGGCGGCCATCGCCTTGGCGCGCGATGCCGGACTGCCCCTCGCGGTCCGCGGCGGAGGCCACAACGGCGGCGGGTTGGGCAGCGTCGACGACGGTTTGGTGATCGACCTGGCCGGCATGTACGGCGTTCGGGTGGATCCCGAGGCGCGCACCGTACGCGTCGAAGGGGGCGCGACCTGGGGCAAGGTCGACCACGCCACCCACGCGTTCGGCCTGGCGGTCCCGAGCGGCATCATCTCGACCACCGGCGTGGGTGGCCTGACGCTCGGTGGCGGTTTGGGCCACCTCACCAGGCGCTACGGCCTTACGATCGACAATCTCCTCGAGGTCGACGTCGTGTTGGCCGACGGCCGCATGGTGACCGCCAACGCGCACGAACACGCTGACCTGTTTTGGGCGGTGCGCGGCGGCGGCGGCAACTTCGGGATCGTCACCTCGTTCCTGTTCCGAGCGCACCCCGTTCAGACGATCGTGGGTGGCCCGACCCTGTGGAGCCTCGACGACGCCACGGACGTGATGCGCTGGTACCGCGACTTCATCCGCGACGCACCGCGCGACCTGAACGGGTTCTTTGCCGTCATGACGGTCCCCCCCGGCCCTCCTTTCCCCGAACACCTCCACCGCCGGAAGGTCTGCGGCGTCGTGTGGTGTTACACCGGCCCACCCGAGCGCGCCGACGAGGTCTTCGCGCCGATCGCTGCGTTGGGCGAACCGCTCTTGCACGGCGTGGGCCGCATGCCCTACCCGGCACTTCAGAGCGCGTTCGATGGGCTCTACCCACCGGGGCACCAGTGGTATTGGCGGGCGGACTTCTTCGACACGCTCAGCGACGCGGCCATCGCGGTCCACGTCGAGCACGCCGCGAACTTGCCGACGATGCAGTCGACGATGCACCTGTACCCCATCGACGGCGCGGCGCACGACGTGGTCGCCGACGCGACGCCGTGGAGCTATCGGCGCGCGAACTGGGCGCAGGTCATCGTCGGCGTCGACCCGGACCCCTCGATGGCCGGCCACCTGGCGGAGTGGGCGAAGCGCTATTGGTCGGCGGCGCACCCGCACTCCGCCGGAGGCGCCTACGTGAACATGATGATGGACGAGGGGCAGGAGCGCGTGCGGGCGGCGTACGGCGACAACTACCCGCGCCTCTCGCGCATCAAAGCACACTACGACCCGGAAAACCTGTTCCGCGTAAATCAGAACATCGAACCCGCAGGCTGAGTTGGCGCGCCCGCCGCTGCCAGGAGGACCCTCCATGCGTTTCATCCACCCCACCGCGACATCGCTGCTCGCTGCATTCCTGTTCGGCCTGGCAATCGTGGGCTGCTCGGGCGGGGCACCGACACCCCCCGAGCCCGTCGCCCTGACCGTCGACTCGTCGCTGACACCGTCCGTTGCCACGCTTCCTGCGTTGGGGGGCAGCCCCCGGCCGATCGCCGTCTTGGAAGACGAAGACGGGACGCGGGCCAAGTTCGTCGCCGACGAGCTGTGGCTCGCCACGGACGACCGCGCGTCGGTCGACGAGCTCCTCGCCCGCTGGAACGGCACCGTCCTGCTGGAGCTCGATCCCGCCGCTGCCGGCGTGGGCGGGCTGCCGCGTCAATACCTCGTCCGCATCGATTCGACCCTGGCGAACGCGGACGGACTCGCGGCCGACCTCAGGGCCATAGATCCGGAAAGCACCGGCAGCGGCAAGGTGTCGAGCGCCGCAGCGCTCGGCCTGCTGGCCGCCAGCGCCCGCGAGGCGGCCGAGGGGCACGACGTCGGGATCAACTGGATCGGGGAGGGCGCACAGATCGGCACCCACGCCGTCGCCGACGGGACCTTGGCCGAGGCGCCAAGCGGACAGACCCTGGGCGGTATCGCGTACACGCCAAACCCCTTCTCATGGCCGTCGCACGACGTGGGCAGCGCGCAGGACATCGGCGTCGCCGAGGCGTGGCGCGCGCTGGACGCAGCGGGGCGGCTGCTGCCGAGCAGCGTGGACCTAGCGATCCTCGACATGGGCTTCGAACCGGACGCGGACATGCCAGACGGGTTCCTCGCAGTGTCGAACGTGCCCTTCGTGGCGCCGATCGGCACCGAGAACCTGCTCGACTGCGGTGATCCGTGCCCGTGGCACGGCACGAACGTGGCGAGTGCGGCGTTCGCGCTGCCGGGCAACGGCTTCGGAAGCGCCGGCCCCGGAGGACCGGTCGCCGATCCGCTGCTGATCTTTACGTCGTACGACTTCTATACGAGCGTGGCGGCGCTGCTCGAAGCGCGAACGCTGGACGCACGAATCGCGAACATGAGCTACTCGGCAACGGTGCCGTTCTACCTGGCGCACACCGTGTTGCCCTTCGAGGTCGCCACCGCCGCCGTACGGGCCTCGGGGATGCTGCTGTTCGCCGCCGCCGGCAACGACGGCGTCGACGTCGACGCCAACCAGCGCGGGTTCGGCGTCGACCTCGGATTCGAACGGAGGTGGCACACGCCGTGCGAGAACGCCGGTGTGATCTGCGTCGGTGGACTGGCCCCGGGTTCGCTGTCGCGCTCGCGCGATTCCAACTTCGGCGCCGAGCAGGTCGACCTGTTCGCACCGTTCACGCTCTGGCTCGGACCCGATCCCGCCGCTCCGGACAACGTGGCCCGCGCCAAGAGCGGCACCAGCTATTCATCCCCGTTCGCGGCAGGCGTCGCGGCCCTCGTGTGGGCGGCCGATCCCAGCCAGAGCGCCAGCGACGTCGAGAACGTTCTGCTCGGCAGCGCGAAGACGAGCCCCGACGGCGAGGTCGGTCGTGTCATCGACGCCCTGAGCGCCGTGCAGACCGTCCTGGGCAACGTTCCCCCGACGGTCGCCGTCACGCGGCCGAGCGCCGGTGACGTGCTCGACCTGAACGCGACCGTCTTCTTCGACGCGCTCGTGACCGACTTCGAGGACGGCATCGCGTGCTGTACGGTGACCTGGACGTCGAACCTCGACGGGCAGCTGGGAACGGGCCGCGCGACCGCCAGCAGCTTCTCGTCGGTGGGCGCTCGGGTCATCACCGTCACCGCCGTCGACGGCGAGGGCGGCAGCACGAGCGTCGGCGTCCCCGTCACGGTCGTGAACACGCCGCCGCGCGTCGACATCACCAAACCCGTCCCCGAGGACGAGATCTTCCAGGGCGTGTCTACCGTGCTGCGGGGAACCTCGTTCGACCGTAACGAACCGGGCGCGGCGCTCGCCTGCTCGGCACTGACCTGGACGAGCAGCAACCCGGCCGACGGCGCCTTCCCGGTCTCCGGATGCGAGGTCCAAGTCGTCTTCGGTACCCTGGGCGCCCGCACGCTGGCGTTGACGGGCGCCGATCCACAGGACGCGTCCGATTCCGATTTCGTGGTCGTCACCGTCGTCGACCCACCACCGGACTTGCCACCGGATGTGCTCATCACCAGCCCCGAGAACTTCCAGAGCGTCCACACCGACGAGCAGATCACGCTCAGCGGCGACGTGAGCGACCCAGAAGGTGCCACACCGTTGAGCCTGGTCTGGACCGTCAGCGTGAACGGTGGAGCGCCCGTGCAGGTCGGTACGGGCAACAACGTGCTCTGGACGCCGTCCGACACGATCGACTTCAGCGGTGAGGACCGCTACGACGTGACGATCCGCCTCACGGCGCAAGATCCGGGTGGCAACAGTGCGAACGACTTCGTGCAGTTGCGGTTCATCATCATCAACTAGCCGCCGGACATCGGGTCACACGGCGAGGCGGTCCCGTTCCGACGGGATCGCCTCGCACGTCGCGTGGTGGCGCTGGCGGAGTGCGGGACCGACCCTACGGTTTGGCGTCCCCGGTCGGCAGGTAGTCCTCGCCCGGGTTGACGAAGGCGTTGTCCTCCCATGCGTTCTGGCGGTCGTGAAGCTCGCGGTAGCGGCCACCGCGGGCGTACAGCTCGGTGTGCGTGCCGCGTTCGACGATCTCGCCCCCCTCCAGGACGAGGATCTGGTCGGCGCGTCGGATCGTGGAGAGGCGGTGGGCGATGACGAACGAGGTGCGCCCATGCCGCAGCCGCTCCAGGCCCTCCTGGATGAGGCCCTCACTCTCGCTGTCGAGGCTGCTGGTCGCCTCGTCGAGGATCAGGATCCGTGGGTCGGCGAGCAGGGCGCGGGCGATCGCGATCCGTTGCCGCTGACCGCCTGAGAGCTTGATCCCGCGCTCACCCACCACCGTGTCGTAGCCGTCGGGGAACGCACGAACGAAATCGTGCGCGTGGGCCAAGCGGCCCACGGCCTCGACCTCGTCGAGCGTCGCGTCGGGACGCGCGAAGCGGATGTTCTCGGCGATCGTGCCGTCGAACAGGAAGTTCTCCTGCAGCACCACGCCGAGCTGCCGACGGTAATCGCCGAGCTTGACGCGCGCGAGGTCGTGGCCGTCGACCGTGATGCGGCCCGCGTCGGGCCGGTTGAACGCCATGACGAGGCTCACCAGCGTGCTCTTGCCCGACCCGGAGGAGCCGACCAACGCGGTGGTCGTCCCGGCGGGCGCGCGGAACGAGATCCCCTCGAGCACCGGCGATCCCGGCTCGTACGAGAAGCTCACGTCGTCGACATCGACGTCGCCACGGACGCGCGCCAACGGAGCCCGGTCCGCCTCGTCGTCGTCCTCTGTCGGCTCGGCCAGGAGACCACGGATGCGGTCCAGTCCGGCGAACGCCTCGCTCACCTGCGTCCCGATGGAGGCGATCTGGACGACGGGGGCCGCGAGGATGGCCACGAACGCCGCGTACATGACCAGGTCGCCAAGCGTCATGGCGCCCGAGAGGATGGCGCGCCCACCGACCAGGATCATCAACACGCCGACCGCGCCGACGATCACGGTCGCGAATGCCGTGGTGGCCGACGTCCCGGTGATCGACTTCTTGACGTTGGCGAAGAGCCGCTCGACGCCCTCGCCGAACACCCGTTGCTCACGCGCCTCCATCCGGTACGCCTTGACGACGCGGATCCCACCCAGGGTCTCGGCGAGCCGACCGGTCACCTGCGCGTTGATCTCGCCGCGTTCGCGGAAGATCGGCCGCAAGCGCGAGAAGGCGACCGTCATCACGAAGGCGAACACGACGAGGAAGCCGAGGATGGAAGCGGTGAGCTGCCAGTTCAGGTAGAACAGCACGCCTAGCGCCAGCCCAGCCGTCAACACGCCGCCGACGAGCTGGATGATGCCGGTGCCGACGAGGTTGCGGATCCCCTCGGCGTCGGTCATGATCCGCGAGATCAGGACCCCGGAACGGGTGCCATCGAAGAAGCGGATCGGCAAGCGGGTGACGCGCTCCTGGACGCGACGGCGCATGTCCATGATCGCGCCCTGCGCCGCCACGCTCACCACCTGGGCGAGCGCGTAGGTCGACACCGCCTGCACGATCGTCGCCCCACCAACCGCGGCCACGAGCGGCACCAGCAGCTCGGCCCGGCCGTCGCCCACGACGTCGTCGATGAGGAACTTGGTGCTGCCTGGGAGCACGAAGCCGGCCAGGCGGTTCACGATCATCAGCGCGAACCCGATCGCGAGCCCGCGCCGGTACTGCCAGAGGAGCTCCTTCGCCTCGCGCCACGCGCCAGCTGGGGGTCGCTTCATGGTGCCCATGCATCCGGGAGGAAGCACGACCACGTGACGTCCGGGGGCGTGGCGACTCGGCCGCTCCCGGTGAGGGTGCGGACTCGCCCACCCCAGGCCCGTGCCTCATTCGATCCCGACCCGGTCGCGTCGCGTCGTTGCATCCAGCCATCGTACCTACCGAGGTCGTGGGTCACGATAGCGCGGAGACCGAGTGCCGGCATCAGCGGCGCCGCGGACCCGCCCACGCTCGACCCGACGAACCGGGCATCTGCGACGGATCGTCGCCCCGACTGCACTACCCTGGACGCGATGCCCTCGTCCAACGTCCCAGAGTCCAGCGCACGGGACCTGACGTCCCAAGCGCTTCACGCCGTGCTCGAAGCGGTGCAAGACGCGCTCTTCGTGACCGATCCGGAGGGCGAGGTGCTCTACATGAACCCCGCCGCCAAGACCCTCTACGGTTTCGAGGATCGGATCGACACGCACGGTGCGACCATCAACCTGCGCGACCACTCGTACGAAGCGTTCGTCTTCCTCACCCTAGATGGTGTGCCTGTCGCCGATGAAGATCGCCCCGTGATCCGCGCCCTGCGGGGCGAGCGGTACCGCGACGTTGAGCTCCTGGTGCAACGCGTCGGCGACGCCGACCCGCGCGTGTACGTCTTCAGCGGCCACAACATCGAGGGAACCCCGCCGCTGAGCGTGCTCACGGTGCGAGACGAAACCGACCGCTGGCGCGCCGAGCGGCGCTACCGCGTCGTCTTCGAGGCCGACCCCGCCCCATCGGTGATCGCCCGCCTCGACGACCTGCGTATCGTCGAAGCCAACCACGGCATGGCCGATCTCACCGGCTTCACCGTTTCAGACTTGACGAACCGCTCACTGAACGATCTCGAGCCGTTCAACCAGAACACCGACTTCGGGGTCGCGGTCGATCGGCTGCGCACGGGCGCACACATCCACAAGGTCAAGCTGCTCCTACGCACGGCGGACGGTCCAGAGGTGCAAGTGCTGCTCTCGGCTCGCGCCATCGAAGTCGACGGCCGCGCCTGCGGCATCTTCACCTACATCGACATCAGCGAACTGGAGACCGAGCAGCGCGAACACCGGCAGACCCAGGACCTGCTGAACACGACGCGGCGCGACCACGCCGATGAGAAGGCGGTGTTGGCCTACCTGGCCATCTTCGACCCGCTCACGCGCATCGCCAACCGACGCGGCCTCGACGTCCGACTCGACGACGAGGTGCAGCGCGCCAAGCGCTACGGCCACGCGTTCTCGATCCTGATGCTCGACCTCGACCACTTCAAGCAGGTCAACGACAACCACGGCCACGATGCCGGCGACGACGCGCTCCAGCAGGTGGCTCGCGTCCTCCAAGGCGCCGCCCGCGGGTCGGACTTCGTCGGCCGTTGGGGCGGCGAGGAGTTCCTGATCATCTGCCCGGAGAGCGGACCCACCGCCGTCCTGGAGTTGGCGACTCGCATCCACACGCGCATCGAAAGCGAGGCGTTCGTCGGGGTCGGCAACCTCACGGTCAGCATCGGCGTCGCCACGTTCGAGGCGAACGACTCCGCCGACCACCTGTTCAAGAGGGTCGACCGCGCGCTGTACGCCGCCAAGGAGCGCGGACGCAACCGCGTCGAGGTAGCCCCGCCCGGCTCAGCGGACGCTTGAAGATGCGCCGGACACCCGACGATGGAGTCGCCAGGTTGCTCGATGATGGCAGCCGACCGGTGTTGGCGCCATGCGTACCCTTCCCTACGCGCGCGCTACCAGCACGGCAATCGCGAGGCCGTTCAGGTAGAGCACGATGTCCGGCCGCCGCTGGTAGCCACCCTTGAGCGTGACCTCCTCGGCCAGGGCGAAGCCGTTCCGCTCCGGGTGCCCCCAGTCGATCAGGTGGACCGTCTCGTGCGCCTGTCCCGCCGCGACCTGCACCGGCACGCCGTACCGCAGCAGCTGGTAGGTGCGCAGGTTCGCCTGATGCAGCGTGACGCCGGTCGAGTCCGCGGCCGTTTCCAGCTTCTGCAGTGCGGCCGCGATGTGGGCAGTCGAGTAGCCGCGGGCCGCCAGGTTCACGCGCAGCAGCGCCGTCTCGATGGGGCGGTTCCCCTCGCGGGTGCTCCAGTCGCCGCGATGGCGGTAGCCGAGGGTGTCGCGCAGCAGCCCGACCGCGCGGTTCTGCGTGCGGCATTCGGAGCGGGGTGCTGCGGGCGACATCAAGGCTGCTCCGGTGGGGACAGGGCCTGCAGACGCGCGTGACCGGCGGCCGTCAGGCGGTACAGCTGCAGGCGGCTGTTGGGTTTCGGGCGACACGGCGTGAACCTACCGGCGCCCGGCTCATCGCTCCAGCGCTCGCGTCAGACGTGCTGATCGATGAGGATGGCGTTCCCGTCGGGATCGACGAGCGCGGCGTGCGCAGGACCGGTGGTCGTCGGGTCGACCTCTTGCTCGAGCTCGACGCCCTGTTCCTTCAGGCGCGCCTGCACCTCCCGCACGTCCATGAAGTCCGGCAGTTCCGTCGCATCACTGTCCCATCCAGGGTTGAAGGTGAGCATATTCCCTGTGAACATTCCTTGGAACAGGCCGACGAGCGCCGTGCCGTTCTTCATGATGAGCCAGCGTTGTTCTTCGTCACCACCGAAGACCGTGAAGCCGAGCTTTTCGTAGAAAGCCTTCGAGATGGCGATGTCCTTGACCGCGAGGCTTATCGAGAACGCTCCCAGATGCATGATGTGCTCCTCAGGTGGGTGCGGCGCGCCCGTACCGCGCCGGGTCGGCGACCGCTTGGTACGCGCCTGCGTCCGCTGTGCGCCGGGGCGGTCGGTGGACGTGCCCTACAGTACTTCAGCCGACATTCACCATGAGCCGGTGCAAAGAGTCCTCTCACTGCTCCGGGGCGCGCGAGCAACGCTTACGTCGCGTCGGCCGTGGCGACTGGGTCCTGAGGCGTCCCCATGGGAACTCCTTCCCTCCTGCTTCGTCCGGTCGGCGCCAGCCTAGCGCCAAGCGACCCCACGCGTCTCTCCCGGCTAGACTCGCGTCACGAGCCGAGGAGGTCGTGCATGGTCGGTTCCGCTTGGGTTCGCTCGCTCACGTGCGCCATCGTCGTCCTGGTGCCATTGTCCCTAGCCCAGACGGCGTCGCTGAGGCTCCCGACCGGCGAGCCGGGTCCGGCGCGGCTGGTGCGCGACACGCCGCCGCCACGCCCCGACACGATCGACGTGGGCGCGGTCGAGGACGCGGCCCTCGCGCAAGCCGACCGGCTGCCGCCCGCGGCCTGGGAGGTCGACGCACTGGCCGTCGAGCTGGCGTTCGACCTGCCGGCGATGCACGCCTTCGTCCACGACCACGTGGCCTTCGACCCCTACCCCGGCGTGCTCCGGGGCGCGCAGGGCACCCTCGCCGCGCGCGCCGGCAACGCCTGGGACCAGGCGCTACTGCTGCACGCGCTGGTCGACGCGAACGGCTACGACGCGCGCTTCGCCTTCGGCACGCTGGGCGACGACGCCGTCGCGGCGCTGCTCGCGGTGGCGCCGAACGGCGCGAGGGTCCCGCTCGACGACGCGCCCATCGCCGAGGTGCTCGCCGTGGACGTGGCCCGTATCGGCGACCGGGCACGACGCGACCACACGATGCTGCTCGAGGCACTGGGCGGCCGTGTGACCGGCGGCGCCGAGGCCGACCGCTCGGCGCTCGTGCGCGAGCACGTCTGGGTGCAGGCGCTCGACCACGACGGCGTCTGGCGCGACCTCGACCCGGCCGCGCCCTACGGCGAGGTGCTCACGACGGCCGCGTCGACGGCGGCGACGATGCCGGACGACTCGCACCACGAGGTGGTCGTGCGCGTCGTCGCGGAGACGCTCGAAAAGGGTGTCCTGGTCGAGACCACCGTGATCGAGCAGCGCTTCGAAGCGGCCGACGCCGCCGGGATGGAGCTCTGGTTCTACGTCCAACCCGACCGCGAAGGCGTCGGCGGCGCGATCGCCACCCTGTTCGAGGGCGCCGCCTGGCTGCCGGTGTTGCTCGTCGACGGTGAGGTCAGGCGCGGCACCGCGTTCGAGCTCGGCGGCAGCGCCGGCGGTCTCTTCGGCAACGACCTCTTCGGCAGCGCAAGCGCGGACCTGGTGGCATTGCGACTGGTACTGGCGACCCAGGCCCCGGGCTCGCTGCCGCTCTCGTCGACGCGCGTCCTGTACGACCGCGCCCCGCCCGCCGCGCGCCTCGCGGGTGCGATCGACGCCGACGACCTGGAACCGCTGCCCGACGACGGCCCACCGACGGCGTTCGGCGGCCTACACCACGTGATGGTATCGACCGGTGGCGCCAGCCCACGCGAACACGCGATCGCACGGGCGTACGCCGCCAACTTCGCCGCCAACGAACTACGAGCCGACGGCGCCGCCGGTGACTACGGGCTCGCCGACCTACTGCTGCCGCTGGTGGTCGCCGACCAGACGCTGGTCGTCGCCTCCGAGCGCGCAATCGTGGCCGGCTTGGCCGCCGACGGCGCGCGGGCGTTCGTCGCGCGGCCGCGCGTCTTCCTGGCGAGCCTCCTGCCGTTCCCGGAGGTGGAGAACGGCACCGCGCGCCTGATCGACCTCGCCCTCGACGGCGTCGACGTCGCCCTCGGTGCGAGCGCTGCGCCGGATGCGGCCGCGCACCACCGGCTCTGGTACGGCGCGCTGCAGACGGCGCTCGAGACCGAAGCCACGCTCCAGGCCGCGCGCGCGGTCGACCCTGAAAGTGCCACCATCGACAGCGTCAGCCTGGCGATGGCGGACGCAGCGATGCGCGTGCTGACACCGGGGGACCTCGACACCGCCGAGGGGCCTGCGCTGCAAGGCGCGCTCGCCGACGGCCACCTCGCCGTGCTGGTGGGCGACCCGACGCGCTTCTGGGCGGTCGACCCCGCCTCGGGCGCGACGCGCTCGGTGCTCGAGCCCGGCCTCCACCCCGGCTTCAGCGGCGGCGGCAACTACGTCAACTCGTCCGGCGGCGGGCCGCGCTACGTGGTCGATCCATCGAGCGGCCGCAACCTCGGCTACATCAAGGATGGCACCTACTACCGCTACGGGCGGCCGCCGCCCAGCAGGTGCAGCGGTGGCACCGAGTACGTGATGCTGCTCGGCTGCGTGTCGATCCCGGCGAGCATGACGGTCGGGATGGTCACAGGGGTAATGATCACGGCCGTAGTGGCGTGGTCGATCGTTGCACTGGAGATCTGGCTCTACTGAGGCGCACGGCGATCGCTGGACGGGCGCACACGCAATCGAACACCGTGGGCCCGCACGACCTGGAGGTCGGTGCCCGTCACGCCTCGGCGTCCTCGCCCCGCACCTCGATATCGAAGTGGAGGACGTCCTCGCGTGTGCCCAGCTTCGAATAGAGCGCGATGGCGGGCTCATCGCCGTGGTCGGCCTGAACGAAGACTACGTAGGCGCCGAGTGCGGCGGCCACCGTCTCGAGGGTGCGGATGAGCCGCTCCGCGATCCCCCGGCGCCGGTAGGCGTCGGCAACCGCGATGTCGTACAGATAGACCTCGCTGCGCTCCTGCTCGAACTTCTTCAGCTCGTACGCGACGACGCCGCCGACGACGGCGTCGTCGTCGCTCTCGGTCGCCACGATTGCGATGAAGATGTCACTGGCCAGGAGGGCACGGAGGTAGTCGGCGCTCGGACGGCGGCCGGTGTAGGTTTCTTGGTCTTCGAACGCTTCGCCGAAGAGTGTCGAGAGGGCCTCCAACGCTGGGACGTCGTCGGAGGTGAGGCGGCGGATCGGGAACGCGCCGAGTTCCATTTGGATCTCCTTTGCGTCGTACCGGTGGTTCCGTTCGTGGCCACGCAGGTCGGCTGAGCGTAGCGGCGGATCCGTTCGAACGCAACGTCTCCGTGGGCGGCGGCCAGCCGCCGGACGGGTCGTGGCCCAGTTCGGGAGTGTGCGGCTGGCGTGGAACTGGAACCGGCGCGCGATAGACCAGGTCGATCACTCGACCGCTAGATTGCGCGCCACGCCATCATCACTGCGTCGGGCGCAACGCTATCGTCCAGCCATGCGCCCCTCGGCCCTCGCCATACTCCTCCTCGTCCTCGCGGCCTGCGTTCCCGTCGTAGAGGGAGTCGGTGATGAGCCTGTCGTCCCCGGCGCCCAAGTCGCGTCGGCCCAGTTCGGGGAATTCACGACCGGGTACGAGGTGCTCGGCGCGGGCCCGCCCGTGGTGATGGTGCACGGCATCGGCGGGGGGTCCAGCGTGTTCCAGTACCGCTTCAACGCGCCGACCGTGGCGGCGGCTGGCTACCGCGTCTATGCCCTCGACCTGCTCGGTTTCGGTCGCTCGTCGCGCCCTGAGCAGCGCACCACTCAGGGCGATCTGGTCGCGCAGGTGACCGCGTTCCTCGAAGACGTCGTCGGTGAGCGGGCCGTACTGGTCGCGAACGGGCTGTCGGCCGCGCACGCGATCCGCATCGCTGCCGAGCGACCCGACCTCGTCTCCGGTCTCGCGCTCATCGCGCCGACGGGCTACCGCAGCCTGAACCGTACGCAAGACGCCTCGCGCGAGCGGACGTTCGAACTCCTCTCCAACCCGGTGGTGAGCGAGCTGGCTACGTCCTTCCTGATCGACGAGAGCTCGCAGCGCTTCTTCCTCCTCGACGCCTACGACTCGCGCGAGAGCCTCACCGAGGAGGTGCTGGCCTCATTTGATCGCAACCTCAAGGTCGAGGGGGCGCGGTGGATCGTGTTCTCGTTCATCAGCGGCAGCCTCGACCAGGACGTATCCGAGTTGTGGCCCGCCACGACCCAGCCGGCGCTGCTGGTGTGGGGCACCGCGCCGGGCCTCAGTTCCTACGAGGATGCCGAGGACTTCGTACTCGCCCGACCCGACGCTCGGCTGGTCCTGCTCCGCAACGCGGCGCTGCTCCCCAACGAGGAGCGCAGCGACGCGTTCAACGAGACACTGATCGGCTTCCTCCAGGGTTTACATCGCTGACGGCCGGGGCCGAGAAGGGGCTTCGCAGGGGCGCCGGCGCGCCGGCGAGCATCACCACCCGCGTCTGCTCACGGCAGGCTTGCGAAGAACGTCGAGATCGCCGCGGCCGCTCCGTCGGGCCAGGTATGCGGGTCGTAGCCTCCCCCGGGCGATGTGGCGTCGTCGTGGACACACCAGACCACGGGTTGCGCGGTTGCGGCATCTCCGTAGCGCACGCATCGTAGGCGCGCCAGTGCGGCGTGCTGGGTGGGATCGGCCGAGGCCGAGTCCAGGGCATTCGCCGCCAGGAACGCGTCACGGACCCGCTCTCCCTCGTTCAAGGGCACGAGGAGGTCGTCAGGGTGGTGGATGATCAGTGCCGCAGTGCCCGGCACGCACGGTCCGCCCTGCAGACCACCCGCGACCGACGCGACGGCCCGGATGCGCGCACCGAGGTGGCAGGCGACGTCGTTGGCGAACGACGCGCCGAGAGAGTGACCGACGACGAACACCCGATCCAGATCGAGGCACCGTACCCGGCCGAACGCGTCGATGATCGCATCGACGAGCGCGAAGTCGCGCAGGCGAGCCGCGGGGTCGCCCGGGGCGCTCCAGGAGAAACTGCCAGGATTCGCCCGTAGGGCGCGTGGATAGACGATGACGGCATTGGGGAGCGCCTCGTCGAGGTGGAAGTAGCGTCGGACTTGCGCGGCGTCGTTCGTGCGACCGTGGAAGGCGATGACGAGGTCGCGCGGAGTCGCGTGGTCGCCGTCCGGCACCGTGACCAGGAGATTCCGCTGCTGGCCGTCGACGGTGAGTCGCTCGGGAACGGACGCACTACCAGTCGCAGCGCAGCCGGGCGACGGGCCTCTCCCGAGATGATCGCCGCCGCCCACGGCCACGGCCGTGCGCGGTGCACAGGCGACGACGACGAGCACGAGGACCACGCTCACGAGGGAGTGGCGCGCGACCCGCGCGTAGCGCGCGACGTCGAACGTCCACCACCCTCCACCTGCATCATGGTGCGGCACGGACGCAGCGTAGCGCCCGACGGGCGCTTCAGCCGGTGCGCTGGACCGCCTCCCACTCTGGCCGGAGGATCGCCATCAGGATCTCGTCGCTCCGCTCGCCCTCCCACAGGAGCGCCTCCCTGCGCACACCTTCGCGGCGGAAGCCCGCCTTCTCGTAGACGTGCTGCGCGCGCGGGTTGTGCGAGAAGACGCCCAGTTCGACCCTGTGGAGCTCGAGCTCGTCGAACGCATACTGCAGCATCAGGCGCGTCGCCTCGCTCCCGTACCCGCTCCCGGAGTATCGGGCGGCGTCGAGCAGGATGCGGAAATTCGCGCTGCGGTTGGTCCAGTCGATCTGGTTGAGGACGGCTTCACCGATGAGCTCGTCGGTCCTGGCAACGACGATGCCGAAGTCCACCCGGTCCTCCTTCTCGGCCAGCGTTCCGTACCAGGTGCGGGCGTGCTCGAGCGTCACCGCCCCGTGGGATCCGGTGAGGCGATCGAGGTCTGGCGAGGCGAAGATGGCGAACATCGCCTCCGCGTCGTGTTCATCGAGGGGACGGAGCGTGACGCGAGCGCCGCGCAGCCTCGGCCGCTGGTCGTCGTGTCCGTTTCGACTCCTCATGGGCTCAGGCTACTTCGCTCGTCTCAGAGCCACCCCCGATCGCGCGCCAGCCGCGCCGCCGCCACGCGGTTACCGGCACCGAGCTTGCTGATCGCCTCGGAGAGGTAGTTGCGAACCGTTCCCTCGGCGAGCCCCAGCGCGGCGGCGATCTCGGCGCCGGTCCGTCCTTCGCCAGCGAGACGCAGCACCTGGCGCTCCCGGTCGGTGAGCGGGTCGGCCTCACCCCAGGCCTGCGCGGCCAGGTCGGGGTCGATCACGCGGCGGCCGTCGTGCACGCGTCGGATGGCGTCGGCGAGCTCGGCCGACGGCGTGTCCTTGAGGAGGTACCCGAGCGCACCTGCGTCGAGCGCGCGCCGCAGGTACCCGGCTCGGCCGAAGGTCGTGAGGATGATGACGCGTGTCGCGAGCTTCGCGTCACGGATCGCCGCGGCGACCTCGAGGCCGCTGCGGCCGGGCATCTCGATGTCGGTGAGCAGCACGTCGGGCAGCAGCTCCCGCACCAGCGCCTCGGCGTCGTCGCCATCCTTGGCCTCTCCCACGACGTCGAAGTCACACTCGAGTGAGAGCAGTGCCGCGAGCGCCCCCCGGACCATCGCTTGATCCTCTGCGAGCACGATTCGGATCATGCCGGCGTCCGAGCCGGGATGCGCGCGACGAGGCGAACGCCATCTCCGCCTGCGAGCTCCAGGCTGCCTCCGAGCCCCTCGACCCGCTCGCGCACACCAGAGAGGCCCGTACCGGTCGACGTCAGCCGTCCGATGCCGTCGTCGACGACCTCGAGGACCCAGACGCGCCCCTCGAGCGCGAGTCTGACGCCGCACCGCGACGCCTCGGCGTGGCGCAGGACGTTCGTCAGCGCCTCGCGGAGCACGAGGGCCAGCGCCCCCTCCAGTCGCGGGGGCGGCGTACCGCCTGGGAGGTCGATTTCGAGACGGACGCCGGCGGAGTCGAAGGCGCTTCGGGCCTCCTCGATCTCCGCCAGAAGGCCGCGCTGCCGATAGCGGCCGACGGCCTCGCGCACCTCGCCCAGGGCGCGACGCGAGATGCGCTCGACGTCACGGATCTCGCTCGCGGCGCGGGTCGGCTCGGTGTCGGCCAGCTTCGATGCGAGTTCGCTCTTGAGGATTATGACGGAGAGCGTGTGGCCGAGCAGGTCGTGGAGGTCGCGTCCGATCCGCTCGCGCTCCGCGATGGCCGAGATGCGCTCGATCTCGTCGTGGGCGCGTTGCAGGCGCTCCGCCGCGCGGATCCGAACGCCGTACATGCCGTTGAGGGCGCCGATGAGCGGTACGAAGAGGAGCGCCGGCATAAAGGCGGCGAGCACGTACGGCCATGGAACGCTCGAGACGACGGCGGCGATGATCACCGCAGCCGTCATCGCGGCGATCGCCCAGGTCGCCCGCCGCGGCGGCAGCTTGAGCCCGGCGGCGGCGCTCGCGTAGATCAAGAAGCCGGTCGCGCCGGTGTTGAGCGGCGCAGCGGCGAACCCCAGGACGGCGAGTGCGACGATTCCGGGGAGCGCGGCCTCGCCGCGCCGCGCCCAAGTCCACAGGTAGATCGGCAGGAAGAGCGCCACGAGGGCGGCAACGATCACCCAGTCGAGGGCCGTCGCACCCGGGTCGAAGATCGGTTGGAACACCAGGAAGGTGAGCCACACGAGGTTGATGTACGGCTCCCAGCCGAGCCGCCGCGGCGACACCACGCGCCACCACGGCGCACCGCCACCGGATCCGTCGGGGTCCACCGTGGCGCGCCGAGAGGTGGAAGCTCGCGGCGCCGCCATGTCCTCGACGATAGCGCTGTGACGGCGATCCACGCTATCCATAGGTCGCGATCGAGGAGCGGCGGTAGGCGATCATCGCCAGGCTGCCGGCGACGAGCGTCGTGAGCACGAGCGCGAACGCGTGACCGGCCGGGTCCCCGCCCGCGTGCGCGCCGACGGTGGAGAGCGCCAGCTGGCCGAGGTGGAAGGCGGGAAGGAACGGGGCCGCGGCCTGCAGGAAACCGGGGAGCTGGTGGATCGGGAGCCAGAGGCCGGAGGCGAACGCCATCGGGAGGTAGACCAGGTTGATGACGACCGGCGCCGAGTTCGGGCCGAGCGCATAGCCGAACGCCTGACCGATGACGCAGAAGGGGACCGCCCCGAGCAGTAGGACGAAGAACAGCTGCAGGTACGTCGGCACGCTCAGGAGGACGCCGGCCACCACGAAGCCCGCGATCATCAGCGCCACGACGACCGCCGCCGAGAAGACGAGCGCGTTACCGAGCTTGGCCAACACCAGCACGGAGGGTGGCATGGGCGACGCACGCTTCAGCCGCATCCAGCCCTGTCCACGCTCGATCGCCACGGAGACGCCGAAGGAGAAGAGCGCAGCCCCGACCACGCCGAACGCACCGTAGGTAGCGAGCATGTAGGTGGCGATGTTGACGGGTCCCGCCGGCTCGCGGCCGAAGGTCGCGCCGAAGACGACGTAGAACATCACCGGGAACGCGATCGTCGAGACCGCATACACGGGAATACGGAGGTTCTTGAGGAGTTCCGCGCCGAGCTCGAGCCGGAGCGTTCGCAGGTAACGCCCGGTGGCCGCGCGGCGGTTTCGCCGCGGGAGCACCTCGGGAGGCTGGGCGGCGATCATGCCGGCACCCCCGCCGCGAGCGTCGCCCCGTCCGGCGTCGTGCCCGCTCCACCGGAGGTGAGCGCCAGGAACGCGTCCTCGAGCGTGGCGCCTCCCACCGCGAGGCCGTGTGCGTCCGGGTCGGCAATCAGTACGGCCCGCACGAGCGGCTCCGCTGCGCCGCAGAGCGCCTCGATCGCCGAGCCGTCGCGGCGGACGTCGTGGACGCCGGGCTGCGCGCGGAACCACGACTCGGCCAGGTGGGTCACGACGCGCACGCGGCGCGAGGCGGTGCGGGCCTTGATCTGCTCCGGCGGGCCTTCGGCGAGGATGCGGCCCCGGTGCAGGAGCACGATGCGGTCCGCGAGTAGGTCGGCCTCCTCGAGGTCGTGCGTCGTCAGAACGATCGCTCGTCCGCGCCCGAGCAGCGCCCTGAAGATCGTCCAGAGCGCGCGCCGGGAGGCAGCGTCGAGTCCGGTCGTGGGCTCGTCGAGCACCAGCAGGTCGGGGTCGCCGACGAGGGCGATCGCGAGGTGCAGGCGCTGCTTCTGGCCACCGGAGAGCGTGCCGTAGGAGCGATCGACGACCTCGTTCAGCGCAGTCAGGGCGAGCACTTCGTCGAGCGGACGCGGTGCCGGGTAGTACGAGGCGAAGAGTCGAAGGTGTTCGCGGACCGTGAGCGTCTCTGGGACGCCGCTGAGCTGCAGCATCGCGCCGAGGCGCTCGCGAGCGCCGCCAGCGCGTGGGTCGAGCCCGAAGAGGCGCACGCTGCCGCGCTGCGGTGCGAGCAGCCCCATCAGCATGTGCAGCGCGGTGGTCTTCCCGGCGCCGTTCGGACCGAGCACGGCGACCACCTCGCCGCGTACGACTTCGAGTTCGAAGCCGTCGAGCGCGACGGTCGCGCCGTAGGCGTGACCGACTCCGCGAAACTCGGCGACGAGCGTCGCCGCTGGACGGGTGTTGCGCGGCGTGGGTGGGGCGGCTCGGGTGGGTGGGGTGAGTTCGATCGGCATGGTGCGAGCATGACGCCGAGGTGGGCCGCATACCAGCGCGATCCGTCAGCCGCGGTGGATGACGAACGTCATCGCCTGGTCTCACCGCCCGGTCTAAGGGTGCACGTGGTCTCTACGGCGCGCAGAGGGCGGCGCGGCAGATCTCGACCTGGGCGTAGGAGCGGTCAGGCTGTACGACGAGGCGCACGTGGAGCGTGCCGCCGGTGAGGTGGAAGCCCGCGCCGGCCGCCGCCTGGAGCGCTGCGAGACTCGCGTACTCGGTCAGCCGATTCCGTTCGTCGATCCACCAATCGCGATAGATCGCCACGTCGGCGTCGGGGTGCGGGTGGGACACGAACAGCGTGTCGCCCGGCTCGACGTCCTGAAGGATGAGCCGGAGATGCCCCGGCGAGCCGGCGAAGGTGTAGCCGTACGTGTCGTCGAGACGCAGGAGCGTGCGGAAGAGCGTCGGTGCGCCCCCGCGAGGAGCGCCGCGCATCACGTGGGGCGCGCCGTCGGCGCGCGTGATCGTGACGGGTGCGAGGCCGACGGCGACGGACCCGACGTCGTACAGCGAGAGGCTGGCGTAGCGGCCGGGGCAGACGAACGCGTTCCAGGCCGGGCGCTCCGTGCACGACGGGGTCGTGAGGAATGGGTTCGACACCGTCACCACGCGTCCCGCGGTCCCGGTGACGCTCCCGTCGAGATCCGCGAAGAGGGCGCTGCGGTAGCCGTCCTCGCCCCCCGCACCGTCGTCGGGTGTCGGTCGCGACGCGAGATGGACGCGGTTCGTGCCGGGGGCGAAGTCGAGCCCGGCGGCTGCGTTCAGCGGGCTCACCGGGAACGACGTGAAGTCGAGGAACGCGAGGGCGCTCGCCTGCCGCACGTCATTCGGAACGAAGGCCGCGAAGGCACTCTCGCGCACGCCGACGTCACCGTCGTAGAACTCGAAGCCACGGATGGCGAAGCTCGGGTCCCAGTGGCGCGGCAGCGTCCGACCGCCGACGCCCGTCGTCTCCCAGTGACGCGGCGTGCCGAGGTTGCTCGTCTCGCCGACGAACGACACGCCCTCTGCCCAGGTGCTTCGAGACGCGAAGGTCGCACCGATCGCGTTGTCGAAGAGGACGCCGCCACGGAGCAGCGTATGGTCGCCACGGAACCAGACGCCCCGACCACGGTGGCGGAACGCGACGAAGTCCTCGAAGACTGCGGTCACCACCTCCGACGCAGGGTCGCCCGGATCGACGCGCGGCCGGTACCACGTCGCCTGCACGGCCTCGAGGTCGGACGTCGGCCCATCGTCGACGTGCAGGCCACTGCTGCCGTTGGAGTGGGCGACGTTTCCCACGAAGAGGCCCAGGGGCGTACGACGCGGCCACACGTACGCGCCGTCGAAGCGCCCGTACGAGAGGCCGGTCGGGTGCTCGGGGAGGGCGTACCAGAAGCCCGAGCCCTGCGACGATGCGGCGACGTTGCCGACGAGCAGGTTGTCGGGGTTCGTCACCCAGAAGGCGGCTGGACCGAGGTGATGCGTGTCGGACGGCAGGAGGGCGTCGTCCACCGCGGGCCGGCGGATCATGAGCGCGAGGTTCCCGTGGAGCACGTTGCCGGTCTCGGCGCCGTCCTCGAGGAAGAAGCAGTGGCCGTAGGTGTCGTACGCCGCGACGTCGCGGACCGTGACGGCGTTGCTGCCGTGCAGCGCGACGCAGCGGTTGAACGAGCCGTGCACGCTGGAGCCGCGCAGCACGGCGTGCCGACCCTCGTCGCCCATGAGGTGGAAGTGCACGGGGTAGCGCCCCATCACGCCGAGCTGACCCAGGCGCGTGAACTCCACGCCCTGGAGCCGCACACGACTCGATCCCATCGCCATGACGTGGCCGCCGAAGCGGAACCGGTCGCTTGCGGGGTCGGCGCTCCCCTCGTCCCCCTGCACCACGACGTTCCTTGTGAGGCGCGCAACCTCGGCTCGTCCGTCGACGACGATGCCGGAGATCGTTTCGGTGCGCCCGACGCGAGCGAACGAGAGGGGCCGGTCGAGCGTCAGGAGGGAGCCGGAGACGCTCGTGTCGACGCTCGTCACGGTGCGCTCCTCGACCTGCTCGTCGCGCGCGCCCGGGCTGCCGTGCGCGCCGTGCCACCCCTCGAAGTCGGTCGACGCGAGCACGACGCGGTCGCCGACGGACCATCCGGTCGCGTCCTCGACGCGCACCGTGGCTGCGCCAGCGGCCACGTGGTCGACGAGGCGCGTCCAGCTCGGTCCCGGCGCATCGCCGTAGAGCTCGAGCACGCCGTCCATCACGCCGAGGACCTTCCGTCCCATGCCCATCTCGAGCACGTGACCATCGGCGCGCGCGCCGGTCAGCGTGATCACGGCGCGATGGACGAACGGCTGTGCGGCGCTGCCGACGTAGAGACCGCCGTGGACCATCACCCAGTCGGAGCGGAGCTCGAGGTCGCGCTCGTCGAACACCAGTGCGCCGTGCAGCATGAGGCCCGCGAGAGGTGGTGGGCTCACATCGAGGAGGACGACGTCGCCCGCGTGGACGACGACGACGTCGCCGGACGCGGGGACCGAGCCGGAGGGCCAGCCGGCGGCGTCGGACCAGGCGCGAAGCGGCTGGGGTGGCGGGGGACTCGGCGCGGGGTCGACCGGGAGCGACGGTGCCGTGGGTGGTGTGGTCGGCAGGGTCGGTGGCGCCGGGGCGGTGAGGCTGCAGCCGACCCCGATGAGGCCGAGCATGAGCAGCACTGCGAGCGTGGCTCCGAACCGGCGCACTCGAGCGGGCATCGACCCTCCATCCTCCCGCCCGGTCGGCGCACGCGCGTGCACTTTCGACGACGCCGCGCGGGTGAGGCACGGAGTCTAGCGAGGGCTCGACGGGCGCGGCGAGGGATGCACCACTTCCGGTAGCGACGACGGCGCCGTGGCGACTCGACCGCCGGCCTTGCTCACATTTGCCGGCCTGCTAGGCTCCCTTCGTGAGCAACCGAGGATCGATCGAGGGACGCATCCGCTGGGGGATCATCGGCTGCGGTGACGTGACCGAGGTGAAGTCGGGACCGGCCTTCGCGCGCGTGCCCGGA
>JACCWH010000023.1 GCA_013697735.1 Trueperaceae bacterium | reverse complement strand
TCACCACGCCGAACCCGGGCACCGGGGGCAGCGTCCTCTACCCCGTCTACGTGGTCGCGGCGGTGCCGCGCGAGGCGTGGGGCGTCGCCTTTCCACGAACCGGCCCCTACATGCTCCGCGCCTACCGTGACGCCCACCCACCGATCACCTACGTCGACGGCTTCTGCACCGCCGAAGCCCGCTCGTGGGTCGTCGTCTTCCGGTGAGCGCGATCACGACGAGGCGGACCCACCTCGGAGCGCCTTGGTCGGCGATCGCCCGCGGACTCGCGCTCGTACTCGTGCTCGCGGCGATCGGATCGTCGGTCGCAGCGGACGCGAGGACGCACGCGTGGGCGACGGAGGGACCCGCTGCACCCGAGCCGGCGCCGCCCTTCCCCATCGGCCCACTCGACGCGCTCGATCTCGCAGCGTCGGTCCGCGGTGCACCGGCGAGCGGCCTCGTGACGCTCTCGCTCCACGCGCGCTACCGGCTCGATGCGCCCGCCTACCTCGACGCCAAACGCGCCGACGTCGCCGACCTCGACACGCTCCACACGGCGCTCCGGGAACGGGACCGTCGGGGCGCCGCGCTCGATCGTTTCGCCGCGCGCTGCGAGTCCCTGTGGCGGGCCTGGCAGGTTCGTCTGCTCCACGACGTGGTCACCGAGGCCCTCGCGAACGACCCGTGGCGCGACGCGGAAGGTGCATACCTCGCTGCACTTCGGCGGATGCTCGCGCGCGACGCCGCCGACGTCGTGAACGTCGCCGACGTCGATGCCTGCCGCCTCGAGGCGTGGACGGTCGATCTCACCCTCGCGGACGACGCTCCCGAGGCGCGCTCGGCGAGCGCGGAGGCGGGGCTCGCAGCGCGCGGCGTGGCGTTGGCGACGGCCCAGGCACCTCCAACGCTCTGGTTCGAGGCCGACACCACCGTCGGAATCCACGCGGCACCGTCGCTCTCGCTCCGTGCCGGACTGGAACTCCCGTTCACGGGTGCCGGCAGCGGCGCCCTCGCGCTCGGCGTCGCGCGGAGCGGGCCCGACGTCGGCCTCACGTGGCGACCGACGTCGCTCGACGATCGCATCGTGCAGCGACACGGCCGGTCGTCGGCGCCCCGCACGGAGCGCGACGACGGCGAACGGTGGCAGACGGAGCGGTTCGATCGGCGCGGAGACGAGGCGGCACTCATGCGCGCGGACGCCCACCGTCGCTGGCTGGCCGCGTGCGGCGCCGACGACGCGGCGACCATCGCACGCTGTCTCGAGGGGGCCACCCCCTCCGTACGCGACGAACTCCTCGGCGCAATCGAGGCGGAACTCGGCGCGGTTCATGCCCGACTCGCGTACATTGCCGCCTCCGGCCACGACCTCGACGTCCTCCTGCGCCGCCCTGGATCCGGCCCACCTCGCCCACACAGTCGTACCGGAGCGTCCCGTCGCCCGACACCGACCGCGGTAGGCTGCTCCAGTGATCGTCATAGGTGCCGGCATCAGCGGTCTGACGGCCGCGCACACGGCGCTCGAGGCCGGTGTCGACGTCCTCGTGCTCGAAGCCGACGACGCACCGGGCGGCAAGCTCCGGAGTAGCCGAATCGACGGCTACACGTTCGACTGGGGCCCCAACGGTTTTCTCGCGAACGTTCCCGACACCCTCGCCCTCGTCCGGTCGCTCGGCCTCGACGAGGCGCTGCTCGGGGCGACCGACGAAGCGCGGGCGCGCTATCTGTACTGGGACGGCGCGCTCCGCGCCCTCCCGACCACCCCCGGCGCATTCCTTCGCAGCGAGCTCGTGAGCCCGCCGGGCAAGCTCCGTGCGCTTGCGGAGTTCCTCATCCCGCACGCGCGGAAGCGCGAGGAGTCGGTCCACGACTTCGTTGCCCGCCACTTCGGGTTCGAAGTCGCTCGCCTCTTCGCCGGCCCATTCGTCCAGGGAATCAGCGCCGGGGATGCACGGCAACTCTCGCTCGACGCGATGTTCCCGCGCTTCCGGGCGCTCGAAGCGAGCCACGGCTCGCTCCTGCGGGGCCTCCGGGCCGCGCGCACGGCAGCGCGCGCTGCTGGCGGCGCCCCCGGAGAACCACGCCTCACGTCCTTCCGAGACGGCGGCGTGCAGCGCCTCACCGACGCGTTGGCTTCCGCGCTCGGAGCGCGGATCCGCACCGGCGCGCGCGTCGTGGAGCTTCGCTCTCGCGGGCGCTCCGGGTCGACGGGTACCGTGGAGGTCCGTACGGTGGACGGTGAGACGTTCGAGAGCGACACGGTGATTCTCGCGCTGCCGGCCTTCGCAGCTGCCGACCTGCTGCGCGAAGAGGCGCCGGAGGCCGCAGCCGCGCTCGACGGGATCCGCTACGTCGACGTGCACGTGCTCGGGTTCGGCTTCGACCGCGTCGACGTTCCGCACCCGCTCGACGGTTTCGGCTACCTGGTGCCGCGAGGGCAGCGTGTCCGCTCGCTCGGGGCGCTCTGGAGCTCCGTGGTCTTCCCCGATCAGGCCCCCGACGGTAAGGTCGGCCTGCGCGTGCTCGCGGGTGGTGCGCTCGATCCCGGCTTCACCGAACTCGAGGACGACGTGGCCATCGCTGCCATACGGCGCGACCTCGAGGCGACGATGGGGATCACGGCCGCACCCGACATGGTGCACGTGACGCGGTGGCGCCGCGGCATCCCACAGTTCGCGCTCGGTCATGTGGAGCGCGTCCGCAGCGCTCGCGAGGGCGTGCAGAAGGCGCTGCCAGGCGTGCGGCTCGCGGGGAACTACCTCGACGGCGTCGGCGTGAACGATGCAGTGCGCACCGCGTCCGCGGCGGCGCGCGCGTTGCTCGCACCAGCCGAGACGGCGGCGCGTGTGCTATAGTCCCTGGTCGTCGCGGCGATTCCTCTCGAGGACGCTGCACGAGCCTACGTTGGGGAGGATGACGACCCCATCGCGCGATCCCGGCTGCGGCCGGACGTTCGCGACCGACGGCTCCGACGAACGTCCCGCCCCTCGCGCCTCGGCGCCACGTGGTGGCGCGTCGTCGTTCGGACCGCCTCCGGTGATCGTCAGCACCAACGACACGGAAGGAGGTCAAGAGATGGCCGACACCGCTAATTACGATTTGAACGTGATCCTCGACCCCGCACTCTCCGAAGCGCAGGTCCAGACGGAGAAGGACGCCGTCGCCTCGCAGATCGAGCGCCACGAAGGAACCATCGTCCAGCTCGAGGAGTGGGGCATGCGCCGACTGGCATACCCGATCCGCAAGGGGAACGAAGGGTACTTCCTCATCTATCGTCTCAGCCTGACTCACGATAAGCCCAAGACGATCGAAGCGTCCCTCAGGCAGCGTGATAACGTCATGCGCGTCCTAGTCGTGAAGGATCGACCCGAGTGGAAGACCCGCAAGGTCAAGGTCGAAGCGCCCGCACAAGCGAGCGCCTGACCCGGACCGGCGACTGACACCGGCGCGACCACCGCGACGGTGAGGAGATACCGATGGCACGAGGACTCAACATCGTGATGCTCGCGGGTACGCTGACGCAGGCACCGGAGCTCAAATACACTCCGGCCGGCTTGGCGATCCTGGAGCTCAACCTCGGCGGCAACGATCACGTGATCGGCGACGACGAGAAGCAGCGCGAACTCGCCTGGTACCACCGCGTGACCGTGTTCGGCGCTCAGGGGGAATCCCTGGCGAACCAGCTCGAGGAAGGCACTCCTGCCTTCGTCGAGGGGCGCCTGAACTACCGCACGTGGGAGAGCCAGGACGGCCAGAAGCGCAGCGCGCTCGAGGTCGTGGCGCAGCGCGTGGAGGTGCTCACCTTCGGTCCGCGTCGTGGTGAGACCACCGTGACCGACGCCCGTGGACAGCACCGCCTGCACGACGCCCTCAACCAGGTCATGCTCATCGGCAATCTCACCCGCGACGCAGAGTTGCGCTACACCCCCAGCGGCAGCGCCGTAACGCGCTTCAGCATGGCGGTGAACGAGCGGTTCCGCGATCGTACCGGGACCGATCAGGAGCGCACCCACTACGTCGACATCAACGTGTGGCGCGAACTCGCGGAGGCCTGCGGCGAACTCGCCAAAGGCGATCCCGTCTTCGTGACCGGACGCATGGTGAACGACTCGTGGACCGACAAGGACGGCAACAAGCGCTACACGACGCGGATCGAAGGATCCCGCGTCGAGTTCATGACTCGTGGCCCTGGCGGCGGTGGCGCCGGGACCCGTCCGGAGCGGCCCGCCGTGGCCGCTACGAGCGCCCAGACGCGTCAGCTCGACATCGACGAAGAGTTCCCACCAGAAGAGGACCTGCCTTTCTGATGCCCAGAGAACAGCAACGAGACAAGCGTCGCCGCGGCGGCGGGCGCCGCGGGCGCCGACCCAAGGTCTGCGCCTTCTGCACGGGCGAGCACGAGATCATGGACTACCACGACGGCAAGATGTTGCGGCGCTACATCAGCGACACCGCGAAGATCCTGCCCCGTCGTCGCTCCGGCGTCTGCGCCAAGCACCAGCGTCGACTCGCCACCACCATCAAGCGTGCCCGCATGCTGGCGATCATCCCGATCACGGAGAAGTTGGTCAGGAAATGAACGTCATCCTGCTCGAACCGGTCGCTACCCTCGGCGAAGCCGGGGACGTCGTTCGCGTCCGGCCTGGGTATGCGCGCAACTTCCTCGTGCCGCAGGGGTTGGCGCTCCCTGCCACCGCGGCGAACCAGAAGGAGCTCGAGGCTCGCCTGGTCCAGCGCAGTAAGCAGCTCGCGGAGCGCAAGACCGACGCCGAACGCTTGCGCGAGGTCCTCGGTGACCTCGCCGTCGAGATCCGCGTCAAGGCCGGCGAAGAGCGCATCTACGGTTCGGTGGGCTCGAAGGACGTCGCGGAAGCGATCAAGACCGCTTTCGACGTGACCATCGATCGCCGCAAGATCGACCTTCGCGAGCCGATCAAGACGCTCGGCGACTACACCATCCCCTACCGCCCCCACCCAGAGGTCACCATCGACCTCAAGGTCTCGGTCGTCGCCACGAGCTGAACGGCGACACGGCAACGGTGCCGAGCACATGATCCGAGATCGTGCGGGCCGCGAGCGTCTCTACGCCGCGGCTCGCACGCTTGGGCGGTCGTGCCCGCCCACGGGTCAGGGCCTGAAGCGCTCCACGCGGATCATGTTGGTCGTTCCGCGCATGGCGAAGGGGACGCCGGCGGTGATCACGAACCGCCCCCCCGCCTCCATGATGCCGCGCTCGAGAATCGCCCGCTGCGCCACCTCGACCATTTCGTCCGTCGAGTGGATCTCTTCGGACATGTGCGGGATCACCCCCCACGCCATCGCCAATTGCCGGTACGACCGCTCCTGCGGCGTGATGGCGAGCACCGGCGCCGAGGGTCGATTCCGCGACACTCGGAGCGCAGTGGTCCCCGACGACGTGAACGTCACGATGAGCTTGGCCGAGAGCGTGTGCGCCATCTGACACGCGCCCAACGACACGGCGTCGGCCGTCGTGTCTTCGGGGGTGGGGGTGTGGTCGCGCATGTTCTGCCCGTAGCCGGGGTCGGCCTCGACCGTACGAGCGATCCGATCCATCATGCGTACCGCCTCGAGCGGGTACTGCCCGACGGCCGTCTCGGCGGAGAGCATGACTGCATCGGTTCCGTCGTAGATCGCGTTCGCCACGTCGGACGCTTCGGCGCGCGTCGGTGTCGGGTTTCCGATCATCGATTCGAGCATCTGCGTGGCGGTCACGACCGGTTTCCCAGCCTCCATCGAAAGCCGGATGAGGTGCTTCTGGATCTGCGGAACGCGCTCCGGGGGCATCTCGACCCCGAGATCCCCGCGCGCCACCATCACGCCGTCGACTTCGCGCAGCAGCTCGGAGAATCGCTCCACCGCGCTCGGCTTCTCGATCTTCGCCATCAGACGAGCTTTGGAGCCGGCGCGCGCCATGTAGTGGCGGGCGAGCAGGAGGTCGTCGCGGCTGCGCACGAAACTGATCGCGATCCAGTCGACGTCGAGTTCGGCTCCGAACGCCAGGTCCTCGACGTCCTTCTCCGTGAGGGCCGGGATGGAGAGCTCGGCGTCGGGGATGTTGATGCCCTTGTTGTTGGAGAGCACGCCGCCGAGGGTCACCTCGGTCTCGATCAGTTCTCCCCGTACCTCGATGACACGGAGCGCCAGACGACCGTCGTCGAGGAGCAGGGCGTCGCCCGTACGGACGTCGCGGCAGAGGCCCTTGTAGGTAACGCCGACGCGGGCGTCGTTTCCCGCGGCATCGTCGGCGCAGTCGAGGACGAAGCGCTCCCCCGCGACGAGGGTGGTAGAACCCGACTCGAAGCGGCCGACACGGATTTTGGGGCCCTGGAGGTCCTGGAGGATGCCGATCGAGCGCCCGGCCTCGAGCGCCGCCTCGCGGATGCGCGTGACGTTCGCCTCGTGCACGCTGCGTTCTCCGTGCGAGAAGTTGAGCCTGAAGACGTCGACGCCCGCCCCGATCAGCTCCCCTATGCGGGCATCGGAGCTCGAGGCGGGACCGAGCGTGGCGACGATCTTCGTTCGGCGTGCGACCCGCTTCACAGTCGCAACGCGCTCCGGCCGAGGTAGCGGGCGGAGGTATCGAGCTCCGCTTCGATCTGCAGGAGTCGGTTGTACTTCGCGACGCGATCGGAGCGGCTCGCCGATCCGGTTTTGATCTGCCCGGCGTTCACCGCCACCGCGAGATCCGCGATGAAGGTGTCCTCGGTCTCTCCCGAGCGGTGGCTGATCATGCTGCGGTAGCCGGCCCGGCCCGCCATCTGAATGGCGTCGAGGGCTTCGCTCAACGTACCGATCTGGTTGACCTTCACCAGGATCGCGTTCGCCACGTGCTCGCGTATGCCGCGTCCGAGATGCTCCACGTTGGTGACGAATAGGTCGTCACCGACGAGTTGCACGCGGTCTCCGACCCGTGCGGTGAGGGATGCCCATCCCGCCCAGTCGTTCTCGTCCAGGGCGTCTTCGAGCGACACGATCGGGTACTTCTCGATCCAGGCTTCCCAGTAGCCGATCATCTCGTCGACGTCGAGCCGTCGATCCTCGCTCGCAAGGTGGTAGACGCCGTCGTGGAAGAACTCGCTCGCGGCGGGATCGAGTGCGATGCTGATCTGCTCCCCCGGCACGTACCCCGCACCCTCGATCGCCTCGAGGAGGACTTCGACGGCTTCTTCGTTCGAGCCGAGGTCGGGGGCGAAACCGCCCTCGTCACCGACGTTCGTGTTGTATCCCCGGCCAGCGAGGACGGTGCGCAGGACGTGAAACGTCTCGACGCCGGCGCGAAGGGCTTCGGAGAACGTGTCGAACCCGATGGGCGCGAGCATGAACTCCTGCATGTCGACGCTGTTGTCGGCGTGGGAGCCGCCGTTTATGACGTTCATCATCGGCACCGGCAGCACCCGCGCGTTCGTACCACCGAGGTACCGGTAGAGCGGGATCTCGAGCGCGGCGGCGGCCGCACGGGCCGTCGCCAGCGATACGGCCAAGATGGCATTGGCGCCGAGTCGGCTCTTGTCGGCGGAGCCGTCGAGCTCCACGAGCACGTCGTCGATGCCGGCCTGGTCGAGCGCGTCGAGGCCGATCAATTCCTCGGCGATGTCGCCGTCGATATGTGAAACAGCCTGGAGGACGCCCTTGCCGCCGAAGCGTGCCCCGCCGTCGCGGAGCTCGACGGCCTCATGTTCACCCGTCGAGGCTCCCGAGGGGACGGCGGCCGTCCCCTCGGCACCACCCATCAGCCGCACGGTCGCTGCGACGGTGGGGTTACCGCGAGAATCGAGCACTTCGAGCCCGCGGACGTCTTCGATGGTCGTCATCAGATCCTCCTGGAACGTGCGTGTGCGTGCCCACCTGCGGGGACGAGCGCTCGAGCCGCGCGCGTCACCCCGTCCGTAGCGGTACGACCATGGCAAGGTACGACGGATCCCCGAGGTCGCTCGCCACCGATGGGGTGGTCGCGCCCGAGAACTGCAACCGGAGATCACCGCTCACGGGTCCGACCGCGTCGGCGAGGTACTTGGCGTTGTAGGCGAGGGAGATCTCGTCCTCGGTGCCCTCCTGGGAGACCTCGATCGCCTCCTGGGCCCGGCCGTAGCTCCCCTCTGCCGTGATCCTCAACACACCGTCCTTGACGTACATGTCGACACGGTGGTTGGCAGATTTGTCGGCCATGACCGCGACGCGAGTGACGGCCTCGGCCAGCCCCTGCGCGCGTAGCGTGACCGCGACAGGGAACTGGCTCGGGATGACCCGCTGATAGTCGGGGAACGTCCCCTCCATCAGCTTGACGTTGATCGTGTAGGGCCCGTTCGAGACGCTGAATTGGCCGCTCGACAGCGCCAGCGACGCCGTGCCCGCAGCGAGCATCTTCGTGAGTTCGTCGACGCTCCGCGCCGGTAGCAAGAGATCGGCGTCGAGTCCGCTCGTCAGCTCGCTGTTGTACGACGCGAGTCGGAACCCGTCCGTCGCCACGGCCCGCGTGCGACCGTCGTGGAGTTCGAGTCGCACGCCTCGGAAGACCGCCTGGTAGTCGGCGACCGCCGCTGCATAGCGAACGTGCTCGAGAGCGCTTGCGAGTGCCCCCGCGTCGATCTCTCCGTCCCACGTGTCGGGGAACGTGAGCGACGGTGCACTTCCGAGGGTGACGAGTTGGAGCTTCGTCGAGAAACCTCCGGAGGTGATCTCCAACTCGGTGTCTCCGAAGTCGAGTTCGACGGCGTCGCCCGGTAGTGCCCGGACGACCTGCCCGATCACGGCGGCAGGGACTGCAACACTGCCCTCTCCCCTGACGTCCGCCGCGACCCGCGCACGAATGTCGAGATCGAGATTCGACCCACTGAGCACCATGTGGCCGTCATCGAGGTCTATGCGGAGCAGGCTCAACCCCGGGTTGCTCGAGCGACTCGGCACGATTCGTTCGACGTGGCCCAAGGCCTCGCCGAGCGTCTTCGTGGGGGTGTGGACTTTCATCTGGTCTCCCGTCCCGCTCGGGACAGCATACCGAAATCCACTCACGGAGGCTCTACCCCTCTGGGCGTGGACGGTCGTGAACAGGTCCGCGGTCGAAAGACCTTCGGGTGTTCGGAGAGCATCGATGATCGAGGAGTCTTCCTAGTAGGGGTTGGGGATCGTGTGTAGAACCGGTGGTCGTGCGTGAGTGACGCCATCGAGGGTGTGGACGACGCTGTGGACAACTCGGTCGCTGCTGTGGATACCGGCGCATCCTGTCCACAGCACTCCACAATGCCGTGCAGTACGAGGCTTTCCACACCCTGTTCCACACGTTGTCGACAGGTTCTCCCCAAGGTTCTCCACAGCCGAGCGGGATGGCGAACGCGTGTGCGCGCCGGCGGGCGTCGGCGTGAACCGTGATGCGATGAGGTCGACGCTCAGACGAGCGAGTCGCGGATCGCTCGAACGCTCACGGCGACGTCGTCGCCACGCTCGATGAGCGCAGTCACCTTCTGGACCGCGTACATCACGGTGGAGTGGTCTCGTCCGGAGAAGAACTGCCCGATCTCGGGGTAGCTGTGCGTGGTCAGCTCGCGAATGAGGAACATGGCGACCTGCCGTGCCACCACGAGTTCGTGGCGCCGACCTTTCGACGTGAGGTCGCTCGGCGCGAGCTTGAAGTGCTCCGACGTCACCGCCAGCACGTCCGCCATCGTGAGCGGTGCCTCGCTCGGCGCGAAGACGTCCGAGAGCGCCTTGGCGGCGGTCTGACGCGTGAGTGGCTCCTGGCTCATGGAGGCGTACAAGATCGCTCGCAGGAGCGCCCCCTCGAGTTCGCGGATGTTCGATGTCACGTGTCGCGCGATGTAGTCGACGACCTCGCCCGGAACGTTCACACCGCGGTACTCGGCGTTCATCTTGAGGATGGCGATACGGGTCTCGAGTTCGGGCGGCTGCATGTCGGTGATGAGGCCCCACTCGAAGCGACTGCGCAGGCGGTTCTCGAGCGTGGGAATGTCTTTGGG
This sequence comes from Trueperaceae bacterium, assembly GCA_013697735.1. GTDB lineage: Bacteria > Deinococcota > Deinococci > Deinococcales > Trueperaceae > SKWV01. The sequence goes on along the minus strand of JACCWH010000023.1, from coordinate 8,081 downwards.
AGGTCGGTCGGACGAGACGATGATCTGTTTCCCGGATTCGTAGAGCGCGTTGAAGGTGTGGAAGAACTCCTCCTGCGTCCGCTCCTTGCCCGCTAAGAACTGGATGTCGTCGACGAGCAGGACGTCGATCGAGCGGAAGCGGTCGCGGAACTGCGCCATCCGATCCTCACGGATCGCGTTGATGAGCTCGTTCGTGAACTGCTCGGTGGTCGCGTACTCGACGTGGCGGTCGGTGTAGCGTTCGGCGACGGCGTGCCCGACGGCGTGCATGAGGTGCGTCTTCCCCAGCCCCGAATCGCCGTAGAGGAAGAGCGGGTTGTAGGCCTTGCCCGGGCTCTCCGCGACGGCGATGGCGGCAGCGTGCGCGAGGTTGTTGTTGGGGCCCACGACGAAGTTGGTGAATACGTATTTCGGATTCAGTCGCGGCTTCGATACGTCCGGTCGGCCGTTCGGCGCGTGCTCTACGGCGGTGCTGAACATGTCGGGCTGCTCCGCCTGCGTGCTGGTCACGACCTTGAAACCGACCCTCGGCGACGGTGCGCCTAGATCGAGGAGTGCCCGTTCGATCACGTGTGCGAAGTGGTTCTTGATCCAGTCTCGGGCGAAGGAGTGTGGCACGCCGAGCACGAAGACGCCATCCTCGATGCCGAGGGGTCGGACCTGCTTAAACCACGTACGGAACTCCGTCTCGGAGATCTGAGCGCGGACGTAATCGAGGACGTCGTCCCAAATGGCGTGGTCGCGGCTCAACATGCCGACGGACCCCTTCCTTCGCAGAGGCCGCGGTACGGCCCGGCGGCCGCGGCCGCGTTCTCACCTATCGATCGCGTGCTGGACGCTCGCTGTGCGGCGCCGATGGCGGACTCGGCTCCGCCGGGCGGAACGGCAGTCTATCAGATGCAGGCTCCTGGGCAGATGACGCTCTCGCGACGGAGCAGCGCTCCGCGGGCGGACGTTTCGGGTGCTTCCGTCGGGCGAACGCTCGTGTAGGACGTGCTCGCGTGCTAGAGTCGTCGCTTCGGGTCGCCTGAGCGGCGCTCGGGAGGAGCGGGTGATGGCGCGGTTCGACGTGATCGTGGTCGGAGGAGGTCACGCGGGGATCGAAGCGGCGGTCGCTGCCGCACGTCTCGGCGCCACGGTCGCGCTGACGCTCCCGAACCCGGACACGATCGGGATGATGCCGTGCAATCCCGCGATCGGTGCACCTGGCAAGTCGCAGCTCGTATTCGAGCTGCATGCGCTCGGAGGCGTGATGGCGGGCCTCGCGGACGAGACGGCGATCCACGGCCGGACGTTGAACGCGGCCAAAGGTCCAGCCGTGCGCTCCCTGCGTGTCCAGAACGAGCGCGATGGCTACGCGGCGGCTGCGAGGGCGCTCGTCGAGCGCACGGAGGGAATCACGATCCTCCGAGGCGAGGTCGCGGCGCTCGAGGTGGACGAGCGGGCTACCGGCGACCGGACGGTGCGGGGCGTCTCGTTCACCGATGGTCGCTCGTGCGCCGCGCGTTCGGTCGTGCTCTGCACCGGCACGTTCCTGAGGGGGGTCGTCTGGTACGGACGGCAGTACCGCGAGGCCGGGCGTCAGGGTGAGCCGCCTGCGCGCCACCTCTCGAGCAGCCTCGTAGCGACGGGTCATTCCCTCATGCGCTTCAAGACCGGAACCCCGCCTCGGATCCGCTCCGATTCTGTCGACTTCGATGCGCTCGTGGTGGTCGCTGCCGACGATCCCCCGGCGTCGTTCACCGGCACGCCGGGTGCGCGAGTCATGGAGAGCCCGACGTGGCTCACGCGCACCACCGCGCGCACGCACGACGCAGTACGCGAGCATCTACACCTGTCGGCGATGTTCGGCGGCGACATCGAGGGGCGCGGACCACGCTACTGCCCATCGATCGAGGACAAGATCGTCCGCTTCTCCGACAAGGACCACCACCTGCTCTTCGTCGAGCCGGATGGGGTCGACACCAGTGAGGTCTACCTACAGGGGTTCTCGACGTCGCTCCCCCCTACCGTGCAGGACGACATCGTGCGCACGCTGCCGGGTTTCGAGCGGGCTGCGGTGCAACGCTACGCGTATGCCGTCGAGTACGACGCGCTCGATCCGTCGCAACTCGACGTGACGATGATGTCTCGGGTGCTACCTGGGCTCTTCACTGCAGGACAGGTCAACGGGACGAGTGGGTACGAGGAGGCAGCTGCCCAAGGCCTCGTCGCCGGCGTCAACGCCGCGCGTTGGTCGACGGATCGCGAGCGGGTCACCGTCCGACGCGATCAGGGGTACCTCGGCGTGCTACTCGACGATCTCGTGCGCTGGGGTGTCGACGAACCGTATCGGATGCTGACGTCGCGCAACGAGTACCGTCTCCTCCACCGCCAGGACAACGCGGACGAACGACTCGTCGGCGTCGGCCACGCCTGGGGGCTCGTCGATGCCGCGCGCGTGGCGCGCGTCGAGTCGAGTGAGGCGCGAGTCGGGCGCGAGGTCGCGCGATTGCGGCGCGTCCGTGCGGGTGGCGACACGGCAGCGAGCATCCTCTGTCGACCGGGGATGGAGTACGAGACGCTGGTCGAGGTGGTCGGGGCTGCGGATGAAACCCTCGATGCCCGTGAGCGGAGACGTGTCGAGATCGAGATCCGGTATGAAGGGTACATAGGGCGGAGCCGAGACGAACTTCGTCGGAGGAGCGGGTACGAACTGCTCGATCTACGCGACGTCGCCTTCGATCGTGTCTCGAGCTTGTCGTCGGAGGGGCGACAGTCGCTCGAGCGCGGTCGCCCCGCGACGCTCGGTGCCGCGCAGCGGCTGCGGGGTGTTCGCGACAGCGACGTAGCTGCACTTCTCATACACGTGAAGGCGCGGCGGGATGTTCCACGTGAAACACGCGTCCTCGGAGGGGTCGGCGGGTCGTGATGGACGCGCCGCAACTGCCAGCGTGAAGCCGTCGGCCGCTGCGTTCGAAGTCGGTGTCCTGGTCCGGGTTTTGGTTCGATCGGCATGACGCCCACAGCGGCGGGAGCCGACGACGTCGCTGAGCGCGCGATTGCCACCTACCGGGCACTCCTTCATCGCTACCACGGGACACTCGATCTGATGTCGGACCGCGGTCTCGGTAAGCTCGATTCGATGTTGGGCGACGCCGCCGCGTACGCCGAGATCGTTCAGATGTTCGTACCTCACGGCCTGGTACTCGACCTCGGCAGCGGTGCGGGATTGCCGGCCGTGGTCATCGCAGCGAGCGTTCCGAATCGTCCGATGGTGTGGGTGGAGCGACGGCGACGGCGCGCGGCCTTCTTGGAGATGGTCGTGGCAGGGTGCGGTTTCGAGACTGTGACGGTGTTCGGGCGCGACGTAGGTGCGGTGGGTCTCGACGAGCTCGTCGGCGGGCCTGCCGTGGGCGTGACGGCCCAGGGTGTGGGTGGGTGGGTGCAGCTGTACCGGTCGACGCGGCATCTCGTGGGTTCCGACGTGACGCTGATCGCTCGTAGGGGCGAGACATGGGAGGAGGAGGTGCGGGCGTTCACCACACATGTGGCGGCCGACGTCGAGGTGTGCCGAGCGGTCCGCCTCGCGGGCGGTGGTACGCTCGTCGCGTTGCGCGTCCGGGGAGGCTAGCGTGCCCGTGATCGGTGTCATCAATCAGAAGGGCGGCGTGGGGAAGACCACGACGGCCATCAACCTCGCCGCACACCTCGCGACGCGTCGCAACGTGCTCCTCGTCGATCTCGACCCGCAGGCCAACGCTACGAGCGGGCTCGGCTTATTGCCCGCGTCGTCGGTGTACGACGTGCTATCTGGTAGGACGTCTGCGCGGCAATCGATTTTGAAGGCCCGGCAGCGGAACCTCTCGCTGCTGGCGTCGTCGGCGGACCTCGCTGGTGCGGCGCTCGAACTCGACGCCTCCACCGAGAACCTTCGCCTTCTGTCGCGCGCGCTCATGGGGGTCCGCCCCAACTACGACTTCATCGTTCTCGACGCTCCACCGTCGTTCGGCGCTCTGACACTGAATGCGCTCGCGGCCGCCGACCACCTCGTGGTGCCGGTGCAGTGCGAGTACTACGCTTTGGAAGGGATCGCCGGCATGATGGACACGATCGACCGGGTTCGGCAGTCGCTCAATGCCGGCGTGAACGTCCTCGGTTTGTTGCTCACGATGGCGGATTCTCGCACGCGGCTGAGCCAACAGGTCGAGGAGAACGTGCGCGAGCACTTCGGTACGCTGGTGTTCGACACGGTCATTCCGCGGAGTGTTCGACTGGCCGAGGCGCCCTCGCATGGGTTGCCGATATTCGAGTATGCGGCACAGTCGGCGGGTGCTCTTGCGTACGCGGCGCTGGGGGAGGAGGTGATCGACCGTGTCGCCAAGGCCTAAGGGCCTCGGACGCGGGCTCGACTCGCTCCTGCCCAAGAGTGACGCGAGTGTCCGCCAAGTACCACTCGAGGATCTGCGTGTCTCGCCGCTGCAACCGAGGCAGCACTTCGACGACGCGGGTCTGGCGGAGCTCGCCGCTTCGATCGCCGAGAAGGGTGTGGTGCAGCCGCTCATCGCGCGACCCGTCGACGACGGCTTGGAGATCGTCGCCGGCGAGCGTCGGTATCGCGCAGCGCAACGCGCCGGTTTGGCGACCGTCCCGGTCATCGTTCGGACACTCAGTGATCGGCAGACGCTGGAAGTCGCGATCATCGAGAACCTCCAACGCGAAGACCTGAGCGCACCCGAGGAGGCGAGGGCGTTCAAGCGCCTGCTCGAGTTCGGGCTCACGCAGGAGGAGGTAGCCCAGGCGGTGGGGAAGAGCCGCTCTGCCGTCGCGAACACGTTGCGCCTCCTGTCGCTCCCCAGTGACGCGCTCGAGGCACTGGAGGTGGGGACGATCACGGCCGGGCATGCCCGAGCGATCTTGTCACAGGGTGCCGAGGACCGAGAATGGGCCCTGCGGCAAGTGATTCAGCGCGCCCTCAGCGTGCGCCAGGCCGAAGGACTGCGCCGCCCCGCGCCCGGTCCAGCGGGCCGTCCGGCCGCCCGCGATGATCGCTACGCATCGCTAGCGGAAGACCTGACGCGGCACGTCGGTACCAGGGTGACGGTCGCTGGAGGTACCCGGGGTGTGGTCCAGCTCCACTTTCACGATAGGGATGAGCTCGAGCGGCTCTTGGAGTTGCTGGGATACACGCCCTGAGTGAGGCGTGTTCCACGTGAAACATGGCGAGTCATTGCCCTGATGGTGGCGCTCCCCTCGTCGCCCCCGGGCGCCGTGGCCCACTCTCTTTTGGCGCGCCCGAGAAGGGTGGTAGCATAGTGCACAGTGGCGCCGCGATCGCGCGGTAGCCCGTCTCGGAGGCTCCCATGCGTTCACCCGTACGAATCGCCGTCACTGGAGCGGCTGGGCAGATCGGCTACGCCCTCCTGTTCCGCATCGCGGCTGGCGACATGCTCGGTGAGGACCAGAGCGTGATCCTACAGTTGCTCGAAATCCCGCCGGCGATGAAGGCGCTCGAGGGCGTCGTGATGGAACTCGACGATTGCGCGTTTCCGACGCTTGCAGGTGTCGAGATGAGCGACGATCCGGCGACCGCGTTTCTCGACGTGGACGTCGCGATGCTCGTCGGGTCTCGTCCGCGGGGACCGGGGATGGAGCGGAAGGATCTCCTCGAGGCCAACGGTGCGATCTTCACGGCGCAAGGGAAGGCGCTCGACGGATCCGCGAAGCGCGACGTGAAGATCGTGGTCGTGGGCAACCCCGCGAACACCAACTGCCTCATCGCCTTGCGGAACGCACTCGGCCTCGCGCCCGAGAGGTTTTCGGCCATGACGCGTCTCGACCACAATCGCGCGATCGCGCAGCTCGCAGCGAAGGAGGGCGTTCGCGCGGCGGACGTGCGACGGATTACGATCTGGGGAAACCACTCGAGCACGCAAGTGCCCGATCTGACGCACGCCGTCGTCGGAGGGCGAGCAGCCGTCGATAGTGTGGATCCCACGTGGGTCAGCGAGACGTTCATCCCGACGGTCCAGAAGCGTGGCGCTGCGATCATCGATGCGCGTGGTGCGTCGAGCGCGGCCTCGGCCGCGTCCGCTGCGATCGATCACGTCCGCGATTGGGAGGCCGGAACGGCAGATGGGGATTGGGTGAGCATGGCGATCCCATCGACGGGCGCCTATGGCGTCGCCGAGGGGCTCGTCTACTCGTTTCCGGTGACCGTTCGAGATGGCGAGATTCGGGTCGTGGAGGACTTGAGTCTCGACGGAGACGTACAGCAGAGGATGCGGACCACGCAGCGTGAACTCGAGGAGGAGCGCGACGCTGTGGCGCACCTGATCGCACGGTCATAGGTTGGGGAGACGGCAAGTCGGAACGGTTCCGAAGATGGTACGCTATTGCGAGCGATCGCCAGCGGCGAATCGCCCGAGAGGTAGACATGGCTCGAGCGACCAATGGCCCCGCGCCCCGACGACCGCTCGACGCTGATGGCGTCCGTGAGGTGCTGCGCGATCGTGGGTTGCGCTACAGTCGGCCGCGCGAAGTCATCCTGCGGTACCTCACCGAACGGGATCGTCACCTGAGTGCGGAGGGGCTCTACGCTGCGCTCAAGGCGCAGGGAGATGAGCTGAGTCTCTCGACTGTCTACCTCAACCTCGGCGTGCTCGCGGGTGCCGGACTCGTTCGGGAGTTCGTCGGGGCCGGGGGTGAAGCGCTGTACGATTCCAACGTCAGCCACCATTACCACCTCATTTGCCGAGAGTCGGGGGAGGTCCGCGACGTTCCGGTGCCGACGATCGACGGCATGCCGCTCGGGGCCTACCTGCAGGACTACGTCGAGCGGCTGACGGGATGGCAGGTCGAAGAGCCGCGCGTCACGTTGCGCGGGTGCGCCCCGCGTGGTTCACTCGGCGCTACCAGCGTCGCCGATCGTTCGAGCCGCGAAGACTGAGCGTCGCGAGTCAGGAGATTTCGGAGTGGTGATCGGCCGTCGTCGAGCGGCCCTGCCGGCGATCACCACATGTCGGGCCGGGTGGTCGTACGTGCGCGAGGGGTGTGCGTCGGGTGCTACGGCGCCCCCTGGCTGGCATGGACCCCTCCAGGGCGCCCCAGCGTTGCCGTGTCCACGTGTGCTGGGGTAGCGTGCGCACCATGTCGAGCAGCAGGCGGAGCAACGACGTCGGTGGCGTTCGGAGGTGACCTCGGCTGCCGCTCGGGGCGATCCCCCGTCGGAGCGTGACGTGGTCGCGCTCGCCGACGAGGTGGTCCGCCGACTCCGTACGGAGTTGCCTCACAACCTTTCGTATCACGACCTCTCCCACACCGTCGATGACGTCGTCCCGGAGGCGCTGCGGCTCGCAGACGCCGAGGGCATCTCCGGTATCGACCGTGTGCGTCTTCACGCCGCCGCGCTTCTGCACGACATCGGGTACACGCGCTCGACGGTCGATCACGAACTCGTCGGGGCTGCACTGGCGATGGAGCTCCTGCCGGCATTCGGGTTCGATTCGGCGGACGTCGCCGTGATCGTCGGCCTGATCCTCGCGACACGACTCGGGCACCTACCGGTGTCACTCAGCGAGGCGGTGATCGCCGATGCCGACCTGGCGGTGGTCGGGAGTGAAGACTTCTGGCGGCGGCATCGAGCCCTGCAGCGTGAGATCGCATCCCTCGGGACGCCGCACGAGGATTTGTCGTGGACGGAGCTTCAATCGCGTTTCCTCCGTGGCCACGTGTTCCACACCGAGACCGCTCGCGCGAAGGGGGAGCCCGGTAAACGCGCAAACCTCCGCCGCGTCGCGACGAGGATCCGACGCCTCGAGCGCCTCGAAGCGGCGAAGCGGGTGCGAAAGCGATAAAGACGGCCGCCCGAGTGCGGGCCGCGCTCAAAGGTACGAAGGTGAGCGAGACCGGATCCGGTCTCGCCCACCTTCGTGCTTCGCCGTGACGACCGAACGTCGGTCGCCCACGTTAGGCCGTATTACTGCGGCGGGAGGAGGACGGCGTCGATCACGTGCACGACACCGTTGCCTGCGGCGAGGTCGACGGCGGTCACCGTGGCCGTGCCGTTGAGCACGACGTTTCCGTCGACGACTTCCACGGTG
>JACCWH010000001.1 GCA_013697735.1 Trueperaceae bacterium | reverse complement strand
CACCATGGCGCAGCTCGAGAGCGCGGTGCGCGCCACGGAGATCACGCTCGACGACGACGTGCTCACGAAGCTCGACGAGATCTTCCCGGGCCCTGGGGGTGAGGCGCCGAAGGCGTACGCCTGGTAGCCCTCCGATCTGTGCGCGCGTTCAGCCGAACCGTGTCGCCGCGAAGAGCCCGATGTCGTGCTCGGTGCGGCCGCGCGTGGCGAGGTCCGTGAGGATCTCGCCCAGCACCGGCCCGAACTTGAACCCGTGCCCGCTGAAGCCGCCGCCGAGGACGATCTGCGGATGCTCCGGGTGCCGGTCGAGCACGAAGTGCTCGTCGGGCGTCTTCGTGTAGAGACACGTCTGCGCGTCGAGCAGGTCGTCGCCGAGTTCCGGGAGGAGGGAGCGCGCCCGCGCGATGGTGTCGGCGGCCCGTACTGGATCGATCCGGTCGTCCCGCTCGTCGAGGTCGATCGTGGGGGCGCCCTGGTGGTCGGAGATCTTGATCGCATCGGGGCGCTCGAAGAGCGGAAAGCCGTAGACGCCGCAGCGCCGGTCGATGAAGAGCGGCATGCGGCCCGGCGCGAACGCTCGCCCGTCATGGACGCGCACGTAGAGCACCTGCTGCTGCTCGACGTGCAGCGGCAGCGAGAGGTCGGCGAGGACCGCCGCCAGCCAGGCGCCAGCCGTGACGACCAGTCGAGCGGCGCCGTAGCGACCGCGGTCGGTCTCCACCTCGACGCCGTCGTGAACCGGCCGGATGCGGACCACCCGCTCACGCGAGTGGAGCGTGGCGCCCGCGGACGCGGCGGCGCGCAGCATGGTGGCGACGCATCTCGTCGCCGGGAGGATACCGGCGTCCGCCTGATGGAGTGCCTCCTGGTCGTCGTCGAGACGGTAGGCCGGGAACCGCTCCGCCACCTGCGCGGCGCTCAAGCGCTCCACGGCGCGCCCAGCCGCGCGGAGCGCCTCCTCCACCTCGTCGAGCTCGCGCGCCGTGACGCTCCCGATGTCGAGACCCCCCGTGCGCACGAGGAGTCGCTCGCCCGTGAGGGCCTCCAGAGCGAGCCAACCTGCGTCGGCCGCCACGGCGAGCCGGACGTAGCGGTGGTCCTCGTAGGCGTGGCGGAAGATTCGCGACCCGCCGTGCGACGAGCCGCGCTCGTGTAGCAGGTCGAACTGCTCGAGGACGAGTGTGCGACCGTGCTCGACGAGGTGGTAGGCGGCCGCGGCGCCCGCGACGCCCGCGCCCACGACGATCGTGTCGAAGGTCTGCATCAGGCGGCGCCGAACGGGTCGCCGGCCTTCTCCTTCCCGCGCTCCGCGTAGTGGCGGTACCAGCGGAACGCGGTGTCGTGCACGTAGTGCTCCTGCTGCACGGTCTCGACGGCCCGCGGCTGGGCGGCGCGCACGCGCGTGATGGCAGCGGCAGGGAGTTCCCAGAGGCTCGCCACGACGAGCGATGCGAGCAGTCCCGATCGGCCGAACCCGGCGCGGCAGTGGAGCACGACACGACGACCGACGAGCACGGCGTCGCGGAGGTCGTCGATGAGGTGCAGGACGTCGACGTCCTGCTCGGGCACGGGCACGCCACCATCTCGTATCGGCAGGTGCCGGTGGCCGATGTCGTGCACCTCCACCGCGTCGCCCACCTCGGCGAGCCCGATCTGGACGAGCTCGTCCGGTGGCACGAGCGTGACGAGGACGTCGCACCGGTGGACGTGCCGCAAGCGGCGGAGGTCCGCGTGCAGATCGCGGCTCCAAGTGTGGGCGGAGAAGTGCGAACCCCCCTGCCGTCCCGGCGCCATCGCCAGGCCGAGGTGCCCGGGGGCGGTGTCGAGGTCGACCCACGCCACCTCGAGGGGGTGCGTGTCGGAGGTGCGGACCACCACCTCGTCCGGATGCGGTTCCATGCTCCACAGTAGCCCCTGCGCGCGTCCCACGTGCGCCGACCTCAGGGGGCGGCGCCTCCGGTCAGGCGCAATCCCACGATCGAGATCAGCAATAGCGTGAGGAACGCGATGCGCGGCGCCGTGAGCGGCTCACCGAACAGCACCACGCCGAGCACCGCCGCCCCGAGCGCGCCGATTCCCACCCAGACGGCGTAAGCGGTGCCGATCGGCAAGTCGCGCGCCGCCAAGCCGAGCAGGACCATGCTGATCACCAGCGCGATCGCGGTGAGCACCGTCGGGCCGAGCCGTGTGAAGCCCTCGGTGTACTTGAGTCCGATCGCCCAGCCGGTTTCGAAGAGTCCCGCCACCACCACCATCAGCCACGCCATGTGCGCTCCTCCCGTCGGGGCTCGGACCCTCGCCCCGACCTCCGGACTATCATCGCCCCATGGCCCAGCTCATCGCACGCATCCTCCTCTCGGCGCGAACCGACCTGCTGCGCGCGCTCGACGGCCTCGACGACGCGCACGGCGCACTCCGCCTCGGCGGCTTGAACGAACCGGCGTGGATCGTCGCGCACCTCGCCGAGCAGGAGCAGCGCTACTGGCTGCGGGCGTTCCGGGCCGCGGCCGTCGCCCCCGAGCTCGATCACTACCGCCGTGGCCGCCCGGAGCGGGTGATGCCCCTCTCGCAGGCGGTCGATACGTGGCTGCGAGTGGCCGCGGCGACGGAGTCCCGGCTGCTCGACCTGGTGGAGCCCGAACTCGCTCGCGGCGCCCCCGACCCGAGCGCCGGACCGACGGAGACCGTTGGGGTGATGTGCCTGCGCGTCTTCGGCCATTACTACCTCCACCTCGGTCAACTCACGGCGTTCCGGCGCTGGCTCGGGCTGCCGGTCCCTACCTTCGTCGGTCGTCTCCCGGCAGCGGACGCTGGCGACGACTGGATCGACGATCGCCTGCGAACGGACGGCGCCTGAGCGAGGCGCCCATCGGCACCCCACCGAGCACCCCACTGAGCGCTCAGAAGCGTGCGTGGAACGCCGCTGGAACGCCCCTCCTCTACCATCGATCAACGTCGAGCGGCGACCGCCGACACGGGAGGGGTTCCATGCACGCACGTCGGGTACGTACCGTCCCTGAACACGCCCGCACCACCAGTCGAACGTGGGAGGCGCCATGCCGCGCGTTCTGAAGGGTGTCGTGATCGCCGTGGCTGTCCTCGCCACGCTCCTCGTCGGCACGGGCTTCGCACTGCACGTCGCGGGCGCCTCGCGCCTCGCCAAGGGCCCGAGCGTCGCGGTGCAGGCGATCGCGATCCCGAGCGACGATGTCTCGCTGGCGCGCGGAGCGCACCTCGACCGCGCGGTCGTCGGTTGCAGCGGATGCCACGGAGCCGATCTCAGCGGCGAGATCATGATCGACGACGCCACGTTCGGCCTCATCGTCGCGACCAACATCACGAGCGGCGTCGGCGCCTTCGGCGACGGCGCCACGCTCGACGATTGGATTCGGGCGGTCAAGCACGGCGTCGGTCGGGACGGGCGCGTACTCGCCGCGATGCCGTCTGACTCCTTCGCCCACTTGAGCGACGACGACCTCGGCGCGGTGCTCGCCCACGTCATGCGCTTCCCGCCGGTAGACAACGCGCTGCCGGCTCGTCGTCTGGTGTTCCCCGGCACCGTCATCGGCGGCTTCTTGATGTTCGACGACCTGCCGCTCGCGCGCATCACGAAGATGGTGCCCCCCTCGCACCCACCGGTGGGTACGGACGGCGCGTACGGCGCCTACCTGCTCGCCATCGGCACGTGCGTCGACTGCCACGGCGCGGATCTCCGCGGCCTGCCGCCGGGCACGCCCGGCCCACCCCCCGGTCCCGATCTCTCGCGAGCGGGAACTCTGGGATCGTGGACGGAGAGCGACTTCGTGCACGCGATGCGAACGGGTATCGCGCCCGGCGCCCGCACCCTCAGTCCCGACATGCCCTTCGCGACCTTCGGCAAGATGACCGACGACGAATTGAGCGCCATGTGGGCCGCCCTCCAAGCGCTTCACTGACCGACCGTTTCGCCGGCGCGTCGCTCAGCGCCTGACGATCCCGTTGGGCAACCATGCGCCCACCACCCAGTTCGGCACGTCGACGACCTCGTGGATGCGCAGGTCTACCGCCACGGAGGCGAGCGCGTACGCGCTCGCGGCATCGAGACCCCCGACGCGGCCGAGGTGCTCGATCATGCCCTCGACCGCTTGGCGCGACGCGACCATGAGGTCGTCGGCGACGCCGGTGGTGACGAACGCGCCCGGCTCGCCCGTGGTCGGCGCCGCTCGCGTGGTCTCGAACGCGGGGCGCGCGAGCGTCAGGTCGCGGCGGATCCGGAATCGCAGCGCCACCCGCATGGGCGACTCGATGGCGGTCCCGCACACCTCGCCGTCGCCCTGAGCGGCGTGGGTATCGCCGACGGAGAAGAGCGCCCCCTCGACGCCGACCGGCAGGTAGAGCCGAGTGCCGACGGTGAGGTGCTTGATGTCGAGGTTGCCGCCCCAGGCGCGCGGCGGCACGATCGAGTGCGGACCTGGCTCGGGTGGCGCGACACCGATGGTGCCCGGGAAGGGCGCCACCGGGATGTCGATGCCATCTTCGAAGCGTGCCGTGGGCCCTCCCGGCGTCAGATCCCAGATCTTCAACCACGGCTCGGGGAACGCGTCGGCGAGGAGGCCGAAGCCTGGAATGATCGCCGTCCACCCCCAGTCCGACATCTCGAACTCGAGCACCTCGACCTCGAGCACGTCGCCCGGGCGCGCGCCCCGGACCGAGACCGGGCCAGTGACGGGATTGACGCGCGTGAAGTCGAGGGCGACGAGATCGTCGGCCGTGGAGTCGCGGCGTACTTGGCCGCCGGAGGCGTCGACGACCTCGAACTCGACGCTCGCCCCCGACTCGACCTCGAGGGCCGGCGCGAGCGCGTTGTCCCAGGCGTTGTGATGCTGGGCGCCGTGAATGGTGTGGTCGCACGATCCGGTCGACATGAATCAGCCCGGGGCCGCCGGCGCATCCGGGGCCGCCGGAACCAGCGAACGGAAGCCGCGCCGCAAACTGAGCTCGAAGCGGCGCTGCAACATCCAGAGCGCGACCACCATCCCCACGCCGAGCGCATCGGACCAGTAGCTCGGCAGGTAGCAGAGGAAGGTCGCGAGGGCGAGGATGCCCCACTCGGGGATCGTGGTGACGCGCTGTAGGTAACCGACCGTGAGCGCGCCGAACGCGATCGTCCCGAGGATCGCTGAAATCCACGTCACGATCACCTTCTCGACGGGTCCATCCATGAGGATCGGCGTGAACGCGAAGAGCAGCGGCATCACGTAGAGCAGCTTCGCGTACTTGAAGGCGGCCCAGCCGGTCTTCCACGGGTCGGCCTGCGCAATCGCGGCGGCGGCGTAGGCGGCGATGCAGACCGGCGGCGTGATGTTCGAGTCCTGACTGAGCCAGTAGATGATCATGTGCGCGGCGAGCAGACCGACCCCGAGTTCGACGAATGCCGGGCCGGCGAGCACCGCCACGACCAGATACGACGCGGTCACCGGCATACCCATCCCGAGCACGAGGCTCGCGAGGGCGACGAGCCCGATCGCGAGGAGCACCGAGCCGCTCGACAGGGCGAGGAAGAGTGACGTGAACTTGAGGGCGAGCCCCGTGAGCGAGATCATGCCGAGCATGATCCCGATCAGACCGACGGTGGCGCCGATCACAAGGGTGTTGTGCCCCCCCTCGATCAACGCCTCCCAGATCTGACGCGGTCCCATGCGGGTGGTCTTGGTGAACCAGGAGACTGGGATCGTCGCGAGCGTCCCCCATAAGGCGGAGAAGCCGGGCGAGTACCCCTGCACGAGCATCGTCACGACCACGATGAGCGGAATCGCCAAGAACCAGCGTTCGCGCAGCACCGTTCCGATATGGGGGATCTCGGCCTTCGGCAGGCCCTTCAGACCGAGTTTCTTCGCCTGGAAGTGGACGGCGACCCAGACGCTGAGCATGTAGAGCAGCGCCGGCACGATCGAGACGAGCATGATGGTGATGTAGGGGATGCCCGTCAGCTCGACCATCACGAACGCGCCTGCCCCCATCACGGGTGGGAGGAACATGCCACCGATCGACGCCGACGCCTCGACGCCGCCTGCCGTCTCGGGTTTGAAGCCGGTGCGCTTCATGAGCGGGATGGTCAGGGCGCCGGTGGAGACGGTGTTGGCGATGGCGCTGCCGGAGATCGAGCCCATGAGCCCAGAGGCGATGACGGCGACCTTCGCCGGGCCGCCCGCGGTCTTGCCCGCGATCGAGAGGGCGATGTCGATGAAGAAGCCGCCGACACCCGAGCGGTTCAGGAACGCGCCGAAGAAGATGAAGATGATGACGTAGGTCGCCAACACGTTCGCCATCAGTCCGAAGATGCCCTCGGGCGTGAGGTAGGCGTAGTTGACGATGCGTCGGAAGCCATAGCCACGATGCGCGATCATGTCGGGCATGTAGGGGCCGAAGTAGGCGTACGCCATGAGCGAGAGCGCGATGATCGGCAGCGCCCACCCCAGCGCACGTCTCCCGACCTCGATGGAGAGGACGACCATGATGGTCGCGAAGATCATGTCGAGCTGCGTTTCGCGACCCATCCGGTACGCGATCGCCTCGTACTGATTGATGAAATAGCCGGCGACGGCGAGCGACGTCAGTGCGAGGACCACGTCGATGACGTTCGGTCCTCGCTTCGTGCGGCCTCCCGCGCGCCCCGGGTAGAAGATGAACACCATCGCGAACGTCAGCCCGACGTAGACACCGAGGTGCATCTCCGTGCGGAAGGATCCGGCGAACGCACTATAGAGGTAGAAGAGCGCCATGCCACCCGCGAGCAGGTCGAACACGACGCGCCACGTGCCGCGCAGGGGGTTGGCCGTGCTGAGCGACTCCTCCTTGAGCTGCGCGAGGTCGGGGGGTGGTGCGGTCGCGCCCGACGGAGCCGGGACGTCGTCTCGGGCACCGTGATCGGCGTGGGGATCGGATCGGTTCATGGGCTGTGGCACCTCTACCCCTCCGCGGCGGACGGACGCCGCCGCGGAGGGGTCTTCATGGGGTCGACGCTACGGACGCGCGTTGTCCGGAATGGCGACCCCGACCTCTTCCCAGTAGCGCAGGGCGCCCGGGTGGAGCGGCATGGCGATGCCCGACAGCGCGTTCTCCAGGCCCATCTCGCGTGCCACGTTGGTGACGCGCATCATGTGCTCGAGTCCGGCCTCCTCGTAGATCGCCTTCGTCATGTCGTAGACGAGGTCGTCGTCCATGTCGGCGCTGACGATCCAGATGCCGGCGTCGCGCCAGGTGAGGACGTCGTCCGCGACGCCGCGGTAGGTGCCGCCGGGGATCGTGAACGCCGAGTAGAACGGGTACGTCTCGAAGAACCCCGACTCCGTCGCCGCGTCGAGCGTGGAGATGACGTGCGCATCGCGCGACGTGGTGGTGTCGACGAGCGTGGCGTTGGGAACGCCGAGCAGCGCGTGGTACGCGTCGATCTGCCCGTCCTTGAGCTGATCGCTCGCCGCCTGACCGGCGACGAAGACCGGCTCGATCTGGTCGAACATGTCGGCTTGGCGCAGGAGGCGCTCGATCGACAGGTGCGTTCCGGAGCCGGCCGAGCCGAGCGCGATGCGCTTGCCGGCGAGATCGTCGAAGCTCTCGATCCCCGAACCCTGCAGCGTCACGAGCTGCGACACGGCGCCGTACAGGAAGCCGACGGCGCGGATGTTGTCGTATGGGCCGTCGTCGAACTCGGCCTGCGCGTTGTAGGCGAGGAAGGCGTCACCCGCGAAGGCGACCGCCATCTCCATCTCGCCCCCCTGCATGCGGCGGATGTTCTCGGCCGAACCAGCCGATCCCTCGACGGTGATGTTGAGGTTCGGAAACTGCTGCGACAGGTAGTCGCCCATGCCGGCCGCGAATACGTTGAAGGTGCCGCCGACGAACCCGCCGCCGATCGAGAGGAACTGGCGCTGGGCAACAGCGCCGCTCGAGAGCGCGAGCACGGCGACGAGGACGAATGGGAGCACGGTACGGAGGAACGTGTGCATGAATCGATCACCTCGAGAAGATCCGCCGCTTGGCGACGACTAGGCGTGGTAACGGATGCGCACGGGCGAGCAACACGCGTGCTGCACCGCTGCGCCTCCCGATCGAACGGGTCGAGCCTCGCGACCTCCTTCGCTCGTGCGGAGGGACGCGTCGCGCATGGCGACGTCCCCTCGACTGTGGTGTTCCAGAAGTTTACTCGACACGACGGCGGCGTGGGTGCAGACGCATCGCTTGCGGAAGCGGCATCCCGCCCCGCCATCCGTGCGACCATCGAGGCCGATGGTCCCGAACGTGCACCGGCAGACGGTAGTCGTCCCCGATCGCCACGCCTTCCATGCGGCCCGGCTCGCGGCCGCTCGGTCGCGCGCGATCGGGCGGCAGATCCTCACGGTCGAGGGCGCCGTCGCCCGCCTCGCAGGTCCGTTCCTCCGCGCACCCGACACGGGCACGGTACGGGGCGCCGTGGTCAGGGCGCGTCGGGCCGACCTCGGCGACCTCCGTGCCATCGCGCGCCTACCGGGTTTCGTTCGCGCGGCGGCGGCGTCGCTCGAGGCGGCGTGGGAGGCAGGGATCGACCCGCGACGACCGCCGACCGACCACCCACGCTGGGAGGCGATCGCGACGCTCGAAGCGGCTGTCGCCGAGCACCTCCCGGCCGACGTCGCACTGCCCCGCGATCTGGTGCGCATGGCGCTGGGGCGCGTCGCCGCTGCGCCCGCGACGCTGGGGCCGGTGACGCTGCACCACGTCGACGACGTTGCTCCCTGCTGGCGCCCAATCATCGTGGCGCTCCGCGAGCACGTCGACGTGACCTGGTATCGGCTCGACGACGAGCGACCCGCCTGGCTCCCGGAGGGTGTCGAGGTGATCGCGACTCCCCCGGCGACCGGCACGATCCGTCGCGTCGCGTGTGCGACTCCCGCGCACGAAGTCCTCGAGGCCCTTCGCTGGGCGCGTTCGCTCGTCGCGTGCGGAGCGGCCCAGCCACACGACATCGCGATCGCGGCCGCGTCGCCGGCGCCCTACGACGCGACGATGCTCGCCGCGGCGCGGAGCGCCGGCCTCCCGCTCCACGCCGTCCACGGCATCCCCCTGATCGAGACGGCAGTGGGGGGGCTCGTCGCGGCCCTCGCCGATGCACTCGTGCACGGACTCTCGCGCGACCGCGTGCGACGCCTCGTCGACGCGCTCGGTCCGAGCCTGCCTTCGGGCGCGACCGCGCTGCTCGACGACGGGTGGTGGCGCGACCTGCCGCACGACGCACCGCTCACGAGCCCCGCGCGGTGGCGACGAGCGCTCGACGCCCACCCCCGTTCGGCGCACGCAGCGACGACGGCGTGGCTGGTGGCGCTCGTCGACGACGTCACGTCGGGTCCGGAGGGGGCGCGGTCCCTCGGCGAGCGCCGACTCGACGGGGAGGCGCTCGTCGCCTGGGGCCGTGCGCTCGACGACGGCCCAGCCGACGCCATCGACGCGACCGTGGCGCGCCTCCGTACGGGCGACGGCGTCGATGGCCTGAGCGCGATCGCGTGGGGACCCGCCGCCACGCTCTCGCTCACGCCGCGTCCGTTCGTGCGCCTGCTCGGGCTCACGGCACGCGCCTGGCCGCGGCGCACGGCCGAAGATCCCCTTCTCCCGGCGCACGTCCTCGGCCCCGCGACGCTCGGCGAAAGCGTCGCCGAGATCGACCGGCGCACCTTCGCGCGCTTCGTGCGCTCCACCTCCGGCACCCTCGCCCTCTCGCGCTCTCGACGCGACGTCGACGGACGTGAACTCGTACCGAGCCCGTTGCTCACGCTCGAAGCCGCAGCTACCGTCCCCGAGCAGGCCTACCTCGATGCGACGCCGCCGGTTCACGCACTCGACGAGGCGGACCGCCTGGCGGCGCGACCCGACGAGCTCATCCGGCATCCCGCGATCGCAGCCGCGACCCGGGCGTGGCACGCCTGGCACGTCGCTGCGCTGACCCCCTACGACGGGCTGGTGCGCCCCGACCATCCGGCACTCGTTCGGGCGCTCGGTCGCCTCCATTCGGCAACCTCCCTCCGTCGCCTGCTGCGCGACCCCCAGGGCTTCGTCTGGCGGTACGCCCTCGGCTGGGAAGAGCCCGACGACGCCGAGGAGCCCCTCGCGCTCGACCCCCGCGCGCTCGGCACGCTGATCCACGGGGTACTCGAGCGCGCGGTGGCGTCGCTCGAGCACGCTCACGCCGGCGGCCTCGCCGCGGCGGACGACGACGCGCTCGTGCTCGCCGTCGACGAGGCCGTGAAAGGCGGGGCCGCCGCGGCCGAATCGACCCTCCCCATCCCCCCGGAGCTGGCTTGGCGTCGCGTGCAGAACGATGTCCGCACGCTCGCGCTCGCGGCGCTCCGCTACCCGCTCGAGGTGCTTCCTGACGCTCGAACGTTCGTGGAGGTGCCGTTCGGGCGTCCCTACGAGGCCCCGCGGACCGGCGCGCCTTGGGACGCGCGCGAGAGCGTCGAGATCGGATCGGCCGGGGTTCGGATCGGTGGCTACGTCGACCGGCTCGACATCGCCGGCGACGGCACGCGCGCGCGCGTCGTCGACTACAAGACCGGTGGCATGGGGACGGTGTCGAGTGCGGGCGGACTGCGCGGCGGCCGCGAGTTGCAGCGCTGCCTCTACGCCCTGGCCGTCAGGCACTTCCTGGGCGAGGAGGTGCGCGTGGACGCCGTCCTCGTGTTCCCGCGCACAGGGCGCTCGTTCGCGCTCGACGATCCAGACGAAGCACTCGAACGGCTCCTGCAGGCGATCGACGCCGGCCACGCGGGGCTCCTCGCCGGCCGAGCCCTCCCCGGCCCGGACGCCTTCGACACGTTCAACGACCTCCGTTTCGCGCTCCCCGCCGATGCACTGCGGCGCTATCGCACCACCAAGGAGCCGCTCGCGAGCGCCGCCATGTCGGGGCTCCACGACCTCTGGAGCGACGGGTGACGGCGTCGCGCACACCCGCCGTGGTCCCCTCGCTCGCCGACGCGGCCGCGCGCCGTTCGGCTCTGGTCGACTCGCACCGGACCCTCCTCGTCGAGGCGGGCGCCGGCTCGGGCAAGACCTCGCTCATGGCGGGCCGCGTGGCACTGCTCTTCGCCGCGGGCGTTGCGCCACGGCACGTCGCAGCCATCACCTTCACCGAGCTCGCCGCCGCCGACCTCGCCGCCCGGATCCGTTCGTTCGTTGCACGCCTGCTCGCGGGCGACGTGCCGGCCGAACTCGCCGTGGCGCTCCCCGACGGGCTCGACGGCCCCGGGCGCGAGCACTTGGCGCAGGCGAGCGACGCGCTCGACGACCTCACCAGCACCACCATCCACGGCTTCTGCCAGGCGCTCGTGCGCCCCTACCCCGTCGAGGCGGACGTCGATCCGGGGGCTCGGGTGGCCGACGAGGCCGAGGCGGGGTTGCTCTTCGACGACCTGCGCGCGCGTTGGTTGCGCGAGCGCCTCGGCGCGGAGGCCGACCCGGCCGGCGCCATCGCCGCCATGATCGGCGTCGATCTCGCCAAGACGCTCACGCTCGTCGACGAGACCATCGACGTGCTGCGCGCCCACCGCGACGTGCGAGCGCCGACCGGCGGCGACGTCGAGGGTGCCTACCGTGCGTTCGTACGGGCCGTTGCTGAGGTCGAGGCGGCCATCGACGACGACGCCCCACCGTCGGCACTCCCCTTCCGAGAGGGCGCTCGCGCGCTCGCGGCGCACCTGACGCCGCACGCCGGGCGCGACGCAGCCCTGGCGCTCGCCGCGCTCACGCTCCCCAAGACCCACCTTCGGGTCGAGCGCGGCGGGGTTCCCGCCTACCGCGTCTACGGTACGAAGACCGCCTGGTGCAAGGTGGACACCACGAGCGGCGAAGCGCGGCACGCACGGGGCGCGGCGGCCCTCGCCGCCCTCGAGACGGCGCAGGCGAGGCTCGGCGAGGCGGCCGCCGCGCGGGTACTCCAGGCGCTGATGGCGGAGGTGGGCGATCTCCTGCTCGCCTACGGCGAGCGCAAGCGTGACGCCGCGATGCTCGATTTCGACGACCTTCTGGTCACGGCCGAGCGCCTGCTGCGCGATCACGAGGGGGTGCGTCGGGCCCTCGCTGCGCGCTACCAGTACGTGCTCGTCGACGAATTCCAGGACACCGACCCGCTCCAGGCGGCAGTGCTCTGGCGGCTCTGCGGCGATCCCCCCGCAGGGGGCGATGCCGGCGACCCGTTGCGCTGGACCCTGCGACCGGGGGCACTCTTCGTGGTGGGGGATCCGAAGCAGTCGATCTATCGGTTCCGCGGCGCCGACGTGCACGCCTACGCCGCCGCCAAGGCGGCGATCGCCGGCGCTGGCGACGGCGCCGTGCTCAACGTGCGGACCAACTTCCGCTCCGTCGCCACGATCCTCGCCTTCGCCAACGAAAGGTTCGCCGGACCGCTGTCGCGCCCCGGTCAGAGCGGGTTCGAGGCGCTGGCACCGTGGCGCGAGGACGCCGACGGCCCCCACGTGGCCCGCGTCACGATCGACGTCCAGGTTCCGGTCCCAGGCGTGGCTCCGTCCGCAGCCGACCGCCGTGATCTCGAGGCGACCGGGGTGGCCGAGTCGGTGGCGGCGCTCATCGGTCGCCATCCGCTGCCGTCGCGCGGCGGGGCACCGTGCGAAGCAGGCGACATCGCGCTCCTCGCCCCCACCGGCAGCGATCTCTGGCGTTTCGAGCGGGCGCTCGAGGCGCAGGGCGTCTCAGTACGGACGCAGGCGGGCAAGGACTTCTACGGGCGTCAGGAGGTGCACGACCTGATCGCGTTGGTCCGGGCCATCGCCGACGATAGCGACCGGCTCGCGCTTGGCGCGCTCCTGCGCGGTCCGCTCGTCGGGTGCAGCGACGAGACGCTCCTCGACGTGAGCGAGCGTCTCTTCCACGAACCGCGCGCAGCGCGGCACCTCGCGGTCTCGACCGACCCCGATGTCGTCGGGGACGAGGCCGTCGCCGCGACCCTCCGAACGCTGCAGTCCGCCAGGGAACTCGCGCGCTCGGCGACGCCGTACCGCGTGCTCTGGGAGGCGATCGGCCAGCTGCGCGTTCGCGCGACGCTGCACGCGCGCCACGGCCGCCATGCGCAGCGCGCGCTCGCGAACGTCGACCGCTTCCTCGAGGGAGCGCGCCCCTACGGCGTACGGGGCATTGCCGCCTTCGCCCGCGACCTGAAGGCGCGCTGGGTCGACGGGGAGCGGGCCGTGGAGGGGCGCTCGGACACCGCCCGCGACGCCGTCACCCTCCTCACGGTCCACTCGTCGAAGGGGCTCGAGTGGCCCGTGGTGATTCCGGTCAACACGTTCTGCGACCCGCGGCGAACGCAGCCACCGGTCGTCGACCGGAGCGACCGAACGCTCCACGCCCGCGTGCTCGGCTCCTCGTACCCGGCACTGGTCGACGCGCTCGCGCGCGAGGCGGAGGCTGAGGCGCAGGAGCGGGTCCGCCTGCTGTACGTCTGCGCGACGCGCGCACAGGACCTGCTCGTGGTCCCGACACCGGGGTTCGTCGTCGACGACGGCTGGTGGTGCCGCGTGGTCGATCTGGCCACCGAATCGCTCCCCGAGCTCGCGCTTCCGGAGCGTTCGACGCCCGTGCCCAGCGCGAGCGCGGCACCCGGCACGGTGAACGAGGTGACGCGCGAGCGCTTCGAGCTCGAGGCGGCACGCGTTCGTCGCGCCTCACGAACGCTCGACTGGCAGAGCCCGAGCCGTCTCCCCGACGACGAGGCGTCGCCCCTCGACCCGCCGCGGCCGCGCGAGGAGGGGGGTGGTGACCGCGTCGACGCGGACGTCTGGCCCGTTCCCGCGCCGATCCTCCGCGGCCGGGTGCTGCACGCGCTCATGCAGGAAGTGCTCGGCGGCGAACTCGGTGAGGCGGGCGGCGCGATCGCACGCCGCGCGGGGGTGCTCGTGGCGCGCCTCGGGGGCGACGTCCCCGACGACGACCGCGACCGGCTCCACCCCGCCGTGCTCGAAGCCGACGTGCGTCGTGGTCTGGCCGTTCCCGACGTCGCCGCGCTCCGCGACCGACTCGTGCCTGAAGTGCCCGTCTACGCGTACGAGGAGGTGGAGCCGGAGCGTTCGGACGCCCGTACGCAGCCGAGCGAGGCGGGCCAGGCGGCCGTCGTCACCGTCGGCATCGCCGACGCCGTAGCGTTCGCCGACGACGGCTCCGCCGAGCTCGTCGTCGATTGGAAGGGCGACGCGGAGCCGCCGCCGGAGCGGATCGCACGCTACGTTGCGCAGGTCCGGCGCTACCTCGAGGTGCTCGGCGCGCCGCGGGGCATGCTGGTCTTCCTGGCGAGCGGAGCGGTGGTGGAGGTGGCGCGGGAGGCGTGAGGGTGTGGCGGA
This sequence comes from Trueperaceae bacterium, assembly GCA_013697735.1. Classification (GTDB taxonomy): domain Bacteria; phylum Deinococcota; class Deinococci; order Deinococcales; family Trueperaceae; genus SKWV01. Next base: position 10,261 of record JACCWH010000001.1, on the reverse strand, counting down.
CACGCGGGGTCGACGGAAGGGCGACGCGATGTACGATTCGGAGATCTCCTCCCTCGTACGCCGACCCTGCCAGGAGCGTGGACCAGATGGCTCAACTGATCGCTTCGATGACCGTGACGTTCGACGGCGAGCTCGCGGCGTCGTTCGCATGACCGGCCCGGATGCAGGCCGAACCGGGCCGGAGAGCGACCCCTCCCGCCTCATCGACGAACGCATCCGCACCCTGGGGGGCTGGCGCGCCGAGACGCTTGCCGACGTTCGCCGGCTCATCCACGAAGCTGATCCGGACGTCGTCGAGGAGTGCAAGTGGGTCAAACCGACCAACCCCCTCGGGGTACCGGTGTGGTCCCACGACGGCATCGTGTGCACCGGCGAGGTCTACCAGCGGGCCGTGAAGGTGACCTTCGCCCGGGGCGCCTCCCTGCCGGACCCTCGCGGGCTCTTCAACGCCAGCCTCGACGGGAACGTGCGCCGCGCCATCGACCTGCGTGAGGGGGACACTCTCGACGCCGACGCGTTCAAGGCGTCCATCCAGGCCGCGGTGGCGGAGAACGTCCGCAGTCGCGCCGAGGCCGGCGAGGCGCGCCGCGGCCGCCGGACCACCTGATGGCGGAGACGACGCGCGCCACGCCCGAGATGCAGTGGACGATGACGGTGCGGCGGCAAGGGTGACGCGGCACCCTCACCCTCGTCGGACGGCGGCCCGGGGATCGCTGCGCAAGCGCTTTCGGATCGCCGGCGTCGCGTCGTTGGTACTGGTCGTGCTCGTGGTCGGAGGATTCTACGCCTGGACCCGCACGGCCCGGTACGCGGCGTTCCCGGAGGCGGTCGCCGTCGCCGAGAGGGCCGAGCGATCGCGCGGCTGGTACGTATTCGCGCCGGCCGGGGAGCCGGTGGGGGGATTCGTCTTCTACCCAGGTGGCCTGGTCGATCCCGTCGCGTACGCGCCGCTGTTGCAGCGCCTCGCCGCCGGCGGGGTGATCACCGTGCTCGTGCCGATGCCACTCGATCTGGCGGTCCTCGGCATCGGCCGCGCGGCCGACGTGATCGCGGCGTACCCGGACGTGGCCCCGTGGGTGATCGGCGGCCACTCGCTGGGCGGCGCGATGGCGGCGGAGTTCATGAAAGGGAACCCGGAGGCGTTCGACGGCCTCGCACTGCTGGCGTCGTACCCGGCCGAGTCCACCGATCTCTCGGCGCTGCCGATCCGAGCCGTGTCGACGTACGGGACCGAGAACGGTCTCACGCCGCCGGAGGGTTTCGAGGCATCGCTGGCGCGGCTGCCGCCCGGCACCGAGCTCGTGGTGATCGAAGGTGGCAACCACGCGCAGTTCGGCGATTACGGTCCCCAGACCGGAGACGGCCTCGCGACGATCGATCGCGAGGAGCAGCAGCGGCAGACGGCGGAGACCCTGCTGGCGTTCATGCGCTCGCTGCAGTGAGCGGGACCACCCCCTCGGCACCAGCGGCCAGCGCGTCTCCGAGCTCTTCCTCGGCACGATGACCTTCGGCGAGGACTGGGGTTGGGGCGGGTCTCCCGATCACGACGCCCTGTTCGCCGCCACCAACGCCTCGTAGGCCGCCACGGTAGCGACGACGTCGTTTCCGGCGAGCGCGTGGGTCACGCTCGCACGCACGTCCGCCGCCGCATTGGCCGGAGCGAAACTCACGCCGCAGCGGCGCAGCCAGCCGATGTCGCCGACGCTGTCGCCGATCCCCGCGACATCCGCGGGCTCGAGGCCGAGCTCCGTGCAGAGCCACTCGAAGCCGGTCGTCTTGTCGACGCCGGGGATGAGCACGTTGACGCACTCGTTGGATGGATCGAGGACCAGATCGAGATCGTGCTCGTCGAGCATCCGACGGAGCTTCGCCATGAGCGGCCCCGGGTCGAGCGACGCTTCGACGGGGAACACGGACGCCGACGCCATCTTGCCAGGTTGGAGGACCATGTCGGGATCGTCGTCGACGAGGCGCTCGAGCCGGCGAACGTCGGCCAATCCCTCCTCGATACCCGGCGCGAGCCAGGCGCGGTAGGGGTGCCGTGTCGCGAGCCCGGCACCGTTCTCGAACGACACGGCGAGGCCGACGTCGAGCGCTTGCATGATCGCGTCGACGTACGAGTGCGGCCGCCCCGTCACGAAGCTCAGCGGGGGGATGCTCGGGTCGTCGCTGCTCTCGCGGTTGCGCCGAGCGAGCTGGTCGAGACGGGCGAGGTCGAACGCCACATGACCGACGGCGGCGATGCAGCCATCGAGATCACAGATGAAGGCGCGAACCGGACGCGTCACCTTCGGCATCATGATGCCGGCAGCAGCGAGACGCCCGCCTCCTTGAGCCGCAGGCGCACGCTCGCGCCCCGGTCGACGCCCGACAGGCCTCCCCCGGTCATCGTCGCGAAGAGCTCCTGTCCGGCGACGTCGAACACGAACTCCGTCATCGGGCCGAGGTAGGCGCTACTCACGAACGTCGCCTCGAGGCCCGATTCGCCGTCTCGCGCGAATTCGACCGCTTCCGGCCGGACCATCACGGTGACGGGACCGGGCGGGAAGTCCTGCTCGTGGGGACGGCGGTAGCCGAGCAGATCGATCTGGCTACCGTCCCACTGTCCGGGGAGGAAGTTCGCCGAGCCGATGAAGTCGGCCACGAACCGCGTCTCCGGCTCGGTGTAGAGCTGGTGTGGGTTCCCGATCTGCTCGATCACACCCTCACGGATGACCACCACGCGGTCGCTGATCGCGAGCGCCTCCTCCTGGTCGTGCGTCACGTAGACGCTGGTGATCCCCAGGCGCTGCTGCAGGTCGCGGATCTCCTCCCGAACTCGTTTGCGGAGCTTGGCATCGAGGTTCGAGAGCGGCTCGTCGAAGAGCAGCACGCGCGGCCGGATGACCAACGCCCGCGCCAAGGCGACGCGCTGCTGCTGGCCGCCGGAGAGCGCCGTGACCGGTCGCGCCTCGTACTCGGCGAGACCGACCATCTCCAACGCCTCCGTCACGCGCTCCGCGATCTCCTCCTTCGGCCGCTTCGCGACACGTACACCGTAGGCGACGTTCTCGAACACGTTCATGTGCGGGAAGAGCGCGTAGCTCTGGAACACCATCGTGATGTCGCGGAGATAGGCGGGGAGGCGTGTGACGTCGTCGTCGTCGAGCAGGATCCGCCCCGACGTCGGTCGCTCGAGGCCGGCGATCATGCGCAGGATGGTCGTCTTGCCGCAGCCGGAGGGGCCGAGGAGCGTGACGAGCTCGCCGCGCCCGATGTGGAGGTCGACGTGGTCGACCGCGACGACGTCCTTCCCGAAGCGCTTGAACAGGTCGCGGATCTCGACGGACGCCGGAGCGATCCCCGTCACGATCTTCTTCGAAGCGTGCTCCATCATCGTCCTTCCACCCCTACCAAGCGCGTGCCGATTCGCCGCGCGAGCGCCAAGACCACCACGATGGTGAACAGCATCGAGACGATGAGCACCGTGCCCATCGCGGCAGCGCGACCGAGCTGCCCCTGCTCCACCCAACCGAGGAGCAGCACCGTCGAGAGCTGATTCCCGGGGCTCACCAGGAAGATGACCTGGCTCACTGCCGTCATCGCACTCACGAACGCGAAGATGAGACCGGTGACGAGCGTGTTGACGAGCAGCGGGAACACCACGCGGCGCATGGTCGTGAGCGAGCGAGCACGCAGCATCGTCGACGCCTCTTCGAGGCTCGGATCGATCTGCGCCAGGCCCGCGACGGCGGCGCGAATCGCGACGGGCATGTTGCGGAACACCAACGCCAGGATGATGATCGCCGCGCTGGCGGTCATGAGCCAGGGGCCGGTGTTGAACGCGAAGATGTAGGCGACGCCCATCACGGTGCCGGGCGTGGCGAAGGAGAGGAGCGACCCGAACTCCACGAAGCGCCGCCCCCAGAAGCGCTGGCGCACCACCAGGTACGCCACGAGGAATCCGAGGAGCATCGCCGGAACGGCGCTGATCGCCGCCACCCGGGCCGTGTAGAGGAAGACGGGCCAGCCGGCGCGCATGAAGTCCTGGTAGTGCCGCGTGGTGAAGGTGTAGTTGACGCCCCAGAGCTGCGCGAAGGAACCGACCACGATCGAGAGGTAGAGCGCCGCCACGAAGATCGTCCACACCACGAGGACGACCGTCAGCGTCGTTTCGAGCCACACGGGGATGCGTGTGACGACGCCGCTCGTCGGCTTGCCGGTCACCGTCACGAACGAGCCGCCGCCGAGCCACCACCGCTGCACGAAGAAGGCGAACAGCACGAGTGCGAGGAGTACCACCCCGTACGCCGCGGCCTCGTTGGGATTGAAGCGGCCCGTGAGCGAGAGGTAGACCTCGGTCGCCAGGAAGTTCCGATTGCCGCCGAGGATGAGCGGGTTGCCGAAGTCGGCGAGCGACTCGATCATCGAGAGCAAGAAGGCAGCAGCCAGCCCGGGACGCACGAGCGGCCACGTGATCGACCTGAGCGTGGTCCAGCGGTCGGCGCCGAGCGTCTGCGCCGCCTCCTCGAGCGCCGGGTTGAGCGACGAGATCGACCCCCGCAGGAGCAGGTAGGCGATCGGCGTGAAGGCGAGGATCTGGGCGATCGCCACCCCCGGGATGCCGAAGATGAACGGGCTCGAGAGGTCGAAGACGTTGTACGTGATGATGCCGCGTCGACCGAGCAGGAAGATCATGGCGAACGCGAGGATGAAGGGCGGCGTGATGATCGGCAACACGCTGATCACGTCGAGCGAGCGGCGCACCGGAGCGAAGCGCGAACGTTGCCCGAGCAACGCGAACGCCAGACCCAGCAACGTGCAGGTGGGCGCCACGATGGCCACCGTCAGGAGGCTCGTGGGGAGCGCGCCGCGGCCGTAGAGCATCACGCCGACGATGAGTCCGAGCAGGCCGCCGAGCACGATCCGCGAAGCGATCGTCGGCAGGCTTCGACGCCTGAACGCCGCCCACGCCGCCGACAGCGCCGCGAACGCCGCGCCCCACCGGTACGTGAGCCCGACCTCGTCGATCGCACTGCGAGGATTGTCGAGGAAGAAGAAGAGCGGGTGCGTCACGGTGCGCTGGAACTGGGAGAGGTCGAAGGCGCCGTCGACCACGACGGCTGCGCGCAGTACCGTGAAGAGCGGATAGATGATGAACAGCACGATGAAGAGCGACACGAAGAGAATGCTGGAGGCGACGAACGCGTCGCCCTGGACCCGACCCGATTCCGAGAGCGCGTGGCCGACCGCGAAGCCGAGCCCACCGAGCACGACGACCGCGCCGATGCCGAAGGGGACGCCGGTGGCGATGAACCACCCGAGCCCGACCGCGAGCCCGACGGATCCCACCACCAGCAGGAGGTCGCCGCGGACCGCGGTATTGAGACGCAGCGGAGACAGCGCGAGGAGCGCGAGCGCCGCCCCCAGCACCAGCCAGAGCGCGGGGCTTCCGAGCGACCACGGGTAGAAGGACGGATCGAAGGTGAAGAAGGCGCGACCGGGGCGGCCGAAGGGGAGCGTCAAGAAGGCCACGGCGGCCACGAGCGCCGGGAGCCAGGCGCCGCTCACCACGAGCCGGTTGCGGCCGCTCTGCTGTGGGGTGGAGGGGGGTGTGGTCGCCATCGATTCCTGTGATGCGGTACGTGCGGCAGGCTGGGGGCGGCCTCGCGAGGGAGGTGGCAGCGAACGCGAGGGTCGGAGGCGCGGGTGCGCCCCCGACCGGTCAGGCGTCGAAGCGGTGCGCGATCGCCGAGCGTGCGCGGCTCGGCGCTAACGCGGCACGCGCGCTCAGCGCGGCTGCGGGAAGATCTCGTTCGTCCAGCGACCCACGATCTGCTCGCGCACCTCGGGCGTGCCGAAGCGATCGAAGTCGTAGTCGATGAGGTTGATCTCGTCGAAGTTCGGTGCCAGCGGGTGCTGCACGGTGTTGGCGTTCGACTGGATCTGGAACGAGTCGCCCTGCAAGGCTGCGATCTGCTGCGCCTCGGGGGTGAGCGCCCAGTTGATGAAGGCGATCGCGGCGTCGCGGTTGGGAGCGTTCGCCACGAGGCTCAGACCACCGATCTCGTAGCCGACGCCCTCGTCCGGAGCGTAGACGGTGAGGGGGAAGCCCTGGTTGGCGAACTTGATGCCGTCGTGCATGAACTGGATGGCGATGGCGACTTCGCCACGGCCGGCGAGCGTGCCGGGCGCGCTGCCCGAGCTGGTGTACTGAGCGATGTTCTGGTGGAGCCCTTCGAGGAGCTCGAAGGCCTCGTCCTCGCCGAAGATCTGCACCAGGGTGGCGAGGATCGTGTACGCCGTGCCCGAGGAGTTCGGGTCGGGCATGGCGATCAGACCCTTGTAGACCGGATCGGTCAGGTCGCGCCACGTGGTCGGCATCGGCGCGCCGCCGAGGGCCTCCTCGTTCACGACGAATCCGATCGCGCCGGCGTAGAGGGGGATGTAGGTGCCACCGACCTGGTCCTTGAGGTTCTGGATGATGTCGTCCCAGGCCTCGGGCTCGTAGAACTCGGTGACGCCCTCGCGCATGGCGATGAGGTGGGGATCGCCGGTGCCGCCGAACCAGACGTCGAAGATCGGGTTGGCACGCTCGGCGCTCAGGCGCGCGAGCGCATCTTGCGAGCTCACGCGAATGAACTCCAGGTCGATTCCGGTGGCGGCCGTGAAGGCCGGTCCGAGCGCCTCGCACCAGGCGAGGTCGGGGCTGCAGAGGAGGTTGACGCGCTGCGCGGATGCGGATCCGGCGAGCAACGCCACCACGGCGATGAGGACGATCGTCAGGCGCTTCATGAGACTCTCCTTGTCATGTGTCAGCTCGAGCTGACACGAGGTGGAACCATCGTGTTGTCGTGTTGGAAGCGTAGCAGTGCGCTCCCAGACGTGTCAAACGGCGCACGCGCGCAGTCCTTCATCAATTGCGCACCTTCATCGTGCCCTGCGCGTGTCAGCGCCAGGTCACGTGGCGAGCCGGCTCGTCATCTCGTCCGGCTGGTCCCCCGCAGCGGCAACCGCAGGCGCGCCTCGCCCCCCTCCCACTGCCCGCGCACCCACGCCAGGTCGGGCTCGTCGCGCGCGTCCCAGGTGGGGTCGTCGCCGGCGAGCAGGTTCAGGTAGTAGGCGTCGTAGCCGGGGGCGGCGACCACCGGGTGGTAGCCCTCGCGCACGAGCACGGTGTCGCCGTGGCGCGCCACGACCACCTCGTCGAGGGCGCGGTCGTCGGTATAGAGCCGCTGCAGCGCCCAGCCATCCGCGGGGGCGAGTCGGTAGTGGTAGATCTCGTCGAGCTCGGCCTCGACGCCGGCCTCGTAGACGTCGTGCTTGTGCGGCGGATAGCTCGACCAGTTGCCCGATGGCGTATAGACCTCCACGCACAGGAGGCGCTCGGCGCCACCCGGGTCGATCACGTGGCTGATCTGCCGGGTGGCGTTGTGGCCGCCGCGGATCTCCACCTTCACGTCGTCGGGGGTGATGAGTCGCGGCGGCAACCGCCCCTCGGCGCCCGCCGACCCGAGAGCGAATTCGACCGGCCCCCGCGCGCGCAGGGCGTAGCGGCGCCCCGGCGGCACGTAGAGCGCGTGCGGGAGCCCATCGAAGACGTCGGCGCGACCGCGCACGCTCCAGCGTTCGTCGTCGACCTCGAGGTCGGCGTCGCCCGAGAGCAGCACGAGCGCGACCTCGCGATCGCCGCTGTGGCCCTCGAACGACTCGCCATCGGCGAGGGCGTGGAGGTGGAAGGCCAAGTGCTGCCAACCGGCGCTCTCGGGGGTGACTTCGGCGCGGAGCGTGCCGCTCTGTGCGGCGTGGACGACGTGTCGCATACGTACCCTCCATGATGCTCGGACGGTGCCGAGCGCGTGAGCGCGAATCGCGCTCCGGTCACGAGCGGCTCGACGCCACTCAGAGCCCGAGCGAGCGGAGCATCGCCCGATTGCGCGCGGCGCTCGCCTTGGGCGTGCCCATACCCGGGAGTACGTCCTGCTCCACCGTGACCCAGTCATCGTAGCCGCGGTCGCGGAGGAACTCGAGCACGCCGGCGAAGTCGACGCTCCCTTGCCCGAGCTCGCAGAAGACGCCCTCCCCCACGGCGCGCCTGTACTCCCACCCCTCACGGCGTGCACGCGCCGCGACCTCGGCGTGGCAGTCCTTGAAGTGTACGTACGGGATCCGCTCGGACCAGCGCGCGAGCAGCTCCGTGGCAGTGCTGCCGTCGTCGGCGCCGCCACTCCCGTACGTGGCGTGTCCGGTGTCGAAGACGAGGTCGACGAGCCCGGGTTCGGTCGCGTCGAGGAAGGCGTCGATCTCGTCGGGCGTTTCGACGTGGTGGGCGCAATGGTGGTGGTAGAGCGTCCGGAGTCCCGTCTCGTCCCGAACGAGTCGGGCCACTTCCTCGGCGTTCGCCGCGAAGCGGCGCCGGGAGGCGACGTCGAGGCCGTCCTCGACCGTGATCCGCCCGGCCCGAGCCGCGCGCGCGGGCTCCGCGCTCGCGTCGTCGGCGAGGATGAACCAGGGGGGCCTCCCGGCGCTTCCCACGTCGGCAACGGACGCCAGCAACCGAGCGACCTGGAGGAGCCGCTCGCGCCGCTCTCGCACGATCCCCTCGCGCCCGAGCGGCACCGCCTCGAAACCGCCGAGCATCACCAGGTCGCGGCTCGACAGCGCAGCGCGCAGCGCGTCGGGCTCGTCGGGGAGGTAGCCGAGGTCGCCGAGTTCGGTGCCCTCGTACCCCGTCTCGACCAGCTCGTCGAGCATGACGGCGTAGGGGACACCTCCGCCGAAGCCCTCGATCGTCCCCCACGAACAGGGCGCGTTGGCGACGCGGATCACGCCCCCACCTCGGCGATGCGCACGCCCCGGTCCTCGCGCAGGCTCAGCACGGCGGCGTCGGCGATCCGCAGCGACTCGACCGCGTCGACGGCGCCGGGGGAGGGTGGTCGGCCCGACGCCACCGCGTCGACGAACGCCTGGACCTCGAGCCGGTAGGCGTCGATGAAGCGGTCGAGGAAGTGGTCGTAGAAGTCGCCGCGCACACCACCCTTCCCGTAGCGCCAGACCTTCGTCGCGCGCTCGTCCTCCGCAACCACCTTGCCGAGCGCCCCGTGGACCTCGAGGCGCAGGTCGTGCCCGTAGACCGTGCGGCGCGAGTTCATGAGCACACCGAGCGCGCCGGAGGCGAACTCGAGCGTGATCACGCTCGTATCGACGTCGCCATACCGCTCGTAGACGGGATCGACGAGCACGCGCCCGAGGGCGTGGACGCGCTCGACCTCCCCCGACACGAAGCGGGCCATGTCGATGTCGTGGATCACCGAGTCGTGGAAGAGTCCCGCCGACGCCGCGATGTAGGCCTCCGGGGCCGGGCGCGGATCCGTCGACTGGGAGCGGAACAGCTCCAAGCGACCGAGTTCGCCGGCGTGCACGGCGCGCGCGACCTCGGCGTACGCCGGGTCGAAGCGGCGATTGAACCCGATCTGGAAGGGCACCCCGGCCCCCTCCACGGCCGCCATCGCGGCGCGCGTCCCGGCGAGCGAGTCGGCGACCGGCTTCTCGCAGAAGATCGCCTTCCCCGCCTCCGCCGCCGCCACGAGCTGCGCCGCGTGGAACACCGTCGGCGAGGCGATCAGCACGGCGTCGACGTCGGCGTGCGTGAGGGCCGCGTCGTACTCCGTCGCGACCTCCGCCACGCCAGCGCTCGCCCGCCGTGCCACCCCCTCGTCGGCGTCGACCACGAGCGCGAGGCGTGCCCCTTCGATCGATCCGAGCAGGTGACGGGCGTGCAAGGCGCCGATCCGCCCCGCGCCGATCACCGCGACGCCCAGCGGCGCGCGAGCGCTCACGTCGCCCCGCCGTCGGGTGCGACGCTCGTGCGCACGTACGGCCGCTTCGCGAGCGCCGCCTCGTACGTCTCGCGCGCCGCTCGCACCTCCGCGCGCCCCGATACCTCGGCGACCGGGACGTCCCACCAACCGTCGAAGTTCGGGACGCGCCGCCGCTCGGGATCGACCGGCACGACGATCACTCGGACCCCGCCACCGCGCGCTGCGAGCGCGTCGCGCACGCCGACTGCGTCGTGCGCGAGTACGGCGCTCGCTCCCATCGCCGCTGCGTGCGCCACGAAATCGAGCGCCACGAAGGGGCCGTCGGTGCGGCCGGTGGCGGGATCGCGGTGGCGGAGCCGGTTGACGAACGAGGGGGTACCGAGGCTCCGTTGTAGGCCGTCGATCGAACCGTAGCCGTGGTTGTCGACGAGCACGATCGTGAGCGACAGGCCCTCCGCCAC
>JACCWH010000225.1 GCA_013697735.1 Trueperaceae bacterium | reverse complement strand
ACGACTATCGAAGAAGACCGACTCGCGCCCCGCGGCGCCGTCGATTGGCACGCCTACGCCACGCACAAACTCCCCTACGGCCGGGCGCTCGAGGTCCCCTGCCGCTACCCGGACCTCCGAGACGACGAGGAACTCCGCTCGGCCATACACTGGACCGTCCGCCGCCACCGCGAGTCCCTGCGCAGCGTCCCCGGGGCCGGACGCGTGGCACGCGACTTGATCATGTTGTGCGACCGGCTCATCGCACGCCTCGTCGGCAGTCCACCACGACCTCCCGAAGCACGCCTCCGCGCATCGTGGCACCGCCGAGTCGCTGTGCCGAGCGCCTTTCGCGAAGGCATTCACGCGATCGATTGGACGATGGAGGAGCGTGGATTAGCCGGCCTGGCCGATCTCGCCGGCCTCTCGTGGCGGCTCGACATGGACCTCTTCTTCGAGGCGTGGGTGGAGACGATCGCCACCTGGGTTGCACCGCGTGTCGGAGCAACCGTTAGGAGCGGCCGTCTCGAGCAGACCCGGGTACCCCTCGACTGGTCGACTCCAACATCGGGCTCACAACGCTCGCTTCTCCCTGACGTCGTGCTCGAAGGACCCGACGTGGTCGTCGTGCTCGACTCGAAGTACAAGCAGCATGCCGACGACATTCAGCGCCTGGGGTGGCACGGCGTCAGCGACAACGTACGCGAGCAGCACCGTAACGATCTCCTCCAGGCACTGGCGTACTCCACGCTGTTCGAGGCACCGCGCGTGGTGACGCTGCTCGTGTACCCGTGTGCAGAGGATTCATGGTGGCGGCTGCACGAGCGAGGGCGGGTGCTCTCGCGCGCCCGGGCCCGGACGTCGCCGAGGAACATCGAGTTGGGCCTGCTCGCTGTGCCGCTTGGTGGGGAGATCGCTGACGTGGGGGGTGTGCTTGAGGGTGTCGTGCGGGAGGCAGTGGGGAGCCCGAACTAGAGTACGAATCGGTCCAATGAAGTTTGATTGGCGACGCTTCCGAGTCCTCGACGCCAATTGGTCGCGTGGCGTGCCTCGCCGCGATCGGGAATGTGGCGCAACTTCGAGGTTAAGGCCGAGAATCGCCTGAAGCACGATCTTTGGCTTAACGGCCTAGCCAGAGCTCGTGCTGATCGGGTAACGAGTAGATGAAAGGCGCCTCGGTGGAGAACGAGTGCGTGCGGCGTCGCGAAGATCTCTCCGTGCCGCTACGCTACGTGGAGGAGAAGGCGGCCGAGCGCTCGGAGTCGTGGTGGCAGTGGTTTCGCTGCTACCAAGCCACGACTGCCGGCCATCCGACGTCCGGCACGTGCTCGCACGGCAACGCGCGCGGGACCCCTCAGGACCACCATCACCGCGGCAACACGTACCGGATGACCACCGTCGCGCCCAACCCCTTCGGCGGCGCCTGCAGCTCCTGGTCGCCAGGGCGCATCGCCCGGCGCATCACGTGGCAGCAGATCGGCATCGCGTGGTTCGTGCCGGGGTAGCCCCCGACCTCGCGATGAAGGTCGCCGCTTCGAACATCAAGGTACTGTCGGCCCGACCGTGCAGCGTTCGACAGCCAGTCATCGAGCACAGTCTTGAAGTCGTCTGCCTTTGGCCGGCTCCCAACGGGGAGACGCTCCGCTGCCGGGCGTCCGTCATGGGATGATCGCGCCAGCGTCGGTCTCCTTTTCGGTTGAGCAGCGGGTAGGCCGCCGACCACCTTGGTTGACGGGTCGACGATCCTCGAGAGGTGTTGGAGGAAATCGCCCTCCACGCCCTCACCGACGTGGTTCACGTTCCACAGCCCGCTCGTGCGAATGGCGTCTCGCTGGGCATGGTGTCCCAGCCATTCCGCCGAGGGAACCGAACCGACTCCACCGGCCATCGTCAGCAACGCGATCGCGTTCCGCTCCACGTACCCGCGAAGGCTGCTAGTGTAGCGTCTCACTTTTGACTGGTGATTGCTGTGAGGGTGTCGTGGCCGCGGCGGACCTTGTCGAGGATCGATTGCGCGCTGGCGGTCCAGACGAGGGGCGTGGGGTCGTCGTTGTTGGCCTGGAGGTAGGCGTCGATCGCGGTGATGAGGTCGGGGACGGACGGGAAGACGCCGCGACGAATGGCTTTGACGGTGAGGTCGCGGAACCAGCGTTCGACGAGGTTGAGCCAGGAGCTGGAGGTGGGGGTGAAGTGGAGGTGGAAGCGCGGGCGCTTCTGCAGCCAAGCGTTGACGTTGGGGTGCGTGTGGGTGCCGTAGTTGTCAAGGATCATGTGGATGGCGAGCCGCTTGGGCACCTGCCGGTCGATGGTGCGCAGGAACTTGAGGAACTCGTCATGGCGGTGGCGCGGCAGGCACTGGCCGATGACCTCGCCGGTGGCGACGTCGAGCGCGGCGAACAAGGTGGTGGTGCCGTTGCGCTTGTAGTCGTGCGTCATGGTGCCGGCACGGCCCTTCTTCAGCGGCAGTGACGGCTGCGTGCGGTCGAGCGCTTGGATCTGTGACTTCTCGTCGACGCACAGCACCACAGCTTTCTCGGGCGGATTGAGGTAGAGCCCGACCACGTCGGTGAGCTTCTCCTCGAACTTCGGGTCGTTCGAGAGCTTGAACGTCGTGACCTGGTGCGGTTTGAGGCCGAGCTCCGACCAGATGCGCTGCACGCTCGCCGCGCTCACGCCCTGCGCCTTGGCCATGCTGCGGCACGACCAGTGCGTCTCGCCCGGCGGCGTGTCCGAGAGCGTGGCGCGCACGATCTCGGCCACCTTCTCGGCCGTGATGGGCGGCTTGCGGCCGCGGCCGGGACGGACCCGCCCCAAGCCAGAGAGGCCCTCCTCCGCGAAGCGTTCGCGCCACGACGCCACCGTCGTGGGGGACACCCCCACCTGGGCGCCGATGGCGGTGTTCGCCGCCCCCTCGGCGGCCAGCAGCAGCGCTCGCGCCGCCACCACCTCCCGGTGCGCAGCGAGCGAGGACCGCGAGAGCGTTCGCAGCACCTCGCGTTGACCATCGGCGAGCGGTAGGGGTGGCACGGGAGGACGCATGCACTACCCTACCCCAAACGCCAGTTAATTGCGAAACGCTACACTAGTTACACCACCACAAGCGGCCCCCGAGCGAGAGAACGCGCCCAGGGACGGCATAAACATGGCCTACTTGTGACTAGCTGCTGTCGAACTCGGCAGACGTCGCCTCGACTCCGCCCGAACGTCGACGCTCAAACCGAAAAGTACGCCCGAACCGCCCGCTCGACGGCGCCTCGCCCGATCGGTGCCAGCCCGCCGATCGCCGGCAGCGTCCGCGGGAGGGTCCAGACGTGGGCCAACTCGACCTGGGAGTCCTTCACGTTGCCGGGGAAGTCGAGCGCGCTGCTCGGAACGACCGGCGCCCACCACTTGGGCGTCGATGCGTCGGCGAGCGGGACAGCGATGACGTCGCCGGCAGCCGTCTCGCCGATCACGATCCAAGGGCGCCGGTCGCTCCCGCCGTAGACCGTCGACGCCGGCTGCGCAGCGTCGGGCAGCAGGAGCGCGCCGGGTCGCACCACATCCCAGAGGCGCCCACCGGATAGGTAGCGTTCGGCGCAGGCTCCTCGGGCCCAGTCTTGGGGCGCGGCGTCGAGGCTGACCAGCATCTCCTCTCCCATGGCGCCGAGCCAGATCGGCTCGCCGTGGACGACCTGTGCCACCTGCGTGTGCCGGTCCCGGGGTGCGCGAAGCGCAGCGGGATGGACGACGATCACCAGGTCGCCGTCGGGTGGCGGAAAGCGGAGGGCGTCGGCGGCGAGCTCGGTGAGGTCGACCGCCGTGCCGGGTGGGAGCGTGGCCATGGACCCCGCTCAGTCGTCCTCGTCGCGCGGCGCGTGGTCGCCGAGCGGATCGTGTGCGCGTCGCGAGTCGTTGCCCGTCATCGAAGTCGCTCGCTCCGGCGTCGCGATGCTCCGTAGCAAGCCGCCGAACACCACCGCGTGCAGCGGCGTGACGGCGTACCAGTAGGCGCGACCGAGCAGGCCGCGCGGCCGGAAGACGGCGGACTGCCGGAGCACGCGGCCGCCCGACGGGGCGCACTCGACCGTGAACTCGAGCCACGCCTCGCCGGGGAGGCGCATCTCGGCGTAGAGGAGGAGCCGTCCAGCCTCGCGGTTCGCGACGAGGACGCGCCAGAAGTCGAGCGCGTCGCCCGCCCGTAGGTCGCTCGGGTGGCGGCGGCCGCGGCGGAGACCGGTGCCGCCGACGAGGCGGTCGAGCAGGCCACGTAGGCCCCAGAGCCAGGACGCGTAGTACCAGCCGGTGGCGCCGCCGATGCGCCAGAGGCGGTCGATCACGTCCGTACGCTCGGCGTCGATGGGCACCTCGCGCACGTCGCGGTAGACGCCGTGGCTTGGGATCTGGACGAGTGCGTCGAGCGATTTGCCGGTGCGGGTGCCGAGCGCGTCGATCCAGGAGGAGGCGACGGCCTGGCCTTCTATGCGCTGGAACGCGAGCCGGACGGCGTCCTCGTAGGTGAGCAGGTCGCGTGGGACGAGGCTCTGGATTCGATCGTCGTGGCCGACGACGTCGACGGTCATGGAGTCGACGAGATTGCGCGCCAGCGGGAAGCTCGTCGAGGTGACGAGGTAGAGCCAGTAGGACGAGAGTCGCGGGGAGAGTACGGGAATGGGGATGACGAGGCGGCGGAGCCCACGGACGGCGCCGTAGCGCTCCATCATCGTTTGGTAGGTGAGCACCTCGGGGCCGCCGATGTCGAACGTCTCGCCGAGTGCGTCCGCGTGGTCGAGCACGCCGAGGAGGTAGGCGAGCGCGTCGCGGACGGCGATCGGTTGGGTCCGTGAGCGGACCCAGCGCGGCGTGATCATCGCCGGCAGCTTCTCGACGAGGTCGCGGATGATCTCGAAGCTGGCACTGCCGGAGCCGACGATGATGCCGGCGCGGAGGACCGTGACCGGCACCGGTCCGTTGCGCAGGACGCCCTCGACGTGGCGGCGGGAGGCGAGGTGGGCGGAGAGCGTCCCGTCTTCGCCGAGGCCACCGAGGTAGATCAGTTGTCGAGCGCTCGTGGTGGCGAGGTAGTCGGCGAAGGCGCGCGCCGCGCGTTCCTCGAGCCGTGCGAAGTCGCTCGCGCCGCTCGAGAGGCTGTGCACGAGGTAGTAGGCAGCGTCGATGTCGGTGGGGAGGTCGGTGCCGTGGAGCGGTTCGAGCAGGTCGGCTTCGTGCACGTGGAGGCCGAGCGCCTCGTCGGCCGTGACGGCGAATCGCGCGCGCGACCTGACGACGCAGTGGACTTCGTGCCCGGCCTCGAGGAGCAACGGCAGCAGCCGCTTCCCGATGTAGCCGTTCGCGCCGGTGAGGAGGACCTTCATCGACACCATCGTGCCCCAATCAGCGGATCGGCACGGGGCGCGGCGCCACCCTCGATGCCTCGTCACCGTGCGGGCGTAGCCCGCCCCCCGGTCAGCTGGCCGTGCGTGTGGCCGTAGATTGAACACGATGAGCACGAGTGGTGGCGTGTCGATGGTGAAGCCGAACGCGATTCGCGAGCTGTTCGGCGTGTCGAAGGCCGTCATCGGCGTCATCCACGCCCAGGCGCTGCCCGGCGCTCCGGGCTACCGAGGTGCGCCGCTCGATGCGTTGGTTGACTTCGTGGTGGCGGAGGCCGAGCGGTACGCGCGCGGCGGCGTCGATGGTCTCATCCTGGAGAACCATGGCGACATCCCGTTCTCGAAGCCTGACGACATCGGTCCGGAGACGGTTGCGGTGATGAGCGTCATGGCAGATCGGGTTCGGCGAGCCGTCGCGTTGCCGCTGGGCATCAACGTTCTGGCGAACGGTGCAGTGCCGGCGCTGGCCGTGGCGAAGGCGGCGGGTGCGAGCTTCGTTCGGGTGAACGAGTGGGCGAACGCCTACGTGGCCAACGAGGGGATCATCGAGGGTGCGGCCGCGGTGGCGACGCGGTACCGGTCATGGATCCACGCGCGGGGCGTCAGGGTGTTCGCGGACGTGCACGTGAAGCACGGGGCGCACGCCATCGTGGCCGATCGGAGCATTCCCGAACTCGCGCGGGATGCGGAGTTCTTCGACGCGGACGTCGTGATCGCGACGGGGCAGCGGACGGGTGCGGCCGCGACGTTGGATGAGGTGTCGGAAATCGCGGAGGGGACGCGCCTGCCCGTCGTGATCGGGAGCGGTGTGGACGGCGAGAACGTGGGCGAGTTGCTCACCGTCGCCGCTGGTGTGATCGTAGCGAGCTCGCTGAAGGAGGAGGGCGTCTGGTGGACGCCGGTCTCGGAGGCGAAGGTGCGGGCATTCGTTCAGGTGGTCGAGAAGCTCCGGCGATAAGCTGGGCATAACGCTAGGTCATGAAACTCAACGGCCGAGCCATGCGTAGGGATCTCCACGGTCTCGATAACGAGTTCTTTGGCGGTGTGTTCCGCCAGGTCATCTTCTCTCCGTCGACGACCGGCAATGACTTCCAGAAGCTCGCCTACATCGACGTGCCACCCGGCTCGGTCGGCACGGCGCACGTCCACCTCGGCGACGAGGTCGTCTTCACGCTGAAGGGGCAAGCGGTCCTGACGATAGACGGTGTCGAGCATCTGCTCGAAGCGGGAACCGCGTTCCTGATTCCGCCCGACGTGCCGCATCCAGCGCGCGTGATCGGCGACGAGAACTGGATCGCCGTCGCCGCCTTCTGTGACGAGTGCCCCGTGCTCAAGATCGCGAGGAAGAAGCAGGAGGTCGACTACCCCGTATCCGTCGATTGAGTGGCGCTCGTTCGGTATGCGGCCGGTACCAGGCCCCCTTGCCGTGGCTCAGCGACGCGCGCGACGCCGACTTCGACGTGCACGGTGGTCGGTGCGGTGCCGAAGGGTGACCTGATCGCCCGAATCGACCGCCACTTGTCGACGTGACGAGGCGGGCTCGGACGAGCGCGGGGAGACGGTGTGGCTTCAGCCTGAGCTCGGCGCCGTCCCACGTGCGGGCCGCGCTAGATCCGGAGCGAGCGCCCCGATCCACACGCCCGTCATCACGATTGCCGCGGCGGCGGCGGAGAAGGTGATCGGTTCGCCGAAGAGCACGGCCTCCAGCGTCATGGTCGCGACCGGGAAGAGCACGAACATGTACGAGGTCGCCGAGGCCGTCCACCGCCGGATCACGGTGAGCAGCAAGAGGAACAAACCGATCGACCCGAACGTCACGAGGTAGATCAGAGCCAGCGCAGCTTCGGGCTGCCGAGGCAGGCTCCAGC
>JACCWH010000201.1 GCA_013697735.1 Trueperaceae bacterium | reverse complement strand
GCGACTCTGGCGAGCGCTCATCGATCGCGAACTCGAGCGCCCCGAGCTCACGCCCGCGCTCGTCAACGGGGCAGGGGAGCGCCTGCAGGCCCTCGGTTGGGCACCACAGCTGACGCGCGCCGAGGGGGCGACCAACCTCTTCGCCGAGGCCCCCGGCGGTGGCCCGCGCACGCTGGTGCGCTTCGACGCGACGGACGGTTTCGACCTCGGCGGTGAACGCATCGACCGGGCGACGCTCGACGAGTGGCTCGACGACGACCCCACCGCCCTCACGCCGGCCGCGGGGCTGCGCCCGGTCCTTCAGGACGCGCTCCTGCCCACGGCGGTCTTCGTGGTGGGCCCCGGCGAACTGCGGTACATCGCGCAGCTCCGCGGCGTCTACGAAGCGCACGGCGTCGCGATGCCGCTCGTGTGGCCGCGCGCCTCCGCGACCGTGCTGCAGCCGCCCGTGAGGCGCATCCTCGCTCGACACGGACTCGACTGGCAGCGCGTCATGCACGACCCGGACGGGGCGGAGTGCTCGCTGCAGCTGCAGCGGCACGGGCACGCCGACGCCTTCGCGCACGCTCTCGCCGTCGTGGAGCGCGAGGTCGGGAGCCTCATCGCGCACGTCGACGCGATCGACCCGACGCTCGCCGGAACCGTGCACCGCGGCAGACATCACCTCGAGCGGACCGTCTTGACACTGCGCGAGAAGGCCGCGCGGGCGCTCGCCCGCCGCGACATCGACACCCGGAGGCAGTTCGAACGACTGCGCGTACACCTCCGCCCCAACGGCGGGCTCCAGGAGCGCGTGGTCAGCCCCTTCAGCTTCTTCCTGACGCTGGGGGTCGAGAGCGTCCGCGATGCCTTCCTCGAGCTGCCGGTCGAGGGCGATCACGCCATCGAGTTCTGACCCTATTTCGATATCGAGTGCTTGGGCGCATCCGGGACGCGCTTGGATCGCGCTACGGAGCGGCGCCCCCTATTTCGATATCGAGTAGTTGGGCGCATCTTTGGTAATGGTGATGTCGTGAGGATGCCCCTCGATCAGGCTCGCCTGGGTGATTCGCACGAACCGTGCGTCGCGCTGGAGTTCGGGAATTGAAGGGGTGCCGCAGTAGCCCATCGCCGAGCGGAGGCCGCCGACGACTTGATACACCACGTCCTCGACCGGACCCTTGTAGGCGACCATCCCTTCGATCCCCTCGGGCACGAGCTTCTTCACGTCTTCCTGGAAGTACCGGTCGGCGCTGCCGCCTCCCATCGAACCGAGGCTCCCCATACCGCGATAGGCCTTGTAGCGCCGTCCGTCGCGAAGGATGTCTTCGCCCGGTGCCTCGCTCGTGCCGGCGAGCATGGAGCCGACCATCACCACGTCGGCGCCCGCGGCGATCGCCTTGGCGACGTCGCCGGAGTACTTGATGCCGCCATCGGCCACGAGCGGCACACCGGCCGCGCCCGTGACGCCGAAGACGTCGAGGATCGCCGTAAGTTGCGGCATGCCGACCCCCGTGACCACCCGGGTGGTGCAGATCGAGCCCGGTCCGATGCCGACCTTGATCGCGTCGGCGCCGAGTTCGACGAGGTCGCGAGCGCCGTCGGCGGTGACGACGTTCCCCGCCACGACGTCGACGTCGAAGCTCGCCTTGAGGTACGTGAGGGCGTCGAGCACGCCTTCGGAGTGGGCGTGGGCCGAATCGAGGACGAGCGCGTCGACGCCCGCTTCGACGAGCGCGGCGGCGCGCGCCTCGAAGTCACGGCTCACGCCGACGGCCGCAGCGACACGGAGGCGACCCAGGCTGTCCTTCGCGGCGCTCGGGTACTCGAGCTTCTTGGTGATGTCCTTGATCGTGATGAGGCCCTGGAGCTTGAATCGGTCGTCGACCACGAGCAGCTTCTCGACTTTGTGGTTCCGGAGGATCTCGCGCGCCTCTTCCAGCGTGGTCCCCACGGGGACGGTGACCAGTCCCTCCTTCGTCATGAGCGCGTCGATCGGCTTACTCATGTCGTCCTCGAAGCGAAGGTCGCGGTTCGTGAGGATGCCGAGGAGCCGACCGTCGTCGGCGACGATCGGCACGCCCGAGATCTTGTATTCCGCCATCATTCGGTCGGCCTCACCGATCGTCGCGAAGGGTCCGAGCGTGATCGGGTCGACGATCATCCCCGATTCCGAGCGCTTGACCTTGCGGACCATCTCGGCCTGCACCTCGACGGCCATCTTCTTGTGCAGGACACCGATGCCCCCCTGGCGGGCGATCGCGATCGCCATCTGCGTCTCCGTCACCGTGTCCATTGCGGCGGAGACGAGTGGGAGCGCCAAGCGGACGTTGCGCGAGAATCGGCACTCGAGGCCGACGTCCTTCGGGAGCACGTGCGAGCGCCTCGGTACCAGCAGGACGTCGTCGAACGTGAGCGCTTCGTCGAAGAGCTTCGATCGACTATTCGAGCTGGGGGTGGCGGCCGGTAGGGTCGATTGGCTCATGAGCACCTTCCATGCCTTCCGGGCGCGCGGAGGGCGCTCGCCGGTGGGCGTGATCGGCAGTGTAGCACCGGTCTCACGACGCTTCGTCGGCCATGGCGCGGCGCAGGCGCTCGAGCCACGTCGGTGGGATCCTCGCCGCCCGGCCGTCGCGAACGATCGCGACGTGATGGCTCTCCGCTCGCGCCGCGACGGCCCCCGTTTCGAGATTGCGGAGGACGTAGTCGAACGAGCAGCCTCGACTCCGTAGCGCGACCATCCGGGTCTCGAGGTCGAGTTCGTCGTCGAACCGCACGGCCCGGCGGTAGCTGACGCGCAACTCGCTCACCGAGAGCGACACACCTTCCTCCTCGAGCCTTCGGTAGGCGAGCCCGCGCTCGCGGAGCCACTCGACGCGGCCGACCTCGAACCAGACCACGAACGCACTGTGGTGCGCGATGCCCATCTGATCGGTCTCTGCGAAGCGGACGCGGAGGATCACGTGGCACCACCCTCGCACACGGCCCCGGCGACGCGGCGCGCGAGCTTTCGATCGAGCGTCGCGACGGGGACCGGGCCCCCTCCCGCCGCGAGTTCCTCCAGGGAGACCCACGTCGCGCCGGCGTGCGCTCCCTCGGGACCGTACAGAACGGGCGTCACCTCGAGGCGGCGGTGCGTCAGGACGTGATCGACGGCGGTGAGGACCCGCTGCGCGGTGGCCCTCCCGGAGGCGTCGCAAGGAAAACCCCAAAGGCCTCCCCAACGCCCCTCGGGATTGCGGCGCACCAGTGCCACCCGGAAACCGTCGAACGCGACCACGACCCGCGAGCGCTCGAGCGGGCGGGGCGCGCGCGCTCGCGGCATGCCGAACCCTTCCGGGTCGCCTCGCGCCAGGGCGTGGCAGCCGCTCGCCAGCGGGCACGCTGCGCAGCGCGGTGCGCGGGGCGTACAGAGCGTCGCGCCGAGCTCGATGAGCGCCTCGGGTACTCGGGCCCGTTCCCCCGCCTCGTCGTCGGCGCCCGGTGCGAGCAGGAGCGCCGTGAGTCCCGCCTCGATCACGGTGTCCGGAGCGCGCGGCGTTCCGCCGTCGCGCCCCAGGAGGCCGAGCACGCGGCCGCCCACGCGGCGGACGTTCGCATCGACGGCGATGCCGGCGACGCCGAAGGCTTGCGCCGCGATCGCGACCGCCGTGTAGCGACCGATCCCCGGGAGCGCGCAGAGCTCGTCGACACGGCCGGGAACCTCGCCGGCGTGCGCAGCGACCACGATGCGCGCGGTTTCGTGGAGCGCTCGCGCTCGACGGTAGTAACCGAGCCCTTGCCAGCCGAGGAGGACCGACGACACGTCTGCGGTCGCCAGCCGCCCGACGTCGGGAAAGGAGGCGAGAAACGGCCCGAAAGCGCGCGCGACACGCGCCGCCTGCGTCTGCTGCAGCATCACCTCCGCGACGAGGGTGGCGTACGGAGCGCGGTTCGGGGTCCGCCACGGGAGCGCACGCGCGTTCAGGTCGAACCATCGGAGGAGGAGCCCTCGCATTCCGGCAGTCTACCGGCGCCCGGTGGTATCGTCCTCTTCCGCCATGAGAGACCGCCGGACATCCCACGACCCCTTCGAGGCGACCAAGTACGCGCGCGGCCGCGCTCCCGTCACCGGTGACGGCACGGTCGCGGGCTACAAGATCTACGCCAATCCACAGGAGTTCATTCGCTTACCAGCCGCGCGGCGGTCCGCTGGTCCGGGCGTCTGGGACGTCATGTCCGGTGTGCGCGGCGGGGCCTGCGAAGGCGGGGCCGTGACGCAGCCCGAGCTCGCGCAAACCCTCTGGGCGACGGCGGGGCTCGTGGAGAGTGGCGGTCGGACCCACGCCGTGCCGGCGCCGGCCTCCGGACTCGAGATCTACGTGCTGTCGGGGCGCGTTCGTGACCTGAGCACCGGGTCGTATCACTACGAACCGCGCGGCCATGCCCTCGAACAGCTCTCCACCGACGACCCCCGCCCGGGCCTCACCGGTGCGCTCTTCGATCAGGGAGATCTCGACCCCTACGCGGCCGCCCTCGTGGTGACGGGCGTGCCTGCACGGTGGCGCACGGCGTACGGTTCGCGAACGCATCGCCTCTTGACGCTCGAGGCCGGGGCCGCTGTGCAGGCTGCCGCCCTCGCTGCCGAGGCACTGGGGTTGACGAGCCGGCTGGTGGCGAACTTCTTCGACGACGAGGTGGCGAGCCTGTTGCGTCTCGATCCCGTTGCGGAACCCGCACTCGCGGTGGTGTTGCTCGGTCGCTGAACGGCCGAAGCACGATGGGCGTGGACGCACGATTCGAAAGCGGCGGGCCGAGCGCGCGCTCGTTTCGCACGCGCACCGCCGGCATCCCGTGGCATGCGAACGGTCACTCGAGCATGCGCCTCGAGACCCCAAAAACGCCATCCGGCACGATGTTCCCAATGCGTTGACGGTGCCTTGCGTCGAGCGTAGGATGCATCTCGTCACGTTCCCCGCACCTCGACGGGCCCATCACCGGAGGAACACCCATGCGCGAAACGATCGTTACCCCACACGGCCTCGTCGACGTCGATCCGGACACCGTCGAACTCGGTGAGCTCGTCGTCACCGACGAGGGCTCCGAGCTCGAGATCGTCGGCCTCGACCCGCTCCGCTTCGAGCTCGCACCCGAAGAGGAAGAGGACTGGGGCGAGTGAGCGTAGGGGCGCCGGAGCGCACGCCGCGCTTGGCGGTCGTCTACGACAGGCTGCGTCCCGAAGAGCGGATGCTCTTCGACGCCTTCGAGCGCGGCGGCATCGACGTCGTCCAGCTCTATGCGCCGCACCAGTCGTTCAGCTTCGGTGCGCACTCGCTCCAGCCGTTCGACGTCGTGCTGGAGCGCTGCGTCTCGCACACTCGTGGCCTCGCGCTGGCACGCCTCTACGAAGCGCTCGGGTGTGTCGTGATGAACGCCGCCCACGTGATCGAGACCTGCGGCGACAAGCTCGCCACGAACGCCGCTCTCGGGCGTGACGGCGTGCCGACGCCGCGCACGGGCGTGGCGTTCACCACCGAAGCCGTCCTCGACCTGTGCGACACGTTCGGCTATCCGATCGTGCTGAAACCCGTCGTCGGTTCGTGGGGTCGGCTGATCTCTCGACTCTCGGACCGCGACGCCGTGGAGGCCGTGCTCGAACACAAGGAGGTACTCGGCGGCCCCGCACACAAGGTCTTCTACGTGCAGGAGTTCGTGCACAAACCCGGGCGCGACATCCGAGCATTCGTGATCGGCGGCGACGTCGTCGCGGCGATCTACCGAACCAGCGATCACTGGATCACCAACACGGCTCGCGGCGGCGCGGCGAGCGACTGCCCGCTCACGGACGAGCTCGTCGACCTCACGTTGCGCGCAGCGCACGCCGTGGGGGGCGGCGTTCTCGCCGTCGATCTGCTGGAGTCCGAAGACCGCGGGCTGCTGGTGGTGGAGGTCAACCACACGATGGAGTTCCGCAATTCCGTGGCGACGACCGGCGTCGACATCCCGCTGCTCGTGGTCCGCCACGCGGAGCGCCTCGCCCGCGAGATCGGCGAGCGGAGGGCGAGCGCTCGTGCAGCGGTCGCGGCCGGCGCGTGAGTAGCGCTGGCGCGCCCCTACGCGTGGCGATCGTCGGGGCGTCCGGGTACGCCGGCGGCGAGTTCCTCCGCCTCGCGCTCGCGCATCCGGGGCTCGAGGTCGTCCAGGTCACGAGCGAACGGAATGCCGGGCTCGCCGTCGCGCTCGTGCATCCGAACCTGCGCGACGTCACGCGGCTCCGATTCACCACGTTCGACGAGCTCGAAGACGCCGACCTGCTCGTGGCCGGGCTCCCACACGGGATGCTGTCGGGCCGCGTCGACGAGCTACTCGCGCGCGCGCCTCGCCTCATCGACCTCAGCGCCGACTTCAGGCTCCGAGACGCGGCGGCGTACGAGCGCTGGTACGGCGCGCCGCACCCTCGCCCCGAACTGCTCGGGACCTTCGCCTACGCGCTCCCGGAGCTCTACCGGCGCGACCTCGTGGGGGCGACTCGGATCTCTGGCGCTGGCTGCATCGCCACGGCAGCGACGCTCGCGCTCGCGCCGCTGGCACGCTCTGGCCTCTTGGCACGGCGTGACGTGGTGGTGGAGGCCAAGATCGGGTCGTCGGCCGCCGGAAACGCGCCCAGCCTCTCGGGGCATCACCCGGAGCGCTCGGGCGTGGTGCGGACGTACCAGGCGACGGGACACCGCCACACGCCCGAGATCGAGTCGTCGCTCGGCGGTGGCGTGGCGATCCACCTGACCGCGACGGCGGTCGAGCGGGTGCGTGGCATCCTGGTCACGGCGCACGCCTGGATGAGCGACGGTACGAGCGAGCGTGACGTCCAGGAGGCGTTGCGTGCTGCCTACGCCGACGAGCCCTTCGTGCGCATCGTCGCGGCGCGTCGTGGCATCCATCGGGTTCCCGACCCGAAGATCCTCGATGGAACCAACTGGTGCGACGTCGGCTTCGAACTCGACCCTGCCAGCGGGCGCGTGGTGATGATGGCCGCGATCGACAACCTCGTGAAGGGGACAGCCGGCCATGCGCTCCAGTCGCTCAACGTGGCGATGGGTTGGGATGAGCGCCTGGGCCTCGCCTTCGCGGGGCTCCACCCGTGACGGCGCTCGCGGCACTCGGCGACGCGCCCGGTCGTGTCGTCCGGTTGACGCGCGCCGATGCACGGCGAGCACTGTGGCGCTACCACTTCACACCCGACACGGTCGCCGGTGTCGCCCGCCGGCTCGGGTCGATCCAATACGACCCGCTCGCCCCGCTCGGACGCAACCCCGACCTGGTGCTGCAAGCGCGCGTCCCCGGTTACCGCATCGACGACTGGCAGGGAGCGACCTACTGCGATCGCCTGCTGCTCGACGCCTGGGACAAGCAGGTCTGCCTCACCCTTACCGACGATTGGCCCGCGCGGCACGTCTTCCACTCCTGGTTCGCCGAAAGCTGGCGTGCACGCGTCTTCGAGCCCCATGCCGACGCCGTTCGCGCGACGCTCGAGGAGCTCGATGCCCGCGGACCGCTCGGGACGCTCGACTTCACCGACCAGTCCGTCGGCGGTGGGCTCCGCGGCTCCTGGTACGGACCAAAGCTCGTGAAGCACGTGTTGCGCGCGCTCTGGGACAGCGGCCAGGTCGTCACGCACGCACGCGAGAAGGGACGGCACGTCTACGACCTGCCGGCGCGCTCGCTCCCCGAGGAGGTCGTTCGGGCCGATCCCTTGCCGGTCGATGCGGCCTGGACCCACCTCGTGTCCCGCCGCGTCCAGGCAGCCGGGATGCTCCGACCGAACGCCGACGCGTCCGTCTGGTTCATGCCCGGCCGCCGTTCCACCACGAACGACGCCGTTCGACGAGCGACCGAGGAGGGCGCCGTCCGCGCCGCGGAGGTGGAGGGCGTTCGCTTCCTCGCGTTCCCCGAGCTGCTGCGGACGCTCGACGACGACGCCGGGACCGAGGGCGTTCGCTTCCTCGCTCCGCTCGATCCGCTCGTCTGGGACCGCCGCGGCGTCGCGCACCTCTACGGGTTCGAGTACGTCTGGGAGGTCTACAAGCCCGAGGTCGCACGTCGGTGGGGCTACTACGTCCTGCCCGTCCTCTGGCAGGAGCGCTTCGTCGCACGGTTCGACGCACGTACCGAAGGGGACGTGCTGGCGATGCGCGCCTGGCACTGGGAGGACGACGTGGCGAGGGGTGCGCTGCCAGCGGGGCTGGAAGAGGCGCTCGAAGACGCCGCGGTGCGCTTCCTCGCGTATCTCGGGGCGACTTCGATTCGATTGCCGCGCGGCATGGGACGCAGCGCCCGAGGCGTCTGGCAGCGCGCGGTCGCCCGGGCGCGCCGGGGCGACGTTCCGACGCTCCCGTCCGTGCGGGCACCCGTGGGGGATGGCCGGTGACGGCGCGCGAGATCGTGGTCGTCAAGGTCGGCGGCGCCGAGGGGATCGACCTCGACGCCGTCTGCGCCGACGTGGCCGCGCACTGGTGCGCGGGGAAGAGGATGGTGCTCGTGCACGGCGGCAACGCCGAGACGAATCGCGTCGCCGAGGCGCTCGGCCGACCTCCGCGATTCGTCACCAGCCCGAGCGGCTACACGAGCCGCTACACCGACCGCGCAGCGCTCGAGATCTTCGAGATGGTCTACTGCGGCAAGATCAACAAGGGGATCGTGGAGCGCCTTCAGCGACGCGACGTTCCGGCCGTCGGGCTCTCCGGGCTCGACGGCCGGCTCTTCGAGGGAGCGCACAAGGCGACGGTCCGCTCCGTGCAGGACGGCAAGACGGTGCTCCTGCGCGGCGACCATACCGGAACGGTGGAACGGGTGAACACCCACCTGCTCGCCCTGCTCATGGAGGGCGGGTACCTGCCCGTGCTCACGCCGCCGGGCGCGAGCTTCGAGGGCGTGGCGGTGAACGTAGACGGAGACCGTGCCGCGGCCGCCGTCGCCGTCGCCTTGGGTGCGAGCACGCTGGTACTGCTCTCGAACGTTCCCGGCCTGCTCGCGGACTTTCCGGACGAGTCGAGCCTCATCGCGCACGTCGACGCGGCGAGCGTGCTCGAGTCGCTCGACCTGGCGCAGGGCCGCATGAAGAAGAAGCTCCTGGGAGCGGCGGAGGCCGTCGCCGGCGGCGTCGGGCGTGTGGTGCTCGGTGACGCGCGCATCGACGCGCCCGTGAGCGCCGCGCTCGCCGGTCGCGGTACCGTCATCTCGCACGAACGAACACGGAGGGCGCCATGACCGACACCGCAGCAGGCCACGAGCAGCGCACGATCTCGGGCGGACCGTACACCGACACCGGCTCGATCCTGGGCGTCGAGACCGCGCACGGCCCGGGCCTCTGGGCGCAAGACGTCGCGTTCGTTCGCGGCGACGGCGCGAGACTCTGGGACGCCGACGGCCGCGAGTACATCGACTGCATGGCGGGTATCGCAGTCGCCAGCGTCGGCCATGCCAACCCTCGGCTCGCGCGCGCCATCGCGGAGCAGGCTTCGCGCTTGATCGTCTGCCCACAGAACCTCGGGAACGACACCCGAGCGAGCTTCCTCGAGTCGCTCGTCGCGCGCATGCCCGAGGGATTGTCGCGCGTCTTCCTCGCGAACTCCGGGGCCGAGGTCAACGAGGCCGCGCTGAAGTGGGCGCGCGTGGCCACGGGTCGGCGGCGCGTCGTCGCCGCGAAGCGCGGTTTCGCCGGCCGGACGCTCGGAGCGCTCGCGATGACGTGGGAGCCGAAGTACCGCGAGCCGTTCGAGCCGCTCTCGGTGCCGGTGGACTTCGTCCGCTACGACGATCTCGACGATCTCGAGGCCGCCGTGTCCGAGGAGACCGCCCTCATCTGGCTCGAGCCCGTGCAGGGGGAGGGGGGTGTCCACGTCGCCAGCGAGCGCTATCTCGAGCTCGCTCGCGCGCTCGCCGACCGGCACGGAGCACTCCTCGCCTTCGACGAGATCCAGTGCGGCGTGGGGCGAACGGGCCGCTTCTTGGCGAGCGAGCACACCGGGGTCGTGCCCGACATGGTCACGCTCGCCAAGGGTCTCGCGGGCGGAGTGCCGATCGGCGCCCTCGTGATGCGTGAGCACGTGGCGAAGGCGATGCCCGCCGGTGGACACGGAACCACGTTCGGCGGAAATCCGCTCGCCGCCGCCGCGGGCCTGGCGGTGCTCCGCGAGATCGACGATCGCGATCTGCTCTCCCACGCGACCGCGATGGGAGCGCGGTTGCGGCGTGGGATCGAGGAGATCGGTAGCGACCGCGTCCGCGAGGTCCGCGGCCTCGGACTCATGCTCGGTCTGGAGCTCAAGGAGAAGGCGGCGCCGATCGTCGCCGCACTGCGCGAGGCGGGCGTACTCACGATCAATGCCGGCGCCACCGTCGTCCGCCTCGTGCCACCGCTCGTGATCGGGGCCGACGACGTCGACGAGGTCGTGTCGCGGCTCCGCCGTGTGCTCGCAGCCTGAGCGCGCGATGAACTCGCTCGACGACGAAGGTGCGATAGCGCTGCTCGTCGGCGCGCTCGAGCGGCCGAGCCCGTCGGGGGAGGAGGCCGTGGTCGCGGCGTACCTGCGAGACGCGCTCGCGCCCTTCGCGGCCGACGCCACGCTCGACGAGGTGGGGAACGTGATCGCGTCGGTCGGTCGGGGAGCGCGCCGGGTGGTGCTCCTCGGGCACCTCGACACGGTGCCGGGCTGGCCGAGCGTCCGACGTACGGACGGCGTCGTGCTTGGACGCGGCGCCGTCGATGCCAAGGGGCCTCTCTGCGCCATGGCGAGCGCGCTCACCCGGCTCTCGGCGCGGGCGCGCGAACGACTCACTGTCGTGTTGGTGGGAGCGGTAGAGGAGGAGGCGCCGACGAGCCGGGGTGCCCGCCACGCCGTGGCGACGCTCGCGCCGCCCGACCTCGTGGTGATCGGCGAACCCTCCGGCTGGGACGGCGTGACCCTCGGGTACAAGGGACGCGTCGTGGTGCGGCTCGCGGCGTCGAAAGGCGTCGCGCACAGCGCGCGCGCCGAAGCGACCGCGCTCGAGGCCGTGGTCGACGGCTGGAGCGCCGTCCGAGCGTGGGCGCGGTCGCGCTCGACCGCTGCAGCGGGTGCCTTCGACTCGGTCCAGGCGACCCTGCTCGACGTCGATGCCCACGACGATGCGTTGCTGGCGTTCGCCTCGGCGCGCATCGGTCTGCGGCTGCCGACCACCTGCACCCCCGCCGAGGCCGAACTCGAACTCCGTCACGCCATCGCCGACGTCGCATCGAGTACGGGGGTCGGGATCGAGGTGCACGTCGCGGCCGGCGAGGCGGCGTACCGCGGTCCTCGCGATACACCCCTCACCCGCGCCTTCCGCAGCGCGATTCGCGCGACGGGGGGTACCCCGCGGCTCACGCTCAAGACCGGTACGTCGGACATGAACGTGGTCGCACCCGCCTGGCCCGTGCCGATCGTGGCGTACGGTCCGGGCGACGCCGCACTCGACCACACGCCCGCGGAGCACGTGCAGGAGTGGGAGTACCTTCGGGGGATCGACGTGCTCACGCTCGCACTCGAGCGCCTGGCGACGTGACGGGTGCTCGGCTAGACGCCGCTGAGGTCGTAGTTCTTCTGGATGTACGCGACCCAGTTCTCGGGCACGTCCTCTTCCACGAAGATCGCGTCGACCGGGCACGCCGGCACGCAGGCGCCGCAGTCGATGCACTCCTCGGGGTGGATGTAGAACTGGTCGTCGGCTTCGTAGATGCACTCGACAGGGCAGACGTCGACGCAGGCCTGGTCCTTGGTGCCGATGCAGGGTTCGGCGATGATGTGGGGCACACGTGCTCCTTCCGGGGCGCCAGCATCCCCGAGGCGCGTTACTCGGCCATCATGACCGAGGCCCCGGGGAGCGTCAAGGCTTCACGAACGACCTCCCGCACGCTCGGCGGCGGCGGCCGTCCGTGCGGCGAACCTCACGACGGGCGCGCGGGCCGGCCGCATACACTGGCGCGATGCCCTCGTTGGAGAGCGTAGCCCTCGAACTGCTCGAGTACAAGATCGACGCCCTCGTGTCACGGCGCACCGTTCGTGGCGGCGTGTCGAGCATGTGGAGCCTCCACGATGTCGTGTCGAAGGGGACGACGCTCCTCGAATCGGAGGAGCGTCGACGCTTCGAAGAGGTCGCGAGACGGCTCAGGGCGATCTCGGACCTGCCGACGCGTGGCTCCGTTCCACGCGCCGATCTGCAGACCCTCACACTCGACGGCGAGCACGAAGAGGGACTCCTCGCAGTGGACGACGGACCCGGCGCTCCGGACCCGACGCCCGAGGTGCGCGAGGAGCAAGCGGTCCTCCAACGGCTCGCCGAACGGGTCTGGTGGGAGGAGCTCGACGACGTCGTGCTGAAGCTGTCCGCAGCGTGGCGCGCGGAGCGCGATCGGATCACCCCCCGCCTCGTGTTCGCGACCCTGCGGAACGTCCAGCGCTACTCCGAGGAGAAGGGCTTCGGGGCCGACGTCAACCTGCGCGCGTTCAAGGTGCGTGAAGCCCTCCCGGAGCGCGAGGATCCCCTCATCTCGCTCTCCGACATCGACAGCCTCTCGGAGCTCGCGCGGGAACTCATCGATCTCGTCATGTCGCTCGGGAACGGTCGCGGTGCCTACCCGACCCTCGAGATTCCGGAGGCAGGCGCCACCTCGTACCTGCGCAACGCGCTCCTGGCCGTGGCGAAGGATCCGTACGCGGGCCGCTTCTCGCCCATCAAGCGCCGCGGCCCGACGAGTTCGGAGCTTCGCTCTGCCCTGCAGGAGCTCGCCAAGGAGCGGCTGCCCGAGCAGCACAAGGCCGTACTGCGGAACGACCTCGATGCGCGACTCGCGGAGGTCCTGGCCTTCGAGCGCCACCAGCGGCAGGTCTTCGCGCGCGACGTGATCCACGCGCAGACCGCCGCGAACGCCGTGGTCGACCGACTCGAGCGGTACCTGCCCGCGCGGGTCGGAGGGCGTGCACCTGGCCCGAGGTTGGCGGGAGGCGTGCTGTTCGCGGTGAATCCCGCCTTGCGCTGGGAGAAGGTCCCGACCGGCGCACAGGCGGTCACCTTGCGCGTCACCGGTCCGGTCCGATTCACGATCGGCGGGCACGAGGTGGCGGTGATGGGGAGCGGCGCGAGCCGTACCTTCTTCGTCGACGAGAAGCCGCACGAGCTCGAGCCCCACCTCGAGCTGCGGCTCGATCGCGGCCGGCTGCTCGTCGACGTCGATGGAGACTACCTCCACCTCCGCTTCCGCGACGAGGGCCGGTCGCTGGCGACGCGCCTCGCGGAGGGGCTCGCCATCTTCTACGTTCTGAACCACGAACGGCACGAGGATCTCGTCGCCGTGATGCGCGGCATCGGTGACGGTTCGACCGGCGCCCCCGACGAGTTGGTCCGCCGTGCGATCGCCCGTGCGGGCGCGATCACCTCGCGTGCACCCAACCGCCGCGAAGCGCTCGAGGGACTGCTCCGCGGCTCGGCTCGGGTGGCGAGCGTCGCGCTCGAGGACAACCTGGTCCTGGGGCTGGTCGGGCGGATCCTCACGGCGCTCAGCATCGAAGCCGCCGATCTCGCCGGTCTGCTCGATCGTGAGGAAGACTCGGTGGGCGGCGTCTACCACCTCACCGGGGAGCCGGTGACGGTCGAACTCGGCAAGCTCAAGCTCACGGTGCGGCAGTACCGCGGTCGGACCCGTGGGGCGCCGGATCAGATGGTCGTCATGCTCCCTGGGCACGTGATCGGCTCGTTCGCCGACCTCCTCGTCGAAGGCGTCGCCGGCGGCACGCTCATCTGCGCTCGTGGCGACCAGGAGCTCGCGGTACTCTTCCTTCGCGACCGACCCGTGTACGTCAGCCAGGTTCGCTGACGACCGAGGTGTTCGGCGCCGGTGCGCGTCGTCGCGGCGGGCCGAAGGAGGCATCATGACCCAACCTCTGAACGAGCGGGACCTCGGCGATGCGCTCGCGCGTCTAGAGGGCTGGCGTCACGACGAATCGTCGCTCCTCAAGGAGTTCCGCTTCCATTCGTTCGTGGAGGCGTTCGCGTTCCTCACGAAGGTGGCGCTGCTGGCGGAGCGCCAGGACCACCACCCCGAGATCCACAACGTCTACGGCCGCGTCGCCTTGCGGCTCCGCACCCACGACGCCGACGACGCCGTGAGCGAGCGTGACGTCGCCTTGGCGGAGGCGATCGAAGCCTTGTAGCCCAAGATTAGCGCCGTTGTCCAGCGCTACCGGCGGGCGGTTCGCTCAGTCGGCGGGTTCCTCTTCGATGGGCTCCTCGTCGATGGGCTGGTCGTCGTCGGGCTGCTCGTCGACCGGGTCCTCGGCGTCCGTCGCCTCATCATCCGTCGCCCCGTCGCTCGACTCGAGCGGGCCGGGGACGGCGGGTAGGTCGCCCGGGGCTGGTGGCGCGGCGGCGGGCGCCTCCAGAGGCGTGCGCTGGAGGGGCGCGAACGTGTAGCGCTCGCGCATCAGCGCCACGTCCGTCGCGCCCACCACGCCGTCACCGTCCAGGTCGCCCGGGATGTTCACGCCCCGCTCACCCATGCGCAGGGCGAGTAGCAGGAGGTCTTCGAAGTCGACGACGCCGTCGCGATTCAGGTCGGCCGGATCGAGGAGGCGGGTAGCCTCGATGGCGGCGGCGTCGGCTGCGCTCGGGAGTACCGCGTCCGCTCCCGCCGCGCGCCGCGGGTCGAGCGCCCCCTCCCCGCGTTCGCCGCCCAAGGCTATGCCGATCGCGTACACGAGCGCTCCGGGGGCGTCTTCGAACAGCTCCGGATGCACGAACACGTCGAGGTCGACGGCCGGGTCGTCGCTCGACGCGACGAGGACCGGTACGTCGGGGCCGAGGAGGCTCGGCTCGCCGTAGCGGACGCGGACCGTCCGCTCGACCGCCTCGACGTCTAGACCGGCCGCTCGCCAGGCCGCCACGGCCGCCGCCACCCGCTCCTCGAGCACGAGCGAGCCTCCCGTCGGGTCGACGTCGAGCGTGAGGGCTCGCGTCGTCGCAGCGAGCAGGAGGAGGGAAGCGAGCGCCATTCGACCGTAGGTCACGGGGCCACCCCGACCTGCGAGAGGCGCGCGATCACGGCGTCGAGCACGTCGTTCGCGCTCGCCGTCGAGGCGCCGACGCCGAGTTCGAGGATCCCGTCGGCTCCGAGTCCGAGGGTGCGGCCATCGTCGTCGGTCCAGGCGTCGTCGACGAGCCGGAAGAGGCCTTGATCGAAGCCGACGAGATTCGAAGCGTAGCGCGTCCCGACGCCGTAGCTCAGCAGCAACACGCGCTCGCCGAGGGTGAGCGTGGGCATCCCCGCCACGCTCCGTCGCGCCACTCCGGGCGCGTCGCCGCCGAGGAATGCGAGCTCCACGTCGGGGCGTCGGTCGAGCTCGTCGCTGGCGTCTTCCACCGGCGCGCCCCCGCTCCGCAACCACCGCTCGACCGTGATCGTCACCACCGTCCAGGGCTCGCCCTCGAACGCCTCGCTTCGCACCGCGCGAACCTCGCCGAAGAAGGCGTCGACGGAGCGCGAGAGCATCGTGTCGAGGTCGAGCGCGACGGCGGCGGTAGCGCTAGCGACGCTGCTGGAGGCCGCGCACGCGAGCGCGGCGAGGAGCGCGAACGCGACCCGAGGCGCTCGACGCCGCCGCCGTGTCGACCTGCTCGCGCGGCCGCTCATGGGGAGCCCGCCTCGTCGTCGACGTCGCGGTCTTCGTCGTCGAAGTCGTCGAAGTCGTCGAGTTCGCCGGGGTCGTCGAAGTCGTCGAGGCCGTCCGGATCTTCGGGCCCGACGGCGCCTCCACCGGGTGCGGTCTGGGCGGGGGCACTCACGGGAGCCCCTTCGCGACTGGTCTCGAAGTGGTGACCGCCGACGTAGCGATGCTCGCTCGCGAGGCCGAGCCCGAGCCGTCCTCGAGCGACGGGCATCAGGGTGAAGCGAAGCAGGTCGTGCTCGCCGTCGAGGGCGCCGCCGAGCGTCGCGACGTCGACCCGGAGCGTGCCATCGGCGTACTCCCAGAACGTCGCCAACGAGTCGTTCGCCGCGCGAACGCTCCCCTCGTCGAGCGCGAAGGCGTCCGCGTCCCAGGTGAGCTCGACCTTCGCTCCGCGCCAACCACGGCCCTCGTGCAGGCGGAGCCGCAGCGCCGTGGGACCCTCCACGTCGGTGGTCGGCGCGTCGATCCGCAACGCCGGGAGGGGCAGCGGGCGCACCAACACCTCGAGGCGCTGCACGGTGCGGTTGAGGTTCGCGTCCGTCACCTCGATGGTGAAGGCGAAGCGGCCCTCGACGCTCGGCGTGCCGGCGAGACGCCCCCCGGCCACCGATAGCCCCGGCGGCAACCGACCGTCGACGACGGTGAACGAGTAGGGTCGGAGTCCCCCGGTCGGCCGCAACGGCAGGTCGACGCGCTCCCCTAGGAATACGGCCGGGAGCGACGTCGCGAGGAGCCTGAGCGGCTCCGTCGGCGACGTGAGTTCGCCCGTGCAAGCGGCGAGAATGCCGAGCGCAATGGCGAGGATCGTCGCCCGGGGCCCATACACGCGCCTCATCGCTCCTCCGCGTGCGGCACGGACGACCACCAGGCGAACCCGTGCGCCCCGAGTGCGACCGGAAGCGCACGGCCGTCGCACTCCGTTCCGACGGGTGCGGGCGCGCACGACCGGCCCCCGAACACCAGACGCAGCGTCCGCCCCGCGAGTCGCGGGATCGGTAGCTCGCCGCTACGCGGCGTCTCGGCGAGATTGTGCACGGCGACCACGACGTCGCCCTCGTAGGTGTTCAGGAAAACCGCCAGGGCGGGGTCGGGGGCGTCGAGTAGCTCGAAGGCGCCACGTCCGAGCGCCGGGTGCAGCTTGCGCTGCGCCACGAGTCGACGCATCCACCAGAGCAGGCTCTCCGGATCGCGCTCCTGGGCAGCCACGTTCACGAGCGCCGCGGCGTACGGGCCCTCGGCGATCACCGGTGCGAACGGTTCGGCGGCGGTGGTGAAGCCCGCGCCGGGGCTGGCGTCCCACTGCATCGGCGTTCGCACGCCGTTGCGGTCCGGGAGCGAGAGGTCGTCGCCCATCCCGATCTCGTCGCCGTAGTAGAGGATGGGCGTGCCGGGCAGGGTCATGAGCATGGAGTGGAGCACCTCGATGCGGCCGCGCTCTCCATCGAGCAGTGGAGCGAGCCGCCGGCGGATTCCGACGTTGATTCGCATCCGATGCTCGGGAGCGTACCGCTCGTACATGAAGGCGCGCTCCTCGTCCGTGACCATCTCGAGGGTCAGCTCGTCGTGGTTCCGCAAGAAGACGACCCAGCCGCAGGTCTCGGGGATCGCGGGCGTGCGCTCCAGGATCCAGCGGATCGCATCGACCCGCCCCTGCGCGACGGCTTGGAACATCCTCGGCATGACCGGGAAGTGGAAGAGGAGTGGCATCTCGTCGCGACCGTCGCCGAAGTACGGGAGCGTGTCCTCGGGCCACTGGTTGACCTCACCGAGGAGGAACGCGTGGGGTCGGATCTCGTCGACGAGCGCCCGAATCTCCTTGAGGAAGGCGTGCGTCTCGGCGATGTTCTCGTTGTTCGTCCCCTCACGCTCGAAGAGGTAGGGGATGGCGTCGAGCCTGAAGCCGTCGATCCCGAGTTCGAGCCAGAAGCGCAGCACGCGCTTCATCTCCTCGCGCACGTCGGGGTTGTCGTAGTTGAGGTCGGGTTGATGCCCGAAGAAGCGGTGCCAATAGTACTGGCCGCGAACCTCGTCGAACGTCCAGTTCGAGTCCTCGCTATCGGTGAAGATGACGCGCGTGCCGGCGTAGCGGCCGGGATCGTCGCTCCAGACGTACCAGTCGTCCTTGCCCGCGGATCGTGCGCGCGACGCCTGGAACCACGGGTGGTCGCTCGAGGTGTGGTTCAGCACCAGGTCGGTGATCACCTTGAGGCCGCGATCGTGGGCCGCGGCGAGCAGCGCCCGGAAATCGTCGAGGTCGCCGTAGCGTCCGTCGACGTTCATGAAATCGGCGACGTCGTACCCGTCGTCGCGCAGCGGTGACGGCGAGATGGGGAGGAGCCAGAGCACGTCGACGCCGAGGTCACGCAGGTAGTCGAGCCGCTCGATGACGCCGCGCAGGTCGCCGTGACCATCACCGTTCGAGTCCTGGAAGGCGCGAACGTAGAGTTCGTAGAGCACGGCTTCCTTGAACCAGTGCGGGTCGGTCGGGGTCGGCTCGGGCATGGTGAATGGCGCCTCCTCGGGACGGCGCGATCATACCGGTACCCGGCACCGTCGCCGGTGCGTGCTAGATTCTGACGCGTGTCCCGACGATTCCACCTGCCGTGGCGGGTTCCAGGCGCGCCGCGGCGATTCCACGTCAGCCGAGAGGCGCGCGAACGCTTCGAGGTGCCCGACGAGCTCGTCACCGTGCGCGGCGACGTGCTGGTGGCCGATCACGACGCCGCGCTCGCGCTCGCGCAGAAGGTCACGGCGGCGCGGTACCCCAGCGAGCCCCCGCTGCGGGGCGCCGACCTCTACGCCGGCGCGGTGCTCGAGGAGATCTACCACCTGGTGATCGCGAACTATCTCGAACGGGTCGACGCCGACGCCTTCGAATCGCTCGAAGCCGTTCTCTCCGAGCGCCTCGGCGACCGCTTCGCCGACACCTTGACGCGCTTCCTCGCGCGGTTCCCGAACCCCGAGATCGCGCAAGGGCGGTATGGGCCCGACGAGTACCTCCGCCGCGCCATCGACGGGATGCCCGGACGTCACGTCGCTATCGAGGAGCTCTGGACCTGTCATCTGGCGAACGCCAACCCTGCGCTGCGCGGGGCGCGCGCCCTGGTCGACGATCGCGTGCTCGCGACCGAGAGCGCCTACGACGAGCTGATCGAGGTGTCGCGGTCGTACTGGCGTGAACGACCCGGGCTGCCAGGTCACGGTGGCTCGCTCTTCGATCTCCTCCTGGAACCGATGCGTGCGGCTCCGGACGATCTCGAAGGGCAGTTGCGGTTCGCGCAGGTGCGGTGGGCGCCCCTCCTCGGTGAGCCCTTCGCGGAGCTGGTGCGCCAGCTCCTCGGCGCCATCGCCGTGCTCCGCGAGGCGAAGGTCTCGCGCGCCCCGGGTCCACCGGGTCCGCCCCCGCCGTCGTCGTTCGGGATCCGAGCGCGCGCCGGTGCCGGTGAGGCCGAGGTGCGCTTCAGTCCCGATGCGTCGTGGATGCCGCAAGTCGTGCTGCTCGCGAAGAGCACCTACGTCTGGCTCGGCCAGCTCGCGCGCGAGTACGACAGGGAGATCGAGCGTCTCGACGCCATCCCCGAGGAGGCGCTCGCCGAGCTCGCTCGACGTGGCTTCAACGCGCTCTGGCTCATCGGGCTCTGGGAGCGCTCGAGCGCGTCGCGCACGATCAAGCGGCTGCGGGGACAGGCCGACGCGGTCGCCTCGGCGTACGCCCTGCGCGACTACGTCATCGCCGACGACCTCGGTGGCCCGGAGGCCCTCGATCGGCTGCGGGAGCGCGCTGCCCGGCACGGCATCCGGCTCGCCTCGGACATGGTCCCGAATCACGTCGGCATCGACGCGCGCTGGGTGATCGAGCACCCCGACTGGTTCGTGCAGGTCGATCGCCCGCCGTACCCGGCCTACACGTTCGACGGCCCCGACCTCTCCGAGCATCCCGACGTCGCGATCGTGCTCGAGGACCACTACTACGACGACTCCGACGCGGCAGTGGTGTTCAAGCGCATCGATCGCCACACCGGCGACACCACGTTCATCTATCACGGCAACGACGGCACGACGATGCCGTGGAACGACACCGCGCAGCTCGACTACCTACGCGCAGAGGTGCGCGAGGCCGTGATCGGCACCATCTTGCACGTGGCGCGCCAGTTCCCGATCATTCGCTTCGACGCCGCCATGACGCTCGCCAAGGAGCACGTCCGCCGTCTCTGGTACCCCCCGGAGGGTGAAGCCGGCGGTATCCCTTCACGCGCCCGCTACGGGGCGATGAGCGACGACGCGTTCGAGGCCGCCATGCCGCACGAATTCTGGCGCGAGGTGGTCGATCGCGTGGCCCGCGAGGTGCCCGATACGCTGCTCCTCGCCGAGGCCTTCTGGATGATGGAGGGGTACTTCGTCCGCACGCTCGGCATGCACCGCGTGTACAACAGCGCCTTCATGCACATGCTGAAGGGGGAGTCGAACGGCGAGCACCGTGCCCTCGTCAAGGAGGTGCTCGCCTTCGATCCTCAGGTCCTCAAGCGGTTCGTGAATTTCCTCAACAACCCCGACGAGGAGACGGCGCGCGCCCAGTTCGGCGACGGCGACAAGTACTTCGTCGCCGCGACGCTGCTCACCACCATGCCGGGCCTTCCGATGTTCGGCCATGGCCAGGTCGAGGGCTACTCCGAGAAGTACGGCATGGAGTACCGGCGCGCCAAGGTCGACGAGACCCCGGACGCGAACCTCCTCGAGCGTCACGAGCGGGAGATCTTCCCGCTCATGCACCGCAGGTGGCAGTTCGCCGAGGTCGAGCGCTTCCGCCTCTTCGACGTGATCGGCGACGACGGCGCCGTGCGCGAAGACGTCTACGCCTACACGAACGTCGTCCGGGGCGCGGTCTCGCTCGTGCTCGTGAACAACCGCTACGAACGCTCCTCGGGCCGGATCCACGTGAGCGCGCCGTTCGTGGCGGTGGCGGGCGAGACGCCGCGCACGGAGCGCCTCCACGAAGCGCTCGACCTCCACGGCGGTGCTCGTCGCTTCTTGGTCATGCGTGCGCTCGCGAGCGGCCTCACGTACCTCCACGCCTCGAAGTCGGTCGCGGATCACGGCCTACCGGTCACCTGCGAAGGCTTCGCAGCGCGGGTCTACCTCGACGTGCACGAACTCGTCGATCACGACGGCGCGCTGGCGCGCCTCGCCGAGCGCCTCGACGGCGCCGGCACGCTCTCGCTCGTCGACGCGCTCGACGACGATCGGCTCGGGGACGTGCACGAGTCCTTTATCGCGCTCGTCGACGCGCTCGAGGCGGGTGGACCGGCGGCGGCGCGACTGCAGGCCGACGCGTTCGCGCGTTTCGCACGGGCCGGCCCCGTGAGCGTCGCTCAGCCGCTACGAGCGCCCGCCCGTGGCGCTACCGGGCGCATCGCGATTACCTACGGCGCCGGCGTGATGCGCGCGGCGTTGGCCGTGCACGCTCTCACGCATGCGTCGTGGCCCCTGGAGACATGGCGTGGCCTCCGGCTCGACCGGGCGCTGCGTCACGACCTCGCTCGGCGCGAGCTCGACCTCGCGGCCGTCGCCGCCGTGCCGGCCGCGTTGGCGCACCTACGCTCCGCGGGTGTGATCTCGGCGCGCCGTTGGCTGGCCTCGTTGGTCGCGGACCCCGACGTGGGGGATGGGCTCGGGCGGCACGAACACGGCGGGGAGACCTGGTTCCGGCGCGAGGGCGTCGGCGCCGTCGCCGACGTGACGGCCGCGGCGTTGCGGTTCGCGGCCCCCGGTGCGGGCGCGGCACGCCGCATCACCGCGTGGCGTAACGCCGTCGACGAGGCGATGGCGGCGAGCGGGTACCTGGTCCGAGAGGCGATCGCCGCGCCTGACGAGGTGGTCGAGCCTAGGCGCCCCCGCGCCGCCGCCGCCGCCCGGAAGGGGACGCGGAGGCAGCGTCGGCGGCGCGCAGGGCGGCCCCCGAAGCGTTGAGCCGGTGCGAACTCCAGTGCGTGAGGGCGAGGGCGAGCGCGTCCGAGACGTGGTGGTGTTCTGGGGCGCTGGGCATCCCGAGCAGTGCGCGCACCATGTAGGCCACCTGCGCCTTGTCCGCCCGGCCGGTGCCGACCAGCGTCTGCTTCACCTGGAGCGGTCCATAGGAGAACGTCGGCGCACCGCGCCGGTGCGCGCAGAGCACGATCACCCCGAGCGCCTGCCCGACCTTCAGCGAGGTCTCGCGTTGGCGGTGGAAGAACTGCCCCTCGAGCGCCACCGCCGCCGGTCTGTGCGTATCGAGGAAGGCGTCGAAGGCGTCGTGGATGGCGGCGAGGCGCACCCCTTCGTCGTCGCTCGCGCGGGTGCGCACGAGCTCGCTGCCGACGTGACGCACCTCGGACCCCTCGGCCTCGATCGCGCCGAGGCCGAGGTTCGCGAGGCCGGGGTCGACCCCGACGATACGCACGCCGGCGCTAGTACTCCGCCAGGTACTGGTCGAGCTCCCAGTCGTGCACGGTGATCCGGTAGGCATCGAACTCCGCGGTCTTCGCGTCGAGGAAGCGCTCCGTGATGTGTTCACCGAGTGCGCCCTGGATGACCTTGTCCTTGGCGAGCGCTCCGAGTGCTTCGCGAAGCGTGTAGGGGAGTTCCTTGATCTTGTGGGTGCGGCGGTCGCGGACGCTCATCTCGTAGATGTTGCGCTGGATGGCGGGCGGCGGCGTCAGGTCGCGCTCGATCCCATCGATGCCCGCGGCCATCATCGCTGCCAACGCCAGGTAGGGGTTGCACGAGGGGTCGGGCATGCGGAGTTCGCAACGCGTGCCGATGCCGCGCCGCGCCGGGATACGGATCATGGCGCTGCGGTTGCTCGCCGACCAGGCGATGTTCGTGGGCGCCTCGTAGCCAGGCGTGAGGCGCTTGTAGGAGTTCACGAGTGGGTTCGTCACCGCGACCATGCCCTGGGCGTGTTCGAGCAGACCGGCGATCCAGTTCTTGGCGACGTGGGAGAGCTGATGTTCGGCACCCTCGTCGAAGAAGGCGTTGGCGCCGTCCTTGAAGATCGAGAGGTGGACGTGCATGCCCGACCCGTTGATCCCGGCCACCGGCTTCGGCATGAACGTGGCGTGGAGGCCGTGGAGGAGGGCGATCCGCTTCACGATGAGCCGGAAGGTGGCGATGTTGTCGGCGGTGGTGAGTGCGTCGGCGTACTTGAAGTCGATCTCGTGCTGGCCCGGAGCGACCTCGTGGTGGGCAGCTTCGATCTCGAAGCCCATCTCGACGAGGGCGTTCACCACGTCGCGCCGAGCCTCCTCGCCGCGGTCGACGGGTGCGAGGTCGAAGTATCCGGCGGAGTCGTGCGTGATGGTGGTCGGGGCGCCGTCGGCGGTGCGGGCGAAGAGGAAGAACTCGGGCTCGGGCCCCGCCGACATGTTGTCGTAGCCGAGCGCGGCGAGACGCTCGATCTGGCGCTTGAGGGCGAAGCGTGGGTCGCCTTCGAAGGGTGTGCCGTCGGGCAGCGCCACGTCGCAGATCAGCCGCGCGACCTTGCCGCGGGCGTCGCCCTCGATGATCGACGGGAAGACCAGGAACGTGTCGAAGTCGGGCTTGAGGAGCATGTCGGACTCCTCGATGCGGGCGAAACCCTGCACCGAAGAGCCGTCGAACATGATCTCGCCGTCGAGGGCCTTCTCGAACTGGGAGGTCGGGACCTCCACGTTCTTGTTGTGGCCCATGATGTCGCTGAACTGGAGGCGCAGAAAGCGTACGTTCTGCTCTTCGAGGCGCTTGCTGACGTCTTCGCGGGTGAACGGCATGGAACCTCCGGACGAGCGCCGCCCGCGCACCAGAGCGCTGTGGCGGAAAAATCGGCCACCTGTGCACGAACGGATGCACATCTGGCCGTCTGTGGCGATCATTACCCAAGAATATGGTCCTGTCAATGTCGAGATGTATCGAACATGATGCACGCAAGGCCGAGTGGGGTCGCGCACGTGGGTCCACGCCCTCGAGCGGACCCGGCGCATCCGGTCGAGCGCATTCCGCTGCCGTACGGGCCGCACCAGCCGCACGAGAATGAAGCTTCCATGGGCACGGCGCGTTGACACCCCACTGGGGTGCGGGTATCATCCAGAAGCCCCGCCAAGCGTGAACTACCCCACACGGAGGAGGAATTCATGAAGAGAATCGTTTTGGTGCTCGTCGTCCTGATGCTGGCCGGTGGTGCGTTCGCACAGACCGTACGCATCGGTGTCAACCTCGAACTCTCGGGTCGTTTCGCGACCATCGGCACGTCGACGCTGCAAGGGATCGAGACTGCGCTCGCGCAGATGCCCGACGGCGATCGCTTCGAGCTGTCGATCTGCGACAACGCCACCCTGGTGGAGAACTCGGTCGCGTGCGCCAACCGCTTCGTCGACGAGGGCGTCACCGCCGTGCTCGGTGCGATTTCGAGCAGTATGTCGATCCCGGCAGCGGAGGTACTCCAGAACGCCGGCATCATCATGATCTCGACGAGCTCGACGAACCCCGCCACCACGCAGATCGGTGAGTACATCTTCCGCATGGCATACACCGACGACTTCCAAGGCACCGTGGCAGCGCGTTACGCCTACAACGACCTCGACGCCCGCGATGCGGTCGTCTTCCGGCAGCAGGACGACGATTACTCCTTCGGCCTCGCCGGCTTCTTCGCCGAGGAGTTCGAGAACCTCGGTGGCACCACCGTCGTCGTCGACTTCGTGGCCAACACCGTCGACTTCTCTGCCCAGATCAGCGACGTCCTCGGTCTCCCGGCCGACGTGATCTACTACTCCGGCTTCTGCGCCGAAGGTGCGGCCCTCGTGCCCGCGCTCCGCGCCGCCGGCTTCAACCAGCAGATCCTCGGCGCCGACGCGTCCGACGACTCTCAGTGCCCCGTGGGCGGCGGCGCCGCCTTCAACGAGTACATCTTCACCGGCTTCGGTGGTTCCGAGGTCCTCACTGGCGAGGCAGCGGCTCGCGCCTCGGAGTTCCAGTCGTTCTTCCGCGTCCAGAACCCGGGCGCCACCGACTTCAACGGCTTCACCCTCGCCGGCGCCGACAGCATGAACGTCATCGCCCAGGCGGTGCGCAACGCCGACTCGACCGAGATGGGGGCAGTCCTCGAAGCGCTGCAGTCGATCGAGGGCTACGCCGGCGTGTCTGGCGAGATCACCTACGCCGGCACCGACGGCACGCCCGCCGACCGCACCATCGGTTTCTTCCAGTACCAGGTACCGGGCGCCGACGGCGCGCCGTGGTCGTCCACGCCGCTCTTCGGCATCGGCACCGGCGAGTAACGCTCGCCTCAACGCTCCCGGAACGATGTTCGAACGAACGCAGCACGAAGCGAGGGCGGGAGGAAACTCCCGCCCTCGTCCTGTGCTCCACCGTCGTGTGCTCCATGGCGTTCGGGTGACGCTGCGAACCACCCCCGCGCACGAAGCTCGGAACGGGGTAGGATACGCCGCATCACACCGCCAAGGCACGGTCGGCACGTCGTGAGAACGCGCGCGGCCGGCGAGTAGAAACGAGGCATCGACGCTGAGAGGTACCCGTGTCCGTATAGGTGCGCCCCAGTTGAAGCGCTGGCTCCCATGGGCCATTCTCGCTGGTCTGATCGTGCTGATCGTCTGGCGCATGCTCTATCTAGGAACCGTCTCCGAGCGCTTCAACGGCGCCTTCTTCGCTCGGGCCGCCATCGACTCCATCAAGCTCGGCAGTCTCTACGCGCTCATCGCGCTCGGCTACACGATGGTCTACGGGATCATCCGACTGATCAATTTCGCTCACGGCGAGGTCTTCATGGTCGGGGCCTTCGCGACCTATTTCCTCTTCACGCTCACGCCCTACTCGCTGGTCGGCGGCGCTGCGCTCGCCATCGTGATGGCGTACGCCCTCATGCGTGTCACGGAGCTCTTCCGCGGGCGCCTTCGCGACCCGGTGGTGCTCGGGGTCGGGGGCGGCGGTTTCCTACTCCTCGTATGGGCGCTGACGACGTTCACATGGCCCTTCTGGGCCGCGCTGGTGGGGTCGATGCTGGCCACGGGCGTACTCGGTCTGACGATCGATCGCGTCGCATACGTGCCCCTGCGCACCGCGCCGCGTAACTCGCTCCTCATCACCGCCATCGCCGTCTCCTTCTTGTTGCAGAACCTCGGCCTCCTCGTGTTCACGAATCGACAGACGCCCTTCCGTCCCGACACGGTGCTCAACGACCCCTTCACGCTCGACGTGATGGGGCAGCCCGTGCTCACCAACAACCTCCTGGTGGCGATTCCGGTCATCACGCTGGTGCTGGTCCTGGCGCTCACGAGCTTCGTCAATCGCTCCCGTCTCGGCAAGGCGATGCGC
Organism: Trueperaceae bacterium; assembly: GCA_013697735.1. Lineage (GTDB taxonomy): Bacteria > Deinococcota > Deinococci > Deinococcales > Trueperaceae > SKWV01. Next base: position 46,452 of record JACCWH010000201.1, on the reverse strand, counting down.
GCCTCCGCGCAGGACGCCGAGGTCGCCCAGATGATGGGGGTCTCGGTGAACAAGGTGATCGCCACCACCTTCCTGCTCGGCTCGATCCTCGCCGCCGCCGGCGGGGCGATGTGGGGACTCAACTTCGGTTCGCTCAACCAACCGGCGATCATGGGCATCCTCCCGGGCATCAAGGCCTTCGCGGCGGCCGTCATCGGCGGCATCGGCAGCTTGCCCGGAGCCGTGATCGGCGCGATGATCATCGGTTTCTCCGAGAACTTCCTCAGCGCGCTCTTTCCGCGCACGCCGACCTTCCTCGGTGTCACCGAGTTCAAGGACACCTTCGCCTTCGTGCTGCTCATCATCGTGCTGCTGATCCGGCCGAGCGGCATCGTCGGTGAAGACCTCTCGGAGAAGGTCTGATGGCGCGCGCGGGCACGCCCACCGCCTTCGACGACGTCGATCCGAAGCGGCGCGTGCGCAACGTGGCGCTCACGCTCGTCGCGATCGGCGTCGGCGTGCTGGTGCTCATGTTCCTCGAATCGCTCGGCTCCAGCAAGTTGAGTCAATCGCTGGCGCTCTTCGCCATCTGGGGCGTGGCGACGGTGAGCCTCAACCTCATCAACGGGACGCTCGGCATCCTGTCGCTCGGACACCACGGCTTCATGCTCATCGGCGGGTACACCACCGGCCTGCTCATCCTCGACGAAGCGGCGCGTGCGCGGATCCTCACCTCGGCGCGCTCGACGATGACCGAGGAGTCGCTGGCCATCTCCGTCACGAACATGTTGCGCGGCATCGGCCTCGACGCCTTGACCACGCCCGACACGCTGTGGGTCCGCTTCCTGATCGCCATCTTCCTCGGCGGCCTCATGGCGGCGTTCGCCGGACTGCTGGTCGGCATCCCGAGCCTCCGTCTACGCGGGGACTACCTGGCGATCGTCACCTTCGGCTTCGGCGAGATCATCCGGCTCTCAGCCTCCACGCGACTCTTCGCGGAGTACACGAACGGTGCGCTCGGGTTTCCCGGTCTCACGAGCGAGTTCGGCAAGAGCGTCTGGTGGACGTTCGGCATCCTCGCCTTCACGGTGTTCGTGATGAGCAAGCTCAAGTTCTCGTCGTACGGTCGCGCCATGCAGGCGATCCGCGAGGACGAGGTCGCGGCGCAGGCGATGGGCATCAACCTCGCGTACAACAAGGTCCTCGGGTTCGTGATCTCGGCGTTCTTCGCGGGCGTTGCCGGCGGTCTCTGGGTCTCGTGGCTCGGCGGCGTACGGCTCGACTTCTTCCTCTTCCAGCTCACCTTCTTCTTCCTCGTGGCGATCTCGGCCGGTGGCACCGGGTCGATCACGGGCGTGCTGCTCGGCACCGCGCTCGTGGTGTTCGTGCGGCAGTACGGTGACCCGCTCGAGCAGACCTACACGCTGCAACAGTGGCTCACGTATGCCGGCGCGACGCTCGTGCTGATGACCGGCCTCGCGGTGCTCTTCCGGTCGCTGCGGCGCCTGCGACCACGCTTCCACTGGAGTGCCGGCGTGCTCGCCGGCGCCGCCGTCCTCGCCTTCGTGGTCGCCGCGATCGACCCCGCGTTCCTCGAAGGAACGTTCCGCGGGTTCGGCATGCGCGCCATCTTCCTGTCGGTGCTGCTCATCGCCATCATGGTCTTCCGGCCCGAGGGGATGATCGGACGCGCGGAGTTCAGTTGGTCGGGCCTCCTCGGGGAGCGTCGGAGCGGGCCCACCGACGACGAACGAACGCAGGACGCCTGGTTGACGAATCCCGTGCTCAATCCACGCGGGAGTGACGCCGACGTGGCGTCGGGGAGCGACGCCCCCACCGCGCCCGGTCGCAGTGCGGCGCGCGAGCTCGATGTCGGCGACGAGCGCCACCCCCGCGACGACTCGACGGACGACGAGAGGAGGGGGTGAGCGTGGCCATGCTCGAGGTCGAGCACCTCACCAAGTCCTTCGGCGGCCTCACCGCCACGAACGACGTCACCTTCGACGTCGGCGAGGGCGAAATCGTGTCGATCATCGGTCCGAACGGGGCCGGCAAGAGCACGATCTTCAACCTCATCACCGGGGTCTACCGTCCCGATGCCGGCGAGATACGATTCGAAGGACGCTCGATCGTCGGGACGGGAACCAACAAGATCGTCGACCTCGGGATCGCGCGGACCTTCCAGAATCTCCGCCTGTTCACGAACCTCACCGTGCTCCAGAACGTGCTTGCTGCACAGCACCACGCCCTGAACTCCACGTGGCTCTCGGCGGTACTGCGAACCCCGTCGTACCGTCGGCAGGAGGCGCGCATGCGTGAGATCGCCACCGAGAAGCTCGCCTTCTTCGGGCCCCGTCTGATGAGCTTCCGACTCAACCAGCCCGTCTACGTACTCTCGTATGCCAATCGGCGCCGCGTCGAGATGGCGCGCGCCATGGCGACCGGCGCCAAGCTGCTCCTGCTCGACGAACCGAGCGCGGGCATGAACCCGAGCGAGACGAAGGAGATCACCAAGATCATCCGCCGCATGCGCGACGAGGGCGGCTACACGGTGGTGCTCGTCGAACACAAGATGGGGCTCGTCGGCGAGATCAGCGACCGAGTGATCGTGCTCGACTACGGCCAGAAGATCGCCGAAGGGTCCTATCGAGACGTCGTGAACGACCCCACCGTGATCGAGGCATACCTCGGCAAGAAGGCGGCGGCCGCGAAGCGCGGGGAGTTGGAGGATGTCGATGAGCCCTGAGCCGCGCGTACCGCTGCTCGAGATGCGCAAGGTCGGCGCGCACTACGGCGCCATCAAGGTGCTGCACGACGTCGACATGGTCGTCTATCCCGGCGAGATGGTCTGTCTCCTCGGTGGCAACGCCTCGGGCAAGTCGACCACGCTCAAGACCATCCTCGGCATCGTCCGCGTGACCGAAGGGGAGATGGACTTTCTCGGCGAGCGCGCCGACACGCTCACCACCGCCGACCGTATCGAGCGTGGTATGGCGGTGGTTCCGGAGAATCGCCGCATCTTCTCGAAGATGACCGTGCGCGAGAACCTCGAGATGGGCGCCTACCTGCGGCGCGACAAGCGGGCGATCGCCGAAGACATGGAGTACGTCTTCGATCTCTTCCCGCGCATTCAGGAGCGGCTCGAGCAGAAGGGGGGCACGATGTCGGGCGGGGAGCAGCAGATGCTGGCGATGGGCCGCGCGCTCATGAGCCGACCGAAGCTCATCCTCATGGACGAGCCGTCGATGGGCTTGGCGCCCCTCTTCGTCGAGCGCATCTTCGAGATCATCAAGCAGGTCAACGAGCGCGGCATCTCGGTCTTCGTGGTGGAGCAGAACGCCAACGTCGCACTCGCGATCGCCGACCGCGGCTACGTGCTGCAGACGGGCGAGGTCGTGCTGTCGGGGCCGGCGAAGGAGCTGCTGCAGAACGAAGGGATGAAGCGCGCCTACCTCGGCGAGGTGTGACGCCGACGCTACCGCCCCTCGGCGCTTCCGCCTTCGAGCGCATCGATGGACTCGGCCGCCGTCATCAGCGCCGCGCGCGACACGAGCTTCACGCGCACGCGCCCGGCCCGAACGCCGGCCGCGAGCTCGGCCCTGTCGATGCGTGACCAGCGCTCGAAATCGATCACCTCGACGCCGCGGGATCGGAGCAGTTCGTCGAGCGCTTCAGGGCGAGCGTCCTCGGGTTCGCGAAGCCCGTCCTCGAAGAGCGCCGCGATCGTCTCCATCGCATCGGCCTTGTTCGTTCCGATCACGCCCGTTGGGCCCCGCTTGATCCAACCCACCACGTAGCGCCCCGAGACGACCGCTCCGCCGGCGGCGTCGAGCACCCGCCCGCGCTCGTTCGGGATCACACCCGTGCGCTCGTCGAACGGCACCCCCGGCATGGCGGCGCCGCGGTAGCCGACCGACCGGAGCACGAGCTGCGCCGATAGCTCCTCACGCTCGCCGGTGCCGACCGCCGCGAGGCTGCCGTCGGGGCGGACCTCGATACGGTTGCGTTCGATCACGACGCTGCCGACGCGCGTGCCGGAGGCGTCGGGCACGAGCTCGACCGGCGACGAGAGGAATCTGAGGTGGACGCGCCTCCCCTTGCCCGTGAGCGGCCGCGAGGCGAACCCCGCGAGCACCTCGAGGTTCTTCTTGGCGACGGCGTCGGTCGCGATCGCTGCGAGGCTCTCGGGCGCTACGTCGAGGTCGCGCTCGTCGACCACGATGTCGGCGTCGGCGAGCTCCCCGAGCTCGCGCAACTCCTTGGTGGTGAACTTCGCTTCGGCCGGTCCGCGCCGTCCGAGCACGACCACGTCCCGCACCCCTGAGTCCTCGAGCGCAGTGAGCGCGTGATCGGCGATGTCGGAAGCGGCGAGCTCTCGGTTCGTCTTGGCGAGGATGCGGGTGACGTCGACGGCGACGTTGCCGACGCCCACCACCACGGCCGTCGCGCCAGCGAGCGGCGGCTCGAGCTCGGCGTGGTCGGGGTGACCGTTGTACCAAGCCACGAAGTCCGTGGCCGACAGGCTGCCCGCCAGGTCCTCCCCAGGAACGCCGAGCCGACGGTCACCGGGTGCACCGTAGGCGAACACGATCGCGTGATAGTGCCGGGCGAGCTCCTCGACGCGCACATCGCGACCGATCTCGACGTTGCCGTAGAACCGCACCCGCGGGTCGCTCGCCGTCCGCTCGTAGAGCCGCGTCACCGACTTGATCTTCTGGTGGTCGGGCGCCACACCGTAGCGAACGAGGCCGAAGGGGGTCGGGAGGCGGTCGATGAGGTCGACGCGGACGTCGTCGCGCCCCTTCAGCAGGCTCTCGGCCGCGTAGAAGCCCGACGGTCCGGCGCCGATCACGGCGACCGCCAGTGGGCTCGAGGAGAGGGGCGGCATTGCCCCTTGTACCATGCACGTGTCGGGGTCGACGGCACGCATTGCCGTCCAGGACGCGCCGGGGTAGGCTTGACGGCCATGGACGTCACCCACCCCCGACCCGTGCGCGTCGTCAAGTTCGGCGGCACCAGCGTCGGCGACATCGACCGCATCCGCAAGGTCGCGGCGCGTGTGCAGCGCATCGTCGACGAGGGTGCCGCCGTCGCCCTCACCGTCTCCGCCATGGGCCGCTCGACGGACGCCCTCGTCGCGACCGCGCGCGAGGTGACGCCGCGCCCCGACCGGCGCGAACTCGACATGCTGATGGCCACCGGCGAACAGGTGTCGATCGCCCTCGTCGCCATGGCCCTCACGCACCTCGGCGTACGCGCGCGGTCGTTCACGGGGGGACAAGCGGGCTTCCGGACCGACTCGCTCCACGGGAACGCTCGCATCGTGCAGGTCGACGCCGAACCGCTGCGGCGCGCGTTCCAGGAGATCGACGTCGCCGTGGTGGCCGGATTCCAGGGGGTCGACGATCACGGTCAGATCACGACGCTCGGACGCGGCGGCTCCGACACCACCGCCGTGGCACTCGCCGCCGCTCTCGGAGTGGAGGAGTGCGAGATCTACACCGACACCGACGGTGTCTACACCACCGACCCTCACCAGGTGCCCGACGCGAGCAAGCTCGAGACCATCGATTACGACGAGATGCTCGAGCTCGCCGCGCTCGGGGCCCGTGTGCTGCACCCTCGGAGCGTCTGGTACGCGCGCCGCTATGGTGTGCGCATCCACGTCCGCTCGTCGTTCACGAACGCTCCGGGCACGATCGTGACCCGGGCGCCACGGGGCCAGGAGGCCGCCATGCAGACCGACCGACCCGTCACCGGCGTCGCCCTCGACACCGAGCACACCCGCATCAACGTGGTGGGGGTGCCCGACCAGCCCGGCGTCGCGGCGGCGATCTTCGCCGCCCTCGGCGAGGCGGGCGTGAGCGCCGACATGATCATCCAAGGCGTCCCGGGTGCGCTCGACAGCCGCCAGCAGATGTCGTTCACCGTCCCCCGCGACCTCGCCGACGACGCCGTCGACGCGGTCCGACCCGTGCTCGAAGCGATCGGGGGGGGCTCGGTGAGCGCCGATCCCGACGTCGCCAAGCTCTCCATCGTCGGCATCGCCATCGGCTCCACGCCGGGTCTCGCCGGCCGGATGTTCGCCGCGGTCTCGGCGGTGGGAGCCAACATCGAGATGATCGCCACGAGCGAGGTCCGCATCTCGGTCGTGATCCCTCGTAGCCACGCCCACGACGCGCTCCAGGCCGTGCACGACGCCTTCGGTCTGGCACGTCCCACGGCGACACCCTGACGTGCGGCGTGCGCTCGCTCAGGTCTTCCTGCGCCGGAGCGGCGGTCGCATGGAGGCGCTCCTGGTGATCGAGGTGGAGACGGGGATGCGCGAGCGCACGACGCTGCCACTCGTCGACGACGACCCGCTCGCCGCCGCACGCCGGCTCGGGCGCCACCTGGCGCGCTCGGGCACCGCGGTACGCGCGGGCGGCTTCCGCCTCCGCGTCGAACGAGCCGGCGCGCTGCACGACGAGTCGACGCTCGCCAAGGAACTCCTCGAGTCGTACCGGGCGGAGCGCCGTTCCGAGAGCGATTCGTGATCCTCACCACGCTCGCCTACGTCCGGGACGGCGAGCGCACGCTCATGCTTCGTCGTCCGGATGCGCCGGCCCGCCTCGGCGGACGGTGGAACGGGCTCGGCGGCAAGTTCGAGCCGGGGGAATCTCCGGAGCGATGCGTACGACGCGAGGTACGCGAGGAGTCGGGGCTCGAGGTCGAACACGCCGAGCTCAAGGGGATCATCACCTTCCCGGCGTTCACGCCCGGTGGCGACGACGTCATGACGTTCGTCTACGTGATCCGAGCGTGGAGCGGGACCCTCGTGCCGGAGGGGCCCGAGGGGACGCTGCACTGGATCGCCACCCACGATGTCGCCGACCTCGACCTCTGGTCAGGCGACGTGGTCTTCCTGCCCTGGCTCGAGCGGCCAGGACTCTTCAGCGCGCGCTTCCGCTATGAGGAAGGCCGCTATCGCGACCACGAGGTCGTCTTCTACGCAGACGCTTCGGCCGCCTCGGCTTCGGGCGCCCACGACGTCATCGCCTCCTGATCGAAGAACCCGACGAGGCGTTGCGCGAGCGCGATGTCGCCGCCGACCTTGAGCCGCCCCGACATGAACGCCGTCATCGGATTCAGCCGGCCGTGGAACAACTCGACGAGGTCGGTGTCGGCGATCGTGACGGTGAGGTCGGGCTCGCTGGCGCGCCCCTCGAGCGCCTGCAGCTCACCCCCCGCCAGCACGTGATGGACGGGTTCGGATATCTCGTACTGGACGACGGCGCTCGTGGCGCCGGCGGCGGTGGCATCGAGTGCCTCTGGCATGCGGAGGAGGAGTTCCTTGGCAGTCATGCCTTGTTGTACGCCGAAGCGCCGCCCGGGTCGGTGACCTGAACCCGTACCTGACCCCGGCGACCTCGGGTGCCGATGGTACGATCGCGCCGAAACGAGACTGGAGGCTCCCCATCGACTTCGCTCTCTCAGAGGATCTGATCGCCATGCAACTCGCCGTGCGCGACTTCGCCCGCAACGAGATCGCGCCGATCGCCGCGACGCTCGATCGGGAACCACGGTTCCCATGGGAGACGTTGCGGCGCATGGGCGACTTGGGGTTGCTCGGCCTGATGAGTCCCGAGGAGTATGGCGGCGCCGGTATCGACACCCTCGGGTACGTGGTGCTGCTCGAAGAGATCGCCGCCGCCGACGCCTCGCATTCGACGATCATGAGCGTCACGAACGGCCTCCCGCAGCAACTGATCCTGCGGTACGGCACCCCCGAGCAGCGCACGCGCTGCCTCCCGAAGCTCGCATCCGGGGAATGGATCGGAGCGTTCTGCCTCACCGAGCCGCACTGCGGCAGCGACGCCGCCGCCATCACCACACGGGCCGATCGTGTCGAGGGCGGCTACCTCTTGCGCGGCACGAAGGCGTGGATCACGGGTGGGGGGGAGGCGCAGCTCTATCTGGTGATGGCGAAGACCGAGCCCGACGCCGGCGCCCGTGGCGTCTCGTGCTTCCTGGTCGAGAAAGGGGCGGAGGGGCTCCACTTCGGCCCTCCCGAAGGGAAACTCGGGCAGCACGCCGCCATCGCCACGAGCGTCACCTTCGACGACCTCTTCGTGCCGGAGGAGGCGCGACTCGGCGACGAGGGGCAAGGCTTCGTCATGTCGATGACGTCGCTCGACGGGGGGCGGATCGGCATCGCCGCCCAGGCCGTCGGGATCGCTCGGGCCGCGCTCGACGCCGCCATCGCCTACGCCGACGACCGCGAGGCGTTCGGTCAGCCGATCCGAGAGTTCCAGGGTGTGTCGTTCAAGCTCGCCGACATGGCGACGCGCCTCGACGCCGCTCGCCTCCTGACGTGGCGCGCCGCCTGGCTCAAGGATCGCGGCTACCGTGTGACGAAGGAGGCGAGCATGGCGAAGCTCTTCGCCAGCGAAGCGGCGTCGTTCGTGACGGACGGCGCGGTGCAGGTGTTCGGCGGGTACGGTTACAGCACGGACTTCCCCGTCGAGCGCCTCTTCCGCGACGCGCGCGTCACCGAGCTCTACGAGGGGACCAGCGAGATCCAACGCGTGGTGATCGGGCGTCAGCTCTATCGCGAGCAGGGGCGTTGAGCGGAGGCAGTCATGATCGACTTCGAACCGAGCGACGAGCAGAAGCAGATCCAGACGCTGGCGCGTGCGTTCGCCCGCGAGCACGTGCTCCCGCACGCCGCGCAGTGGGATCGCGAGGCGAGCTACCCCGAGGGGGTGGTCGCGGCCGCAGCGGAGCTCGGCCTCCTCAACGTCGGCATTCCCCAGAGCGTGGGCGGTCTCGGGCTCGGCATGCTCGACGAGATCGTCGTGGCCGAAGAGCTCGCCTACGCGTGCATGGGCTTCTACACCATCCTCATGGCGAGCGATCTGGGGCTCACGCCGATCGTCCTCGCGGGCACGGAAGAGCAGCAGCGCCGCTTCTTGACGCCGCTCACCACGGGGGCCCGGCTCGCGGCGTTCGCGCTGTCCGAACCCGACAACGGCTCCGATGCGTCGGGATTGCGCACCCGCGCGCGATTCGAGGACGGCGAGGTGGTGCTCGACGGCACCAAGATGTGGATCAGCAACGGCGAAGCGGCGAGCGTGCTGGTGCTCTTCGCGACGGTCGATCCCGCTGCCGGGCACAAGGGGACCGTCGCCGTGGTGGTCGAGGGGGGCACCCCGGGACTGCGGGCGGTGCCGATCCACGGCAAGCTCGGCCAACGCGCCAGCCCGACGGCGGAGCTCGTCCTCGAGGGCGTGCGCGTACCGAAGGAGAACGTGCTCGGTGAGGTCGGTGACGGCTTCAAGATCGCCATGCGGACGCTCGACCGGACGCGCGTGCCGGTGGCCGCCGGGTCGGTCGGCGTCGCCCAACGCGCGCTCGACGAGGCGGTGTCGTACGCGAGCACGCGCCAGGCGTTCGGTGGGCCGATCACGAGATTCCAGGCGATCCAATTCAAGCTCGCCGACATGAAGATCGGGCTCGAGACCGCCCGCTGGATGACCTATCGCGCCGCCTGGCTCATCGATCGCGGCCTCCCCCACACCGAAGCGTCGGCGATCGCGAAGTGCTACGCCTCCGACGTCGCCTTCCGCGCGGCGGAGGAGGCGTTGCACGTGCACGGTGGCTACGGCTACGTCGACGAGTTCCCGGTCGGCAAGCTGATGCGCGACGTCAAGCTCAACCAGATCTACGAGGGGACGAACGAGATCCAACGCGTGGTGATCGCTCGGAGTGTCATGCGATGATGCCGACGAGGACATGACCGGGCGATCGCGACGTCGAAGCGCGCGACCCGTGCCCTTGGAGGCCCCATGAAGATCGTCACCATTCTCAAGCAGGTTCCCGACGCGGAGGCGCGCGTGCGCTCGAAAGACGGAACGCTCGACCTCTCCGGAGCCACGTTCGTGATCGACGGCATGGACGAGTACGGCGTCGAGGAGGCGCTCAGGATCCGCGAGGGGGGCGCCGACGCCGAGATCGTGGCGCTCGCATTCGGGCCGAAACGCACGGCCGAAGCGATCCGTACCGCTCTCGCGATGGGCGTCGACCGCGCCGTGCACGTGCTCGGCGACGAGCCGCTCGACGCACTCGCGACCGCTCGCGTGCTGGCGCCCCTGGTGCGCGACGAAGGCGCCGACCTCGTCTTCGTGGGCGGCAAGCAAGCCGATTGGGACAGCGCCGCTCTCGGACCGGCACTCGCCGAGGCGCTCGGCTGGCCGCATAGCGACTGGACGACGTCGCTCACGCTCGGCGACGGCGCCCTCGAGGTGATCCACGACGTCGACGACGGGAGCGAGACGCTCACGCTGCCGCTCCCGGCCGTCGTGACCACACAACAGGGGCTCAACGAGCCACGCTACCCGACACTGCCGAACATCATGAAGGCGAAGCGCAAGACCCTCGACACCCGGGCACTCGACGAGGTCGCTGCGGCGGCCGGCGTGAGCGCCACGAGCACGACGGAGCTGCGTAGCGCCGTCATCGAATCGAGAGCCCGTCGGAACGTGATGATCGAGGGGGACGCGGCGAGCGCCGCGGCCGAACTGGTGCGACGACTCCGCGACGAAGCGAAGGTCCTGTGAGGAGCCCGAGATGATACTGATCGTGATCGAACACGCCGACGGCGCGCCACGCAAGAGCGCCTACGAGCTCGTCTCGCTCGCACGCGAACTCGCCTCCGAGGGGACTTCGATCGCCGCGCTCGTCGTCGGCGACGACCCCGACGCCGTCGCGCAGGAGCTGGCGAACTACGTCCCGCGCGTCGTGGTCGTGCGCGATCCGCAGCTCGCCCCGCCGCGCGCCGAGACCATGACGCGAGCCGTCGAGCACGCCGCGCGCGAGCTGGGGGCCGAGCTGGTGCTGGTGAGCGGATCGCGCGCCGGGTTGTCGTACTCGCCCCGCGTCGCGATGCGCCTGGGAGCACCGCTGCTCGAGGACGTCACGAGCCTCACTCGTGACGGCGAGGCGATCGTCGCCACCCGACTCTCCTACCTGGCGCGGGTCACGGAGACGGTCGCCGCGCACGGGACGCCCGTGGTGGTGAGCGTGAAGGCGGGGGCGGCCCCGGTGGCCGAGGGCGCGGAGGGGGCGGGCTCCGTCGAGCCCCTCGAGGTGACCTTCGAAGCGGACGACGTGAGGGTGGGGGTCGCAGCGCGGCGCGCCGTGACGCGCGGCCGCGTGGCGCTCGAGGATGCCGACGTGGTCGTGAGCGGCGGGCGCGGGTTCGGTAGTGCGGAGCGCTTCGAGGAGTTGGTGGTCGGGCTCGCGGAGGCCCTCGGGGCCGGCGTCGGGTCGACGCGCGCCGTGGTCGACGCCGGCTGGCGTCCGTACGGCGAGCAGATCGGGCAGACGGGGAAGACCGTGGCGCCGCGGCTCTATCTGGCGCTCGCCGTGTCGGGCGCAGTGCAGCATCTCTCCGGCATGAACCGCTCGAAGGTGATCGTGGCCGTGAACAAGGACCCCGACGCACCGATCTTCAGAGTGACCGACTATGGCATCGTCGGCGACGTGCTCGAAGTGGTCCCGGCGATCCGGGAGGCCGTGGCCGGCGAGGGTTGAACGCGTCGCTCGACGTCGCCACGGTGGCGCCCTTCGTGGTGCGGCGCGCGGAACGCGCCGACCTCGATGCGCTCGAAGCCCTCGAGGGCGCCTTCCCGGGCGACCGGATTTCGCGGGCGTCGTTCGCACGGTTCGTGGCGAACACCGCCACCGACGTGTGGGTGGCGCAGCGTGACGCCGAGGTGATCGGTGACGCGGTCGTGGTCTACCGGCGTGGGTTCGTGAGCGCTCGCATCTACACCCTGGTCGTGGCCGAGCACGCTCGAGGGACCGGGGTGGCGAAGGCGCTTCTCGCGCACGCCGAGCGCGGGGCGCGCGAGCGTGGCTGCGTCACGCTCCGCCTCGAGGTACGCGACGACAACGAGAGCGCCATCGCCCTCTACCGTCGCTCCGGCTACGAGGTGGTCGGGCGGACCGCCGACTACTACGAGGACGGCAGCGCGGCGTTGCGTCTCCGCAAGCGCTTCGTCGGTGCCGACGCGCACCTGCTGCGCGTCCCGTACTACGCCCAGACCCTCGACTTCACGTGCGGGCCGGCCGCGCTGCTCATGGCGATGCGCGCCGTCGGGTGGGAGGGGACGATCGGTCAGGAGCAGGAGGTCGCCATCTGGCGCGAGGCGACCACCGTCTACATGCTCGCCGGCCACGGTGGCACGAGCGCGCACGGGCTGGCGGTCGCGGCGCGGCGGCGGGGGGTGCGGGCGCGGGTCTGGGTCGATACGGCCGCTGCGGCCTTCGTCGATTCCGTGCGCGATGCGGGCAAGAAGGCGGTCATCGAGCTCGCCCATCGGGCGTTCACCAGTGAGCTCGCGAGCGATCCCGATGCGGTCAGGGTGGGCGAGTTCACCGTGCACGACGTGGTCGGAGCGCTCGCTCGTGGCGAGGTGCCGGTGGTCCTCGTCTCGGCCGCGCGCCTCCACGCCGAGCGTGCGCCGCACTGGGTGGTGATCACGGGCTACGACGACGACCACCTCTACGTCCACGATCCGCACCTCCCGGACGGAACCGAGCGGGCCGATGGCGTTCACCTGGCGTTGCCGCGGCGCGACTTCGCCGCGCTCTCGCGCTACGGGCGCGCCCGCCATCGCGCCATGGTCGTGCTCGCGCCGTCTCCCTAACCCCGGTTGCGAGCTGTGGCCGCCCTCAGTCGCGCCCCGCGAACGACGCCGGTCCATCGACGAGGTAGCGCACGATGTCGGTGTAGATCTCGGGGTTCGCCTGGTCCTCCTCCGTCGCGGCGATCGTCGGGTTGTCGTTCACCTCGATCACCACGAAGTCGCCGTCGATCTCCTTGAGGTCGACACCGTAGAGGCTGTCGCCGATGGCCGCTCCAGCTTTGATCGCCACCTCGAGCAGGCGCGCGGGCGCCTCGTGCCGCGACATACAGGTGGTGACCGCGCTCTCGCCCGCGTCGCCTCGCTGCATCGCCTTCCAGGCGTCGCGCGCGAAGCGGTACTGCACGACGGCGAGCACCCGCCCGTGCAGCGTGATCACGCGCCAGTCGAATTCGCTCGGGAGGTACTGCTGCACCACCAGGCGGTCGGCGCGACGGAGGAAGCGGCGCCCCACCCGCACGAACGCCTCGGTGGTGGTCACCTTGTCGACGTAGGCCGAAAAGCTCGAGTTCGGTGCCTTCAGCACGAGCGGCGAACCGAGCGTCTCGAAGAGCAGCGTCGCCGCCGCCGGTGTCACCTCGGCCGGAGCGAGATAGCGCGTGACGGGGATCGGGACACCCGCAGCGTCGAGGCGGCCGTACATGTTCACCTTGTCGCAGCAGATCCGGATCGAGTCGGAGGTATCGAGCACGCGCCTGCCGAGCATCTCCACGGCGCGCGCGACCACGTAGGAGGTGTTGAGCGGATCGGTCAGCGCGCGGATGAGGACGGCGTCGTAGTTCTTGAGGTACTTCAGCTCGTTCTTGAAGATGAAGTCGAGCTCGTGGTCGAGTTCGAACGCGGCCATGCGGAAGTTCGAGAGCGCGGTCAGCTCGATGGACGAACGGATGGTGTAGCGCTCCGTGAAGATCGCTAGCCGGGCCATGGCACGGCCCCTTCGAGCAACGCGCGGTCGACGGGTGCGAGCTGTCGGAACGGCAGCGGTTCTATCGCCGAGAGCAGGTAGGCGGGGGTGGTGACGATCACGCGCACCTTCATGAGGGGGAGTCGGAAGCAGGCGAAGAGGGAGCGCGCGAACGCCTCGTACTCGGGGACGGTGCAGCGACCGACCACCACCTTGACCACGTCGATGCGATGGTCGGGAGGGAGAAGCTGGCAGTGCACGGCGTACTTCCCGGTGTAGGTCAGGCCCTTGCGACGCGACTCGATGGCGGCGGCGTCCTCGAGGTGCTCACCGTGGGTGGAGAAGGGGTTGACCGGGTAGGCCAGCAGCGGTGCGGGAGGGAACCGGTCGGTCACGATCTCCGACTCGGGTACTCCGACGTCGTGCGCGGCGGCCCGGAGCAGGGCGATGGGCACCACCAAGGCGTCGAGGGCGTCGCGGACGCTCGGGACGACCTGGTGGCCGGCGAACTCGGCGTCGAGGGAACGGTAGTAGCCCTCACCGAGGTAGCCGTAGTCGCCGTGGAGGTTCGCGAGCACCGGCCTCTCGAGGTCGAAGTCCCACGAGGTGGGGATGAGCGCCGGTTCGAGGGGGAGGAGGCCCGGTGCGCGGCTCAACTCACGCGCCTCCGACGCTCCCGAGCGCCGCCACGCCGGGTAGGGTGCGGCCCTCGAGGAATTCGAGCGAGGCACCGCCGCCCGTCGAGACGTGGCCGATCCGGTCCGCCACACCGATCGCATTCACCGCCGCGACCGAGTCGCCGCCGCCGATGACGCTCGACGCGCCCGACTCGGCGACCGCATGGGCGATCGCTCGGGTGCCGACGTCGAACGGCGGGATCTCGAAGACGCCCATCGGTCCGTTCCAGAGCACCGTGCGCGCGGCGAGCACGATCCGCTCGAAGCGACGGATCGTGTCTGGGCCCACGTCGAGCCCCTTCTGACCGTCGGGAATGTCGTCGATCGCGTGCACGGCGATCTCGATCCCTCGCTCGACGCGCGGAGCGCAGACGACGTCGTCGGGAACGAGGAGCCGCACGCCACGCTCCTCCGCCTCGGTCACCAGATCGCGTGCGAGGTCGAGCTTGTCGTCCTCCACGAGTGAATCGCCGACGCGCCCGCCAGCGGCCTTGGCGAACGTGAACGCCATCGCTCCGCCGATGAGGATGGTGTCGGCGACACCGAGGAGGTTGCTGATCACGCCGATCTTGTCGGAGACCTTGGCACCGCCGAGCACCACCACGAAGGGGCGCTCGGGGTCGTCGAGCAGCGCGCCGAGCGCAGTGAGCTCGCGCTCGAGCAACCGCCCGGCATACGACGGCAGCAGGCGCGCCACGCCCTCGGTACTGGCGTGCGCGCGATGGGCAGCGCCGAAGGCGTCGTTGACGAAGAGGTCGGCGTACCCGGCGAGCACCTTCGCGAGCTCGGGGTCGTTCTTCGTCTCGCGCGCGTCGAAACGCGTGTTCTCGAGGAGCGTGATCGAGCCCGACTCGCCGGCGGCCACGAAGGTCTGCTGCTCGCTCGCGCCGGGACCCGAGGTGGGGGTGTAGCGCACGGGTCGCTCGAGCAGCTCGGCGAGTCGCTCGGCGACGGGGGCGAGGCGGGCTTCGTCGTCGGGTCCCTTCGGTCGCCCGAGATGGCTCGCGAGCACGAGGGTGGCTCCGGCGTCGAGGAGTTCGCGCAGCGTGGGGAGCGTGGCGCGGATGCGCGTGTCGTCGCCGACCACACCCCCCTCCTGCAGGGGGACGTTGAAGTCGACCCGAACCAGCACGCGCTTCCCGTCCACGTCGACGTCGTCGAGGGTGGGGACGCGCACGCGCATGCCGCCTTCCGATGCGCCGTTCAGGCGCGCTCGTCCATGAGCTCGAGCACGTCGACCATGCGCGAGGAGTATCCCCACTCGTTGTCGTACCAGACGAAGAACTTCGCCAGACGACCGAGCGTCTTGGTCAGGGGGGCGTCGAAGATCCCCGAGTGCGGATCACCGACGATGTCGGAGGAGACGATCTCCTCCACGTTGTAGCGGATGATCCCCCGGAGCGGACCATCGGCAGCCTCCTTGATGGCGGCGTTGAACTCGCTCGCACTCACTTCGCGCTTCAGCAGCGCCGTGACGTCGGAGATCGAGCCGCTCGGGGTCGGCACGCGCAGCGCGGAGCCGTCGAAGATACCCTGCAGCTGCGGCAGCACCTTGCCGACGGCCTTGGCGGCTCCCGTGCTCGTCGGGACGATGTTCGTCGCCGCGTTGCGGCCCCGGCGGAGGTCTTTGTGGGGTGCGTCGAGGAGCGCCTGGTCGTTCGTGTAGGAGTGAACCGTGGTCATGAGCGCGCTCTCGATCCCGAAGGTCTCGTCGACCACCTTCATCACCGCGGCGAGCGAGTTCGTGGTGCAGCTGGCGTTCGAGACGATCTCACCGCTCGAGGCGTCGAACTCGAGCGAGTTGACGCCCATCATGATGTCGTAGTCGCTGTCGGGCGACGGGGCGCTGATGAGCACGCGCTTCGCCCCGGCCGTGATGTGCTTCGCGGCCTGCTCGCGCTTGGTGAAGAAGCCGGTCGACTCGACCACCACGTCGACGCCGTGCTCGCCCCACGGGATCTCGGCGGGATCGCGGTGCGACGTGACGCGCACGGTGCGACCGTCGACGAGGAAGTCGTCGTCCTTCACCGTGATCTCGCCGTCGAAGCGGCCATAGGTGGAGTCGTACTTGAGGAGGTGCGCGAGGGTGGCGGTGTCGGTGAGGTCGTTCACGAGCACGATCTCCATGCCGCGCGCGTGCGCGATCCGGAAGATCTGACGCCCGATGCGCCCGAAACCGTTGATGCCGATCTTCATGATGTGCTCCTCCCGGAGAGGCCCATTGCAGATGCTGCGCGGGCGACGCGTGCGCTGGGGTCGCGACGCGCGTGCGCTGGGGCCGTCCCGCCCGCTGTGGACGGCGCGGTGCCGGCGCGGTGTCGGCGCGCATCATACCGTAGCGCCGGCGTGGCTCCGGCGGCGCCTGCCACGACCGGCACGCTTCGCGCGCACCGGCCGGCACGCTCAGTCGACCCGTCCCTCGCCCTCGGCACGGCGCAGCGTGATGCGAACCGAGCCGTCGCCGAGCGGCACCCGCACGTCGACGAGGGCGGGCGCCACCGCGCCTGCTTGCACCGCCGTGGCGAGGGTCTCGAGCGCCACCGCGTCGCGATACTCGGTGAGCGCAGCGCCGGTCTCGGCACCCTCGGTCTCGAGGCCGAGCACGATGCGGTCGGAAACGGCGAGGCCCGCCTGCTTGCGCGCATCCTGCACGAGCCGCACCGCGTCGCGCATCGTGCCCTCGCGAACGAGCGCCGGGGTGAGCGCGGTGTTGAGCGCAGCGAGGTAGCCGCGGTCTTCCACCGCGACGTACCCCTCGGGCGAGCGGGCGTCGAGGAGGACGGCTGCACCATCGAGTTCGACCCGCTCGCCCTCGAGATCGAGCACGATCGGCCGTCCCTCGCGGACGAGGCGTGCGACCTCGCGGCCGTCCATCGCGTCGAGCGCCGCGCGGAGCGCAGGGATGCGCTTGCCGAAGCGCTTGCCCAGCAGCGGCAGGTTGGGTTTGACGGTGTAGTCGACGAAGTCGGCGGTGACGTCGAGGAACCGCACCGACTTCACGTTCAGCTCGTCGGCGAGCTGATCCTCGAGCCGCGCCAGTCCACGCGCCTCCTCCGCGCTGCGGACTCGCACCAGCACCTCCGGGAGCGGTTGCCGGACCTTGTGCCCACTCGACGCGCGGGCCGATCGACCGAGCTCCACAACCCGCATCAACACCGCCATGTCGCGCATGAGCTCCTCGTCGAGGAGCGCAGCATCGAAGGTGGGCCAGTCGACCAGATGGACGGACTCGGGCGCCCCCTCGTCTTGCTGCCGCACGAGGTTCTGGTAGAGCGCTTCGCTCGTGAACGGCGCCATCGGGGCGATGAGCTTGGTGACGATCACGAGTGTCTCGTAGAGCGTGCCGTAGGCGGCGAGTGCGTCGGGGCCGGCGTCCCCCTTCCAGAAGCGGCGCCGGTTGCGGCGCACGTACCAGTTCGACAGCTCGTCGACCACGAAGTCGCGCACCGCGCGGCACGCGTTCGTCGCGTCGAACCCTTCGAGCGAGGCCGTGACGTCGCGCACGAGGCTGTGGACGCGCGACACGAGCCAACGGTCGATCGCGGGTCGCTGCGCCACCCCCGGGACGTTCGCGAGGTCGGGCCGGTCGAGGTTCGCGTAGAGCGTGAAGAAGCCCGTCGTGTGCCACAGCGTCATGAAGAAGTCGCGGAGCGTCTCGTCGACGAGCGCCTGGCTGAATCGCTTCGTCGCTTCGGGCGGGCTGGAGGCGTAGAGGTACCACCGCAGGGCATCGGCCCCTTGCGCGTCGAGCACGTCGAAGGGGTCGACCACGTTCCCCTTCGACTTCGACATCTTCTCGCCCTTCTCGTCGACGATGTGCCCGAGCACTATCACGTTCTTGAAGGCGCTGGTGTTGGGGGCGAGGTCGGCGAGGGGGCCGCGCGGGAGGCCCGCGGAGCCGTCGTGGGTGAGCAACGTGCCGAGGGCGTGGAGGCTGTAGAACCACCCGCGCGTCTGGTCGATCGCCTCGCAGATGAAATCGGCGGGGAAGTTCCGCTCGAGCGCCTCGGCGGCAGCTCCCTCCTCGCCCAGGAAGTGCCACTGCGCGTAGGGCATGGCGCCCGATTCGAACCAGACGTCGACGGTGTAGGGGAGACGGCGGTAGCTGACGCCGTCCCGGACGAACGTGATCTCGTCGACGTACGGTCGGTGGAGGTCGAGGCCGGTGAGGTCGCGTCCGGCGGCCTCCGCGAGCTCCGCGACGCTGCCGACGCAGACGAACGAGCCGTCGTCCCCCTGCCAGATCGGCAGCGGCGCGCCCCAGAAGCGCTCGCGCGAGAGCGCCCAGTCGACGTTGTTTTCGAGCCAACGGCCGAAGCGTCCCGTGCGCACGTGATCGGGATGCCAGCCGATGGCGTCGTTGGTGGCGAGGAGCTGGTCGCGGAAGCGGCTCGTGCGGATGTACCAGCTCTTCTTGACGACGTTCATGAGCGGTTTGCCGTCGCGCCAATTGAAGGGATAGGTGTGGGTGATCGTGGTGCTGGCGAACATCGCGCCGCGCGCGTCGAGGTCGCTGGTGATGGCGGCGTCGGCGTCCTTGAACCAGATGCCTGTGTAGGGTCCGTCGCCCCCGGCGTCGTGGTCGGTCGGGCGCACCTCCGACACGACCTGACCGGTGAGGTCGACGGACCACGCGGTCGGCAGGCCGTGGCGTCGCCCCACCTCGAGGTCGCCGTAGGCGGGCGCGAGGTGCACGACCCCGGTGCCGTCGTCGAGCGTCACGAAGTCGTCGCCGACCACCCGCCAACCGCTCGCCCCCTCGACCTCGGAATCGCCTTCGAGCCGTCCGTGCATGATCGGTCGGTAGCGCACGCCGACGAGTTCCGATCCAGACACCGTCGCCACGATCTCGTGCGGCGTGTCGCCGTAGACGCTCGAAACGAGGTCGGCGGCGAGTACGTGCAGGGCGCTCGCGCCGCTCCCGCCACGGCGCTCGGGACCGGCCACGAAGGCGTACGTCGCGTGCGGGAGCACGGCGAGCCCGGTGTTCGCCGGCAGCGTCCACGGCGTGGTGGTCCAGGCCATGAAGGCGACCGGCCGCTCCTCGTCGTGGCCGAGCAGGCCGCGCGCGCGGAGGTCGTCCTCGTCGGCGCGGAAGAGCGGGAAGACGCTCGGGTCGACGGTGTCGTCGCGATAGCCGAGCGACACCTCGTGCGAGGCCAACGTGGTGTTCGACGAGGGCGAATGCCAGGTGGTGCGATAGTCCTCCTCGAGCAGGCCGCGGTCGAAGAGCGCTTTCATCACCCACCAGCACGACTCGATGTAGTCGTTCTCGAAGGTGACGTAGGCGTCCTCGAGGTCGACCCAATAGGCGATCCGATCGGTCAACGCGTTCCAGTCCTTGATGTTGGAGAAGACGATCTCGCGGCAGAGGCGGTTGAACTCGACGATGCCGTAGTCCTCGACCTGCCGTTTGTCGGTGATGCCGAGCTGTTTCTCCACCGCGATCTCGACCGGGAGGCCGTGCGTGTCCCACCCTCCCTTGCGGCCGACGCGATGCCCCTGCATCGTCTTGAAGCGTGGGAAGAGATCCTTGAAGGCGCGGGCACTGACGTGATGGACACCGGGGAGCCCGTTGGCGGTCGGCGGACCCTCGTAGAAGACCCAGGGGCCCTTCGGAGCCGGCTTGTCGAGCGTGCGGGCGAAGATGCGCGTGCGCTTCCAGAACGCGAGGACGTCGCGTTCGACGTCGGGCATGTGCAGGTCGCTCGGGACCTCGAGGAACGGCGCGTTCACTGGCCACCTCCGTGGCGTACTGGGTGTCGACGTGGAGGTGTGCCTCACGGACACGGCGCCCCTCGCGACGTCGCGTTGGGGCGCCGGTGAGCGCGGTACCACCCAACTTCGGTGCCCCTCGCGGGATCACCCTCGTTCGCCGCCACCCGGTGCGTACCCGAGCGATTGCGATGACGCTGTGTCGCGCGTCGCGCGGCGCCGACTACTGCACGGTCGTGCCGACGGCACGGCCGGGTTCGAAGGCGCGGCTGGGGGAGGATCTTCCGCGATCGGTCTGCCGCCGGGCTCGCACCGCCCCCGGCTCGCTCCTGGGACTCGCAGTCGCGTACTCGTTCCCCCTGCGTGCGTCGCGGTGATGACCGCGCCGCCGTTCGGCCGCACGTGCCTACGCGACCCGGCCCGACCCGCCTCGAGGTCGCGACCGTCACGTGCGGCACCGCTTGACACGGTGCATGCATGCACGTGTACACTTACGGTAGCAGTCGGCAATCTGGAGCGTCAAGACGCCACTGCACCTCCTCGAACAACCTGTCCGGCCGGGTACTTGCAGAGCGCGTGCACAGGTGTGGGGTACAGCGAATCGCGTCCTCAGTCCGCACGCATACCGACCGGAACCGCGTCCGAGACGCTCCGATATTCCGCGCCGCCACGCCGGCGGCGCCCCCCGTCAGGTACCTGCTGACCCTTTTCCGAGGAGTACCATGAGTCCACGAGCACGCAAGAAGACCGACGCCGAAGGCACGGGCGACGCCGATACTGCCGTCGCCGATGCTGCCGTCGCCGACACCGCCGTCGCCGAGACGGTAGCGCCGCCGAAGAAGCGCGGTCGACCCCGCAAGGTCCCCGTCGCCGACACGGCCACGAACGACGTCGCGCCCCGCGACGGGGCGCCGAAGGGCACGGCGGCGCGCGGGGGCGCTCCGAGCGAGGCGGCGCCGACCGAGGACGCGGTCGCCACGAGCACGTCCGCTCCAGCGCAGTCTTCGTCGCGGGCGAAGTCGTCGCGCGCCGCCCGGAGCGACGACGGCGCATCCGCCGCAGTCGCGCCCGCAGCGGCCGGCGACGGCGAGAGCGCAGCCGGCGGCGACGGCGAGAGCGCGTCGGGTGCTCGGCGGCAGCGTCGTGGACGCGGCGCCGCTCGCGACGACGGCGATGGTCGCACGGATGACGACCGAGCGTCGGATGGGGCCGACGGGCGTGCCGAGGCACGCGATGCGGACGCTCGCCAGGAGGGCCGGGACGAAGGCCGCGACGATGGCCGCGACGAAAGTGGCGACGACGGTGGCGACTCCCGTGACGGGCGCGACGGTGGCCGGGATCGGCAGCAGCAGCGTTCGCGCCGAAACCGTGGGGGTCAGCGCAAAGCGGGGATGAACTATCGCGACCTGACCGGCAAGATCGTGCCTGAGCTCCACCTCCTCGCGAAGGAGGTCGGGCTCGACGCCTTCCGCGAGATGGAGAAGGAAGACCTCGTGCAGGCGATCCTCGAGCGGTCGACGGAGGCCGAGGGGCTGCGACTGGTGAGCGGCTATCTGGAGATCTCGTCGGATGGGTACGGGTTCCTGCAGGAGTCGCTGCTGCAGAACAACACGCGCAGCGTCATCGTCTCCGCCGGTCTGATCAAGCAGTTCAAGCTCCGCACGGGCGACGCCATCATGGGCAAGGCGCGCCGTCCGCGCGACAACGAACGCTACGGCACCCTCATCCGTGTGGAGGCCGTCAACGGGGTCGATCCGTTCCAGGCAGCGAAACGCCCACGCTTCGACGATCTCGTTCCGACGTTCCCCGATCGGCGAATCAAGCTGGAGACGACCGTCAACGAGTTGTCGGCGCGAGTGATCGACCTCCTCGCCCCCATCGGGCGCGGACAGCGCGGGCTCATCGTCGCGCCGCCGAAGGCCGGTAAGACGACGCTGCTCAAAGCGATCGCCAAGTCCGTGGTGACCAACGAGCCGTCGATCAAGGTCATCGTCTTGCTCGTCGACGAGCGCCCCGAGGAGGTCACGGACTTCCGCGAGAGCGTCGATGGCGTCGAAGTGATCGCCAGCACCTTCGACGAGCCGCCCGCGAACCACATTCGCGTAGCGGAGTTCGTGCACGAGCGCGCACGTCGAATCGTCGAGGATGGCGGCGACGTGATGATCCTGCTCGACTCCATCACGCGGCTCGCTCGCGCCAACAACCTGGTGACGCCGGCGACCGGCCGGACGCTGTCCGGTGGACTCGACTCGAACGCGCTCCACTGGCCGAAGCGCTTCCTCGGCGCTGCGCGCAACATCCGGGGCGGGGGATCGCTGTCGATCCTCGCAACGGCCCTCGTCGAGACCGGCTCGCGAATGGACGACGTGATCTTCGAGGAGTTCAAGGGCACCGGCAACATGGAACTCCACCTGTCGCGCAGGCTCGAGGAGCGTCGCATCTTCCCGGCGATCGACATCCTCAAGTCGGGTACACGCCGCGAGGACCTGCTGCTCGGCGAGGACATCCTCGCGAAGATGTGGCTGCTGCGGAAGGTCATCTCCGACATGGACGCCTCGGAGGCGATGGAGATGCTGCTCTCGCGGCTCAACCGCACGAAGGACAACGCCGAGTTCCTCTCGACGCTCGGGCACGGCTGAGCGTGCGGCCGGGGCGCGGCCCCGTCGGCGTCGGCACGCCCGCCTGCGCCGTGGGTGAGCGCCGACCGGGCTCGGCCGCCGTGCGTGCACTCGCGCTCGCACTCGTGGTGGCCGCGGCACCCGCGCACGGCCAAGGCGGCGCGGCGCCACCGCCACGCGCGGCGCACGCCGCCGAGCAGCTCGCGGTGTTGGCGCGCGCCAGCGACCTGATCGTGGCAATCGACCGCGTCGGTGACGGCTTCGTGCGGCCGCTCGAGGGGCCGATCAGTTCACTCTTCGGGTGGCGATCGATCTCGGTCGGCGGGAACCGCTTCCACGGTGGCCTCGACATCGTCGCCGATACCGGGACGCCCGTCGCGGCGGCTCGCGGAGGCATCGTCACCCGCACGGGTTGGGGAGGCGTCTACGGCTACCACGTCGTGCTCGATCACGGCGCGGGGTGGGAGACGCGCTACGCGCACCTGAGTCGCGTCGACGTGACGGTCGGTGAACGCGTCCGGCAGGGAGGCGTGATCGGCCTCGTGGGCTCCACGGGTGCGTCCACCGGTCCGCACCTGCACTTCGAGGTCCGACACGAGGGCCGCGCGCTCGACCCGCTCGCCTACCTCGGGCGCTAGCGCGCTGGCGGCGAACACCCCACCCGACGCGCCCGCAGCCGTTCGCCCCCTATACTCGGCGCAACGGTGTGGCGGGCGGCTCTCGCCGCGCCGGGCGCGAACGATCTCGACCGGGGGGCGACATGTGGGTCTCGACCAAAGCTCAGTACGGCATGCGCGCGCTCGTCGAGATCGCGATCGCCGGCGACAGGCCCACGAGCCTGAAGACGGTCGCCGATCGCTTGCAGCTCTCGCAGCAGTACCTCGAGCAGATCTTCGCCGCGCTGAGGCGCGCCGGCGTGGTCGACTCGGTTCGCGGCGCCCACGGCGGCTATCGCATCGCTCGCCCGCTCGACGAGGTCGACGCGTTGGCAGTGGTGGAACTGCTCGAGGGGAGCGTCGCGCCGGTGTCGTGCATCGACGACGAGGATGCCTGCGACCGGACCGGCGCGTGCTCGACGGAGGGTCTGTGGCGTGACGTCGACGCAGCCGTGCGCGAGGTGCTGCGCCGGACCACGCTGGCCGACCTCGTTCGCCAGCGCACGTTCTTGAACATCGAACCGTTGCCGGCGTCCTTCGCCTCCGACGCGTGAGCCACGACCACATCGACCTCGATCGCGCCGCCACGACCCCCGTGCACGTCGACGTGCTCGACGCGATGCTGCCGTACTTTCGCGAACGCGCCGGGAACCCGTCGTCGATCCACGCCGCCGGGCGCGTGGCTCGACGCGGGCTCGAGGAGGCGCGCGAACGGGTCGCGGCCGCGCTCCGGGCGGCCCCGTCGGCCGTGATCTTCACGAGCGGCGCCACCGAAGCCCTCCACCTCGGCGTGCTCGGGACCCTCGCCGCCCGCGGCGAGCGGGCGCACGTGGTGTCGGCCGTGACCGAGCATGCCGCGACACTCGCCGCCGTTCGAACGGCGCAGCGGCGCGGGGCCGAGGTCACGTGGATCGAACCCGATGCGGATGGCGTGATCGATCCCGACGAGGTCGTCCGCGCCCTCCGGGACGATACGGCGCTCGTCGCGCTCATGCGCGTGAACAACGAGACGGGTGTGATCACCGACGTGGCGCGTGTCGGGGACGCAGTGCGCGAGCGCCGTGGCGCGCTGCTCGTCGACGCCGTGCAGGCGTTCGGCATGGAGGAGGTGTCGCTCGACGCGTTCCGGGCGGACATGATCGCGCTCTCGGCGCACAAGGTCGAGGGTCCGAAGGGCATCGGTGCGCTGGTCGTTCGGCCCGGGCTACGGCTGGAGGGCGTCACACTAGGCGGGGCGCAGGAGCGGGGGCTTCGCGCCGGCACGCCGGCGGTGGCGAGCGCCGTGGGGTTCGGGGTCGCAGCCGAGTTCGCCGCGACCGGCGCGCCCGATCGCGCACGGCGCGTGGCTGCCCTCCGCGACGCGCTCGAGGCGGCGATCGCCGCACACGAGGGCGTGCTGGTGAATGGCGCCGGCGCGCCGCGCGGGCCCAAGCACCTGAACGTGCGCATCGCAGCGGTCGATGGCGAAGCGCTCCTGATCAACCTCGATGGCGAGGGGGTCCTGGCGAGCGCGGGTTCGGCCTGCGCGGCCGGGAGCATCGAGGCGAGTCACGTGCTCATGGCGATGGGGCTATCACGCGTCGAGGCGGCGTCGAGTGTGCGGTTCAGCCTCGATGATCACCTCGATCACGCCGACGTCGCGCGCGCCGCGACACGCATCGTGCGAGCGATCGAGCGCACGCGCGCCGTCCCCGTCTGACCCGTCGGCGTCAGGCGGTGCGTCGCCGTGGTGCCCGCTCGAACGCCCCCATGGGATCGTCGAGATCGTCGACGTCGATGTGGAGTTCGCTGACGTCGCTCCCGGGGATCTCGAACATGAGATCTCCGACCGCTCGTTCCATCACGGAGCGAAGCCCACGCGCGCCCGTACCGCGGCCGACCGCGCGGATCGCGACCTCGCGCAGCGCGGCCTCGGAGATCGTGAGCGAGACACCCTCGAGCGCGAAGAGCTCACGGTACTGGCGCAGCAGCGCGTGCCGGGGGCGCGTGAGCACATCGACGAGCGCGTCGACGCTCAGGTCGTGGAGGCGAACGGCGACCGGCAATCGTCCGATCAACTCCGGAATGAGCCCGTAGGCCATCAAGTCTTCCGGTAGGATCTCGGCGTCCTTCACGGCACCATCGCCGTCGTCGGCGTGGACTTGGAAGCCGACGCGCGATACGGCGACGCGGCGGCGCACGATGTCTTCGAGCCCCTCGAAGGCGCCGCCGCACATGAAGAGGATCTGGCTCGTGTCGACGGGGATGAGCTCCTGATGTGGATGCTTCCGGCCCCCTTGCGGTGGGACGGTGGTGAGCGTGCCCTCGATCATCTTCAGGAGCGCCTGCTGCACGCCTTCCCCAGACACGTCGCGGGTGATCGATGCGCCCTCGGACTTGCGGGCGATCTTGTCGATCTCGTCGATGTAGATGATGCCCTGCTCGGCGCTCGCGACGTCGTAGTCGGCCACCTGTAGCAACCGGAGCACGATGTTCTCGACGTCGTCGCCCACGTACCCGGCCTCGGTCAGCGTGGTGGCGTCGGCGATCGCGAACGGCACGCTCAGGATCTTCGCGAGCGTCTGCGCGAGGAGTGTCTTGCCCGTCCCGGATGAACCGACGAGCAGGATGTTCGCCTTCTGGAGGTCGGCCTCGGGGTGCTGCAGGCGGCGAACGTGCTGGTAGACGGCCACGGCGAGGGCGCGCTTGGCTGCCTCCTGTTCGATCACGTGCGCGTCGAGCAGGCTCTTGATCTCGCGTGGCGTCGGAACCCGCACCGGGCGTTTGGGTCGGGTCGAACGCTCGTGCAATGCGTCGTGATAGCGAGCGACGCACTGCTCGCAGATGATGGCTCCACCGCCCTCCGCAGCTACCAAGCGCCTGACGTCGCCGCCCGAGGCGCCACAAAAGCTGCAGGCGTGTGCCGTCACCTCACGGCTCCTCCGGCCCGAAGCGGCCGATCGACTTCGGCGCCACGACACGGTCGATGATTCCGTAGCTGACCGCCTCCTCCGGGTTCATGAAGTTGTCGCGCTCCATGTCTCGGCGCAGTTGCGAGCGCGGGTGACTCGTGTGGCGCTCGTAGAGCGATTCGAGGATGTCGCGCAGGGCCAGTACCTCTCGCGCTTGGATCTCGAGATCGGGCGTGTTGCCACGAAATCCTGCCGATCCGGCGTGGATCATGATGCGCGAGTTCGGGAGCGCGACACGGTGCCCGTGCTCGCCCGCCATCAGGATGACCGATCCCATGCTCATCGCGATCCCCACGCAGTTCGTGTGTACGGGCGCCTTGATGTACTGCATCACGTCGTAGATCGCGAGGCCGGCGTAGACCTCTCCGCCCGGGCAGTTGATGAACATGTTGATCGGTTGTTCGCTGGCCTGCGACTCGAGCAGCAGCAGCTGGGCGACGATGACGTTCGCGACCTCGCTGTCGATCGGCGTGCCGAGGAAGATGATGCGTTCCTTGAGCAGGCGGCTGTAGACGTCGTACATCCGCTCGCCACGGCCGGTCTGCTCGATCACGTAGGGGATCAGCGGCATGCGTCCACCTTACCAGGGGCTCGTCGGCGCCGCGCTCCCGGGAGTACGCCCGCGCTCGCGAGCAGTCGGCTCAGTCGGCGGCACGCTCGGCATCGGGCGCGGAGTCCTCGGGTGCTGCCCCGCTCGCTCCACGGCCAGTCTTCTCGGCCACGAGGACGCGAACGGCGCGGTCACGCTCGAGTAGGAACCGGTAGTTGCGGAGCCACTCCTCGCCCATCTCGTCGCGGAAGCGGCGCGGGTCCTTGCGATCGCGCTGCGCCATGTGCCGCACGGCGACGTCGAACTCCGCGTCGCTGATGCTCGCGCCGCGCCTCTCGAGCAGGGCCTCGAGTACCAGGTCGCGCTTCACGGCGCGTTCGGCCGCCTCCTGGAGCTCGGCGTCGAACTTCGCGCGCCTCCCGTGCTCGTCGAGGGCGGCCAGATACACCTCGAGCGTCGTGTGCTGCCGCTCACGCAGGTCCTCACCGAGCTCCTCGAGCAGACCGACCTTGCGGCGGTTCACGAGGAACTTCGGAAGCTCGGTTTCGGTTGCTCCGACGAGCTTGTCGACCAGTTCGTCGCGTTGGGCGCTCTCCGCCTCCCGCTCGAGTTGCTTCGTGAGGCCGCTGCGGATCTCCGCGAGGGCGTCGCTCCACGCCTCGAAGCCGAGGGTCTGCGCGAAGGCGTCGTCTGCCTCCGGCAGCTCCTTGACCTTCACGTCGTCGATGCGGACCGCGAGCCGACGACGAGCAGCGTCCGATGGAGCGCCGCCGTCCGGCGACTCGGCGGCGCCCGCGGAGGCTCCGTCGGCGTCCGCGCCACCGTTTGCGTCCGCGTCAGGCGCTTCGTCGGCAGGCGCGTCGTCGGCAGGCGCGTCGTCGCCGGCCGAGTCGTCGTCGGCGTCGCCCTCACGATCCGTCGGGTCGGGCCCGAGCTCCAGTGTGACCTCGTCGCCGGCACGCTTCCCGAGGAGCTGCTCAACGAGGTTCGCTTCGGTCCGGGAGAGGTCGATCGGCATGCTCGACCCGCCGCCCTCGCCGAGGGTCTCGACGAAGACCACGTCACCCGCTTCGACCGGCCGGTCGGCGGGGACGAGCGTGGCGTGCTCGTCGCGCAGGCGGGCGATCGTCGCTTCGACCTGGGTCTCCTCGAGCGTGGGAATAGGTGTGTCGATGGTGATGGCGTCGAGATCGGGGAGATCGAACTGCGGGTAGAGGTCGGCGCGCACCTCGAAGGTGAAGTCGGCGCCCGCGACGGGGTCGTCGCCGTGGAAGTGCGCGTGTACGGGTAGGAGTTCGAGCTCACGCACCGCCTTCGGGTAGTGGTCGTCGACGAGCACCTCGCGAACCTCGCCCGCGAGGACGTCGGCTCCCACGCGCTGGACGAGCACACCCCGTGGCGCCTTCCCGGGGCGGAAGCCGGGGACCTTGACCTGTCGGGCGAGTTGGGAGAGGACCTGCTCGAACGCTGCGTCGACCTCGGCTGCGGGGATGGTGACGGTGAAGGTCGCGGCGACGGCCTGCTTGTCGACGAGTTGGACGTGCATACTGGCCTCTTCCGGCGGTCCGAGGCGCACGATCCCATTGGGTCGGGCGCACGACGCGCTCGTGGATCTCCTGACGGTGGTCCCGGGGCGGGACTCGGAGCTGCGTCGGGACGTGGTGCGAGGAGCGGGACTTGAACCCGCACGTCAAAGACACCAGATCCTAAGTCTGGCGCGTCTACCAGTTCCGCCATCCTCGCGCGCAGCCCGACGACCCGAGGGTGTGCCCCGGGGAGACGGTGGGGTGGATGAAGGGATTTGAACCCTCGACCCCCTGAACCACAATCAGGTGCTCTAACCTACTGAGCTACATCCACCACGCTCGCGTCGACGAGTCTAGCAGACCCGGGCGGCGCGCGCCCGAGGGCACGATGCCGACCCGCGGGATGCTACCACATCGACCCGAGCGACGTCATTCGAGAGCCGCGAGCGTCGGCGCGGTCGCCACCACCCGATCCCGTCCAGCGGCCTTGGCGTGATAGAGGCGCGCGTCGGCGAGCTCGAGGAGGCGCGTGGGGTCGGCGTCGACCTCGTCCGAGGTGGCGGCGCCGAAGCTGGCGGTGATTCGGAGCCCGGGTCGCAGCGCGTGCCAAGGGTGGTGCGCGATGGCGGTCCGCAGCTTCTCGGCGACGCGCACGGCGCCGGCCCCGCTCGTGCCCGTGAGGAGGACGGCGAACTCCTCCCCCCCCATGCGTGCTGCGCAGTCGGTCTCGCGCACGGCCCTCCGCAACACGTCGCCGACGATCCTGAGGACGTCGTCGCCCACGCCGTGCCCGAAGGTGTCGTTCACGGCCTTGAAGGCGTCGAGATCGACGAAGACGAGCGCGAAGGGCGTCATCTGCCGTGCGGCGCGCGCCGACTCCTCGTGCAGACGCTCTTCGAATGCGCCGCGATTCGCGATCCGCGTCAGATCGTCGATGCGGCTCCGAGCCTCGAGCTCACGCGTCTGCCGCGCGAGGAGCTCGTGGAGGGCCTCAAGACGGGCATAGCCGCTCGCCAGCGTGGCACGCTCCGCTCGGGCCACGTCCGTCGCGCGCTGCGCCTGGTCGAGCTCGTACTGCCACTTCTGGGTTCGGAGGTCGCGAGCGGCCGCCTCGGCGTCGAGCCGAACGGACATCTCGTGGTGGCGCTCGAAGTGCTCGAGCGCGAGGCCGAACTCGCCGCGACGCTTGTGGAGGCCGGCGAGTGCCTCGTGTCCGTCGCGCACGAGAGCGAGCGCATCGATGTCGACGGCGAGGGCGAGTGACGCGTGCGCCTGCTCGAGGGCGCTGGACGTCTCGTCTTGGGCGGCGAGGAATTCGGAGTAGGCACGGAGATGCTCGGCGAGGAAGAAGCGATCACCGAGCGCCTCGTGCAGCGAACGGGCGTCTTCGAAGGCGACCCGGGCCTCGTCGCTGCGGCCGGCCGCAGCGTAGGCGAGCGCGAGATTCGAGCGAGACGACGCCATCGAACTCCGTTCGCCGTGCTCGGCCGCGATCGAAGTCGCCCGCTCGGCGTTCGCCACGGCCTCGTCGTAGCGGCCGAGGAGGCGAGTGGTGATGCTGATGTTCGAGAGGCCGGCGGAGAGGCGCTCGGCGTCACGTACACGCTCGGCCTCGGCGACGCACGCACCGAAGAACTCGAGCGCGCGCTCGAGATCACCCGTGCGGGAATAGATGATGCCGAGGCTGTTGCGCACCCGCGCCAGGCCTGGTCGGTCGTCGATGTGCACGTACGCGGATTCGGCCTCGCGGAGGTGGGAGAGTGCCGTCGCAGCGTCACCCATGGCGTCGTAGACGATGGCCATCCGGTGATGGGCGGTGGCGAGGATGGGGGTGTGGCTGTCGGCCGCGTCGTCGAGGCCCGGCACTGCGATCGCGCGTGCGAGGAGTTCCAGCGCTCGCTGGTGGGCACCAGCCATGCGGGCGGCGTTGCCGGCCTCGACGAGGGCCCCGGCGAGGCGAGTGGGGTCGCCGTCCGCGCTGCACGCTGCCACCGCCAGCTCGGCGGCCGCGACGTATCCGGCCACGTCGCCCGCTGCGGCGGATCGCGCAGCGCCGAGCGCAAGGGTGGCGGCCGTTTCGGTCGGTCTCGAGGTTCGAGCCGGGGCCGCCGGCGCGGCTCCGTGTTCGTCGATGAGTTTTTGGGCGTACTCCTGCGGCAGGGCTTCGGTCGTGAGGTCCTCCACCGCGGCACGATACCAGGGCGTACCGGCTGTCACGAGAGAAACGTTCGACGTCCGCTACCATTCATCACGATCGCCGCCACCGGTCGAGCATGCGTTGTTCGGATGGTGTGGTCGGAATTTGGTGAAGCATGTCGACACAGCACTACCGACTCCTGCTCGTAGAAGACGATCCGACGGACGCCCGGCTCTTCGGCATGATGCTCGACGAGCTCCATGTCCCAGCCGACAGCGTCCGCCTCGTCGGGAGTGTGGAGGCCGCGCTCGTGGTGCTCGCGCACGCCGAGATCGACCTCGTGTTCCTCGATCTCGACCTGCCCGATAGCGGCGGAATCGCGACCGTCGAACGCGTCCTGTCTGCTGCAGACGACGTCGCCGTCATCGTGCTGACGGGGTACCGCGACGAAGAACTCGGCGTGCGAGCGGTCTCGCTCGGCGCGCAGGACTACCTCGTGAAGGACACGATCAATGCCAACGTCCTCCAACGCGTGCTGCGGTACGCGGTGGGTCGTCAGCGTGCGCTCTCGCTGGCGAAGCGGGAGAGCGCTCGCGCCGCTTCCACGGATGCCCACGAGGCGGCGATGGACGCCGCCGAGCACCGCCTCGAGCACGAGGTCGCCGTCCGTCGCAGCGCTCAGGACAGGCTTGAGGTGTCGCTCGCGAGGCTCCGTGCGCTGCGCGGAATCGACGCGGCGATCGTCGCGGATCTTCCCCTCGAGCAGTTGCTCGAAGCGGTGCTCGACGCCCTCGTACCGTTCATTCCGGTGGATGCGGCAAGCTTTTCGCTCCTCCGCGGAGGCTCCTTCGTCCCGGTCGCATCCCGTGGCCTCGCAGCCGACGATCTGCGGCGGGGGCCGCTCTCGCAGACCGATCCCGCGGCGCGCGGGGCCGTCGATGGGGGCCAGGTGACCCTGGAGCTCGCGCCCGAGGGCGGTGCGGATCTGGACTTCGCCCGGCGCGAGGTGATGCGCGCGGTGGGGGCGGTGTCGTATCACGCCATCGCCCTCAAGGTGCGCGAGGAGCCGGTCGGACTACTCGAGCTCTACGCGAGCACCCCTCCGGAGTCCGGTCGACTGGACTGGCTCGAGTTCGTGGGGACGCAGTGCGCCCTCGCCGCGTCGGCGATCGACGCCCGTCGGCTCCGCTCCCGGCTGATGAGCGCCAACGACGAGCTCCTGCACGCCTACGACGCCACGATCGCGGGTTGGTCGCGCGCGCTCGACCTCCGCGACCACGAGACGAAGGAGCACAGCGCGCGCGTCGCGACGGCGACGCTCGACCTCGCGCGACGACTCGGCGTCCACGAGGACGATGCCTTGAACGACCTACGGCGTGGCGCGCTGCTCCACGATATCGGAAAGATTGCTGTGCCCGACGCGATTCTGGGGAAGCGAGCGCCGCTCACGCCGGAAGAGCACAGTACGATGCAGCGGCACACGGAATTCGCTCGCGACCTGCTCGAACCGATCGCCTACCTACGGTCGGCGCTCGACATACCCTATGCGCATCACGAACGCTGGGACGGGAGCGGCTATCCCCGGGGGATCGGCGGCACCGAGATACCGTTCGCGGCTCGGATCTTCGCGGTGGTCGACGTCTACGACGCGCTGACCACTGATCGACCCTACCGCCGGGCATGGGACGACGAGCGTGCCCGGCGCTTCATCGCCGAAGGGGCCGGACGACTCTTCGATCCGCACGTCGTCGACGCGTTCCTCGCCCCCTGACGAATTCGAGTGCCGAAGGCGCCGCGCCCCGCACGCCGCACACGTGCGTCAATTCGCTGCATCCGTCGGGGCAGGGGGGAGCGTGAACGTGAACGAGCTACCGGCCCCCACCTCGCCCTCGGCCCCCATCGTGCCACCGTGCCGCGTGATGATCCGGTGCACGAGCGCCAGACCGATCCCGGAGCCCTCGAAGGAATCTGGATCATGGAGTCGCTGGAACGGCACGAAGAGCCGGTGCGCGCCGCGGGGATCGAAGCCGGCGCCGTTGTCGCGCACGATGAAGGCACGTTCCCCGCCGACGAGCTGCTCGCCGACCTCGATTCGCGTCGCGTCCTCGCCACGAGTGAACTTCCAGGCGTTCTCGAGGAGGTTCGACACGACGATCCGCAGCAGGCGCTCGTCGCCGTAGGCCACTAGGACGGGCGCGATCACGACGTCGGCCCGGCGTTCCGGTTCTCGTGCTCGAAGCTCGCGCACGACCTGTTCGGCGATCTCCGCGAGATCGACGCGCTCCCACCGGAATTCTCCCCGCCCCACGCGCGAGAGGTCTAGGAGCCCGTCGATCTGCTCCGTCATCCGTTTCGCACCGCTGACCACCAGGTGCAGCAGGTCGCGGCCGTCTTCCTCGAGGGCGTCGCCATACTTCGCGAGGGTGGCCGTGGTGAAGCGCTCGATGCCACGCAACGGGGCGCGTAGGTCGTGAGAGACGGATTGGTTGAACGCCTCGAGTTCCTCGTTCGCGTGGCGGAGTTGCGTGGTGCGTTCGGCCACGATCTGCTCGAGCTTCGTGTTCACCTCTCGGACGCGCCGTTCCGCCTCCTTGTGCTGCGTGATGTCGACGAAGGTGATGACCACGCCCTCGATCCGATCGTCGCTCGAGCGGTACGGGTGCACACGAGTGAGGAAGTACTCGCCCGTGTCCGTCACGAGCTCCCGTTCGGTCGGAACGAGCCGCTCTAGGACGCGGGCTGCGTCGCCCATCAGGTCGTGCGAGCCGAACCGGTGTGTGAGATCGCCGATCGCGCGCCCGCGATCTCTGTGCCGCACGTTGAAGACCGTCCCGACGCGTGGCGTGAAGCGGAGGATGCGCAACTCTCGGTCGAGGAAGAGCGTCGCGATCTCCGTCGCACTCATGAGCGTCTGCAGGTCGCTGCTCATCTGTGCGAGCTCCTCGACCTTGTGCTGATTCTCCTCGTTCACCGTCAAGAGCTCTTCGTTGACGGACTGCAGCTCCTCCTTCGACGTCTCGAACTCCTCCATCGCGGATCGGAGCTCCTCGTTCATCGACTGGAGCTCCTCGTTGCTCGCACGCATCTCCTCGTTCGTCGACTCCGCGTTCTCGAGCACGTGCTGCAGTCGTCCACGCGTCAGCTGGAGTTCGCGCTCGAGAGCAGTCACGTGCAGGTCGTAGGGCTCCCCGTTGGATGTCGCGTTCGCGAACGTGACGACGTCGCCGTCTGTGGGGTCTCCCTCCTCGAAGAGGAGCAGGATGACGCCCTTGTGGTGCGCATCGTCCGCAGGGCGGACGTCGATCACGGCTGTGTGCTCCGTCCCGTGACGCTCGAAGTGGACCTTCGCCGTTCGCATCGGATGCCCCTCGCTCCGCACGACGTGGAGGGCGCTTCTCAGTTCCAAACGGAACTCTTCGCGCACGAGCTTCAGGACGTCGTTCGTCAGTCCTCCGCCGGGGTGGCGGAGGTACTCACCCGCTCGTGCGGAGAGATGGAGGACCGAATCGTCGTCGTCGATCATCACGCTCGGCGGACCGAGCCGGTCGAGCAGTTCGCTGTGCACATCGGCGAAGCCTGTGAGGCGCCGGGTGCGTGCGGGTTCCGGAGTTGGATGGAGCAGTCGCGGCGCCAGCGGGAACACGGGCACGGCCGGCTTGACGGCGTCGCCCCGCTTCTGGAAGAGGGCGTAACCGATGTGCACCGTGGCGAACGCGTCATCGCGGTCGAGGGACTCCGCCGAGCCGAGCAGCAGGTACCCTCGCGGAAGGAGGGCGTAGAGGAAGAGGTTGACCACGTCGCGCTGGACACCCCGATCCAAGTAGATCAGCAGATTGCGGCAGAGCAGGAGGTCGAGGCGCGAGAATGGCGCATCGGAGAGCACGTTGTGCGATGTGAAGACGATCGCGTCGCGCACTTCCTTCCGGATCCGGTACGCGCCGCGCTCTTTGGTGAAGTAGCGTCGAAGCCGCTCCTGCGGCACGATCGACTCGATCGTCTCCGGGTAGGTTCCCTCGCGAGCGCGACGGAGCGACGGCTCGTGCAGATCGGTGGCGAATACCTGGACGGCGGGTGGTTCGTCGAGCGTGGCCGCGTGTTCGAGCAGGAGGATGGCAACCGAGTAGGCTTCCTCGCCGGTGGAACACCCGACCGACCACACGCGCACCGAGTCCTCGGACCCCTTGCCTTCGAAGAGCTTCGGAACGACGCTACGCTCGAGCTCCGCGAAGACGGCGGCGTCGCGGAAGAATTCGGTCACCGACACCAAGCACTCGTCCGCCAGCGCTTCGACTTCAGCGGGGTGCCTGCGGAGGTAGTCGAGGTACTCTTCGAGCCGCTCGCTGCGGTGGATCTGCATCCGCCGCGCGATACGTCTGAGGAGCGTGGAGCGCTTGTAGCGGGAGAAGTCCCGCCCCGTTCGGGAGCGGATGAGCGCGAAGAGGGCCTGCAACGTTGCCTCCTTCGTCGCGGTGTCGCCGTCGCCGTCGTCTCCGACTATTTGCGGCTCGGTCGCGACATAGGAAGCGATCGCATTGGGGATGGCGTCGAGCGTGAGTATGAGGTCGACCATGCCGGTGGAGATCGCGGCTTGAGGCATGCCGTCGTATTCCGCTTCGCTCGGGTCCTGGGCGATGGTAAGCCCGCCGCGCTCCTTGATCCTCCGGAGCCCGAGCGCTCCATCGCTGCCGGTGCCGGTCAGCACCACGCCGATCGAGTGCCCATCGTGCGTCTGCGAGAGCGTTCGGAAGAAGTGGTCGATCGGCGCCCGGTCGCGCCGATCGTGCTCGAGCTTCGAGAGTCGCAGGTGCGAGTCGACGCTCGAGACGTTCGCACCCGGCGGGATCACGTAGACGTGGTCGCGCTCGAGCGTCGTGGTCTCCGAGATCTGCCGCACCGGCATCGTCGAAAGCGGTTGCAACAGGTGCACGAGGTGGCTCTCGTGGTCGGGGGAGAGGTGGACCACCACCACGACGGCGAGTCCCGCATCGCCGGGCATGCCGCCGAGGAGTTGCCTGAGGGCGCCGAGGCCGCCGGCCGAGGCGCCGATCGCGACGACCGCCGTCGGCTCGTCGCCGCGGAGGTCGCCACCGTGCGCGTGCGGCGTGTCGGCGGCGACACGCTCCTCCTGTGCCACCGATGTGCTGGTGCTGGTGCTGGTCTGTTCGCGCTCGTCGTCGGCCCGCATGAAGCCCCCTGCAACGCGAGCATGACACCACTGTGTGCAACGAGTCTGCGGCAGGTGACCGGGGGGCGCGGCCGCGGTGCCTCTACCCCGGTCGGCCGACGACGTACGTCATCGCGCCACCCTCGAGCACGGCGACGTGCGGTCGGATGAGGAGCAGAGCCGTGCGATCGAATGGGGCAGTGAGCGACTCGCTGGGTTCCATCGTGTGGAGGTCGTGCACGACGCCGAGAAGCGTGTCTTTCGGAACGACGGTCCCGATCGCGTCCTGGCGGACGGCCGGTACGAGCACGCCGCCGATGCTCGGGCGCACCACCGAGAGGTCAGTGACGGGAGTCGAGGGTTCGGGCTCACTCAGCCTCCGCGGGAGCGACTCGGCCACGCCGAGGACGCGCTCAACGCCGTCTCCGAGCCGATCGCGCCAGAGCAGCTCGTCGACGGATCGGCCCCCCATCTCGATCGCGACGACGCGTGTACCGGCTGCCGACACGTGCCCCGCGAGGTTGCCGGTGCGGATTGCCATGTCGACCACGAACGGCGCTCCGACGGCGTTTGCCAGGTCTTCCGAGCCCGGGAATCGAAAGGCGAAGGCGTTGACGCACCAGCTTCCCCCGCCGTGGAGGTCAATCAGCACGTCGCTCCCCGCAACGATCCTGGCAAGTACGGCGGCGAGCCGCTCGCTGTGCGATCCCGACTCCGCACCGGGGAAGCACCTGTTCAGGTCGAGGTGATCGAGAGGAGACCCGCGCGTGTCCGCCGCCACCGACGTCGGGTTTGCTGCGAACACCAGCCGCAGGCGACCGCGCAATTCGACGAGCGGCCGCTCGAGCACACGCTGCACGGCGAGTGCTCCCCACGGGCCCTCGTCGCCGTGGACGCCGCAGGTGATGGTCACGGTCGGGCCGTCGGTGGGTCCGACGACTTCGGCGTGACGGAGCGCGACGGAGCCGGCGGACGGGTCCCCCGGAAGTGCGGTCGTCGACCAGGTGAGTGCGGATCGGATGGTGTCGTTCAAGGGGGTCACGTCGTGGCTCCTAGCGCGTGAGGTCGGTCCGTCGTTTCGCTCGAGCGCCGGCCGAAGGCGGCGGAGATGTCGTCGGTGGCCTTGACGAGTCGCGCCCGGGCCTCGGGTACTACGTCCTCCGTCATGTGGAAGATCGCCCCCGCGATGCTCATCGCCGCGATCACCCGCCCGTCGGCGCGCCGTATGGGCGCGGCCACGCAGCGGATGCCCATGCCCCGCTCCTCGTCGTCGTCGGCGTAGCCCTGCGCGCGCACGAGGACGAGATGCCGTACGAGTGCGTCGGGATCGGTGATGGTGCGGTGCGTGAGACGGGGGAGGGGCTGGCCGTCGAGGGTCGCGCGGAGCGTGTCGTCGTCGAGGCCCGCGAGCAGGACCTTGCCGAGCGCGGTGGCGTTCACCGGATGGCGTGCGCCCACCGATCCCTGAATCCCGATCTCCTGCTGGGCCTGTTCGATCGCGACGTAGACGACGTCGAGACCGTCGCGGATCGCGAGGGAAACGGTCTGCCGCGTGTGGCGCGCGAGGTCGGCCATATACGGCCGCGCCACGTCGTCGAGTGCGAGACCTCGGAGGTACCCGTGTGACAACTCGAGGACGCGTGGTCCGAGCGCGTAGCCGCTCTCGCTCCGCCGTACGAGCCGTTCGCTCTCGAGCGTTCGGAGTATCCGCAGGAGCGAAGGCTTGTTGATCGCCGTCGCGCTACCGAGGTCGTCGAGACTGAGCGGCCCCTCGGCCTCGGCCAAGGCGGCGAGTGCAGTGACGGCGCGGGTCAGGACCTGCACGGTGTACTTCGGATCGTGCCCTTGCGTGGTGCTCACTGCCATGCCCACTCCTCCGAGCGGCGACCGCGAGGCTGCGCCGCGATGCGCGACCCACGGTCGGTACCGGGGTCGGAAATGTCGCCCTCTATCGACGCCCGCAGGCTACCGTA
This sequence comes from Trueperaceae bacterium, assembly GCA_013697735.1. Lineage (GTDB taxonomy): Bacteria > Deinococcota > Deinococci > Deinococcales > Trueperaceae > SKWV01. The sequence continues at coordinate 8,913 of JACCWH010000201.1, read as the reverse complement.
CTGGCGCCGTGGCGGGTCTCGCTGATGCGATGCCCACGGTAGCATGCCGATGAAACGCGGTTTCAGCAGCGTGGGCACAGAGGTGGATGAGTCCATGCCACCCCCTGCCGCCCCGACGACACCACCTGGAACCGAGGGCTCGCGCGCGAGCCGAAGGGAGTCATCGATGAACGTGCACTACGACTACACGGGTCGAGTCGTGATCGTGACTGGGGCCGCCCGCGGCGTCGGCCGGGCGATGGTCCGCCAGTTCCATGGGGCGGGCGCACGGGTGCTCGCTGCCGATCGCGACGCAGAGGGTCTGGCGGAGACGTGCGCCGGCCTCGGCGACGACGTGGTCGCCACCGAGGGGGATGTCAGCAGCCAGGCCGGCGCCGCCGACATCGTCTCGAGCTCGATGGAGCACTTCGGGCGACTCGACGTGTGCGTGAACAATGCTGCGGTGGCGCCACACGCCGCGTTGCTCGACGAGCGAGTCGATGTGTGGGACACGGTCTACGGCGTCAACTGTCGCGGTACCTTCCTGATGACGCAAGCGGCCGCCGGAGTATTTGTCGAGCAGGGAGAGGGGGGGCGGATCGTCAACTTCTCGTCGGGCGTGTCGAAGCGCGGATCGGCCGGTGCTTCCGCGTACGCCAGCAGCCGCGCCGCGACCGAGAGCTTCACACGCGTGGCCGCCATCGAGTTCGCGCCGCACGGCATCCTCGTCAACTGCGTAAGCCCCGGCCTCATCGACACGCAGCCGAAACCGCTGCCACCGAGCATGAAGGCCGGCCTCGAACGGCGGATCCCGACGTTGCCCCTGGCGCGACCGGGCGAGCCCGAGGAGGTGGGGCAGCTGGTGATGTGGCTCGCGTCGGACGCCTCGAGCTATGTGACGGGCGCCGTCTACGCCGTCGATGGCGGTTCCGGTGTCGGCGTTCGGCCCAGTGGCGACATCGTCGACGAGGACATCCGCTACGACTGGGTCACCGGTCGCACGCGCGCATGACCGACGTCCTCATCTGCAGCTATCTCGAGGAGGAGCATCGGCAACGCATCGAGGCGGTCGACCCGACCGTGCGCGTGACCTTCGAGCCGTCGCTCATCGCCGAACCGCGATACGCCTGTGATCACGTCGGAAGGCGCCTCGAGCGCGACACGGAGCAGCGGCGCGCCTGGGGCGAGCGCATGCGCAACGCCGATGTGCTCTTCGACTTCGACTACAGCGATCCGACGTCGCTACTGCGCGACGGGGCGAAGGTTCTCTGGGTGCAGGCGACGAGCGCCGGCATCGGGCAGTTCGTCGCCCATCACGAACTGCAGCGCTCCCAGGCGCAGTTCACGACGGCCGCGGGTGTGCACGCCCGACCGCTTGCGGAGTTTGCGCTCTGGGGCATGCTCGCTTTTGCGAGCGAGTACCCGACGGCGCGCAGGCAACAGCGCGCCGGGCGCTGGCAACGGTTCGCGCGCGGCGAGGTGGAGGGAAAGACGCTGGCCGTGGTCGGGCTCGGCAGCATCGGTCGCACCGTGGCGCGGCTCGCCAGTGCGATCGGCATGCGTGTGATCGGCTCGAAGCGCACGATCGACGGCGTCGATCCCGCCTCCTTGTTCGTCGAGCGGCTCTTCCCGTCCAACGAGGTGGTGCCGATGATCGCGCAAGCCGACTACGTCTGTCTGGCCGTGCCACATACGAAGGAGACGGTCGGGCTGCTCGACCACGAGGCGTTGCAGGCGATGCGCAGCGGCAGCGTACTCGTCAACATCGGTCGTGGCTCGCTCGTCGACGAGGAGGCGCTGGTTCACGCACTGCGCGAGGGACCGCTCGCGGGTGCCGTACTCGACGTCGCCCCGGTCGAGCCGCTTCCCGCCGAGCACCCGCTCTGGTCGATGGACAACGTCATCGTGTTCCCGCACTCGGCGAGCACCTCCACGCGCGAGAACGAGCGCCTCACCGACCTCTTCTGTGACAATCTGGGCCGACTGATGCGCGGCGAGGCCCTCCGCAACCACTACGTACACGAACGTGAGTACTAGTCACGGTGGGTGAGAGCCGCCCGGCCACGGGCGGAACGTGCGCAGCCTAGCGAAGTACACAGGTGGGGTTCGCTCCGCACTCGACGCGACTCGCTATGCTTACGAAGGAGTGAAACGCAATTTTGCGATTCACGGCGCCCGTAGAGTCCACTCGACCCGCTTCTAGCGTCTCACGAACATCTCACCACCGCAGGAGGTTCCATCCATGCTGATATCCCCACGAGCACTCGTACGCCTGCTCCTCGCCACGGGTATCGTGCTCGCGTCGTTCGCGATGGCGCAATCGACCCTGACGATCGGTCGCGCGACCGACATCACCAATATGAACCCGTTTCGGCAAGCCAACAACGCGACGAGCGAGGTCACGTACACCGTTCACGAGGGGCTCGTCACCTTCACGCCGGATCTGGAGCTCGTCCCGCAGCTCGCCACCTCCTGGGAGCTACTCGACGATGGCGTCACCTGGCGGTTCTTCCTGCGTGAGGGCGTGAATTTCCACTCCGGCAACCCGTTCAACGCCGAAGTGGTCAAGTGGAACTTCGAGACGATGATGAACCCCGATGATCCCGGCGTCGCCGCCGGCCTCCTCGCTGCGTTCCGCGAGGTCGAGGTCGTCGACGAGTACACCATCGACGTCACCCTCCACGAACCGAACGTCGTGTTCGTGGCGACACTCGGCGCTCCGCTGCTGATGATGGTCGATATGCTCCACTACGAAGAGGTCGGTGAGACGGCGTACTCTCAGCAGTCACCGAGTGGAACCGGCCCCTTCCGCTTCGTCTCCTGGAGCCCGGGGCAGCGCGTCGTGCTCGAAGCCAACGAAGGCTACTGGGGCGACGTCGGACCCGAGGTCGATCGCGTGGTGTTCGAGGTCATCCCCGAAGAGAGTTCGCGCGTGCTCGCTCTCCGCACAGGCGAAGTCGACATGATCTTCGGCGTACCGGCCGAGCAGATGGACGCCCTCGACGCAACGTCGGGCCTACAAGTGTGGCGTACGCCGACCCTGCGCACCGTGTTCCTGGAGATGGTCACGCAACACCCGTTCCTCACCCGCGACGTCCGGCATGCGATCGCGCACGCCGTCGACCGTGACCAGATCAGCGCGATCATTGGCGACAACGGCAGCCCTGCCTACAGCCACGGCCCGCCTGGAACCCTCGGCTTCTTCGATCACACGTTCCCGTACGACGTCGAGCGAGCTGCGGAACTGCTCGAGGGCGAAGGCTGGACGCTCGGCAACGACGGTTTCCGCACGAAGGACGGACAGCGCCTGAGCGTGTCGAACCTCGCTCGCGGCGTGACACCGGGCGAGATCGAGGCGCTCCAGGTCCTCCAGCTCCAACTGCGCGCCGTCGGCGTGGAGATGACGATCGAGCGCGTCGATGCCGCCGCCTGGACGGGCACGATGAACGACGGCGCCGTTGCTTGGGCCGAGAACCGGACGGTCCCGTCACACTCGATGTGGACATCCGCGGCCGGAATCCGCACGGGTGAGGTCGGGTACCTTATGAACCGTCCCAAGTGCGAGCAGACGATCCGGAACTGGACGATGATCGAGTGCACGCCCGAGTACGACGAGGCGTTCGCCCGCTCACAGATGCCGCTCGACCTCGACGAGCGCCAGACCGCGTACGAGGTGCTCGGACAGTACACGATGGAGTGGCAGGCTCGCGTGCCGCTCTTCCACGTCCAATCCAACATCGCGGCCAAGGACTCCGTGGAGGGATTCGTCGTGAACCCGCAGGACGCGCTCGACCTCCGCGGCGTCTCGCTCGGCAACTAACGCCGGGCAACGCTCTCTCTCGCCTCTCCCACGCGCGTGGAGCCTTCCGGGCTCCACGCGCGTGGCTGCGGCTCACCGGCGAGATCTGGCTCGCCTAGGCGCCCGATACTACGGCATACAATCACCATGTGACGAAGGGGAACGACCGATGCTGGTCTTCATCGGCAAGCGACTGCTCCAACTGATCCCCGTGCTCTTCGGGGTCCTCCTCATCACCTTCGCCGTCACGCGCTTCACGCCCGGCGACCCCGCCGAGATGGCTGCAGGCGAGGACGCGACGCTGGCGATGATCGAAGCCACGCGCGCGCGCCTCGGGCTTGACCGGCCCCTCCCCGTGCAGTTCGGGCTCTACGTGCTTCGCGCTGTGCAGGGCGATCTCGGAACGTCGTACATCCTCGGCTACAAGGTCACGACGCTCATCGGCCAGGCGCTGATCCCCACAGGGCAACTCGCAGCCGTCGCGATGGTGGTCACGATCCTACTCGGGGTACCGCTCGGCATCATCTCGGCGGTGCGGCGCGACACCGCGATCGACGGCGTCGCACGGCTCGTGGCGCTCATCGGCGTGTCGATCCCGAACTTCTTCTTCGGCCTGCTCATGATCTTGCTGTTCAGCCTCTATCTGGGATGGCTACCCTCGTTCGGCACGGGGACATGGCGCCACCTGATCCTGCCCGGCATCACCCTGGGCACCTTTTCGACGGGATTGATCGCGCGTCTCACGCGCTCGAGCATGCTCGACACGCTCGAGCAGGACTACATCCGCACGGCGCGAGCAAAGGGGCTCGCGGGTTGGGTCGTGGTCTACAAGCACGGCCTCCGCAACGCCGGGATTGCGATCGTCACCGTGCTCGGCCTCAACCTCGGCAACCTCCTTGCCGGTTCGGTTCTGACCGAATCGGTCTTCTCATTTCCGGGCATCGGCCGGCTGCTCGTCAACAGCATCTTCAACCGTGATTACGCGACCGTCCAGGGTGCGATCCTGGTGATCGCTGTCATTTACGTCGTCGTCAACCTGCTCGTCGACATGCTCTACGCCGTCGTCGATCCGAGGATCCGGTACTGATGCTCACCGCGATGCGTTCGAATCCACTCATCCGCGAGGTCGCCCGGAGCCGCATCGCGCAGCTCTCGGCGCTCATCACGATCGTCTACCTGGTGGTCGCGGCGTTCGGGCCGCAGCTCGCTCCCCACAGCGAGATAGAGATGCTGACGCTGCCGCGACAGGCACCCTCGGCCGAGCATCTTTTCGGGACCGACGAGATCGGTCGAGACATCTTCAGCCGCATGCTGGTGAGCGCGAGGGTAGCGATGACCGTCGGCTTCGTTGCGGTGGCCATCGGCCTCGTGTTCGGCTTCGTCATGGGCGTCCTCGCGGGCTACTTCGGCGGCTGGGTCGATGCCACGCTCATGCGCGTGGTCGACGTGCTGCTCGCGTTTCCCGGGATCCTGCTCGCGTTGGCCGTGATCACCTTCCTCGGTCCTGGACTGACCAATACGATGATCGCCATCGGCATCGGTGGTATCCCGGGCTACGCCCGCCTCGTGCGTGGCGAGGTGCTTGCCGTCCTCGAGCGCGACTTCATCTCCGCGGCCCGATCGCTCGGCGCAAACCACATGCGCGTGATCCTCAAGCACGTCACGCCCATGCTCCTCTCGTCGCTGTTGGTGTTCTCGACGGCGCAGTTGGCACGCGCGGTGCTCGCCGAAGCCGGACTCAGCTACCTCGGCCTCGGAGTGCAGCCACCGTTCCCCTCGTGGGGCGGCATGATCGCGAGCGGTCAGCGCTTCTTTCTGTCCGCCCCCTACATGGCCATCTACCCCGGCCTCGCCATCATGGTCCTCGTCCTGGCGCTCAACATGCTCGGCGACAGCCTCCGCGACGCACTCAATCCGCAGTTGCGTAAGGCGACCTCTTCGAGCGAGTGATCGCACGCGCTTTTTCACCGTTCACCGACCTGGAGGTCACCCATGCAGATCAGCTTCGAAGGCAAGTCCGTCATCGTCACCGGCGCCGCTCGCGGCGTCGGCCGCTCACTGGTCCACTCGTTCCTCGCGTCTGGCTGCACGACGTTGGTCGCCGCCGATCGTGACGAGGCGGGGCTCCTCGAGACGTGTACCGGGCACGAGGACCACGTCGTGAGCGTGGTGGCCGACGTCAGCACGCAAGAAGGTGCGAATACGATCGTCGACACGGCCGTCGATCGCTTCGGCGGCCTCGACGTCTGCGTCAATAACGCCGCCGTTGCGCCCATGCAGTCGTTCCTCGACTACTCCGTCGATGTCTGGGACACTGTCTACGCCGTGAATTGTCGCGGCACATTCCTGATGACCCAGGCGGCCGGGCGCGCGATGATTGCCGGCGAGCGCAAGGGTCGCATCGTCAACTTCTCGTCCGGGTCTGCCAAGACCGGTGGCGCCGGCGCCGCCGCATATGCGTCGAGCCGCGCTGCGACTGAGGCGCTCGGTCGTGTCGCCGCAATTGCACTGGGACCGTACGACATTCTCGTGAACACGGTCAGTCCCGGCCTGATCGACACACAGCCGAAGCCGCTTCCGCCGGCGATGAAGGCGGGCCTCGAGAAGCGCATCCCGATGCTGCCCCTAGCGCGTCCGGGCGAACCCGAAGAGGTAGCGAACGTGGTGCTCTTCCTGGCTTCGGCATTCTCGAGCTACGTCACGGGCGCGGTCTGGGAAGTCGATGGTGCCGCCGGCGTCGGTTCCCGTGCGCCCAAGGAAATCGTCGACGAGGACGTCCGCTACGACTGGGTGACGGGAACGAAACGGACCTGACCGTCCGTGACTCTCGCGATCCCTCGCACGCATCCCGCCCGAGGTGTGTACGCACCGCGCGAGCGATGCGTTGACGACCCGCCCGGGCAGCGCTAGGCTTGCTCTTGCTGAGTGAAACACGGTTTTACGTGGGCTCCCGGGGCTGGGGCGGCGCCCATGAACGATCCGGATCACGACGCGATCCATTAGGAGGTACACCGTATGACGCGTAGACTGCTCGTCCTAGCAAGCGCTCTGCTGGTCCTCGGCTCAGCCGTGGCCCAGACCACCCTCACGATCGGCCGCGCGGGCGACGTGAACGACATGAACCCGTTCCGCCAGGCCAACAACCTCACCGCCGAGGTCACGTATCAGATCCACGAGGGGCTCATGCGTTACGGTCCCGATCTCGAGCTCGTGCCCATGCTCGCGCGCGAGTGGGAGCTCCTCGAGGATGGCGTCACCTGGCGCTTCCACCTCCAGGAGGGCGTCATGTTCCACACCGGGAACGCCTTCAACGCGGAGGTCGTGAAGTGGAACTTCGAGACGATGCTCGACCCGGACGCCCCCGGCATCGCAGCCGGACTCCTCACCGCCTTCGAATCGCTCGAGGTGGTCGACGAGTACACGCTCGACGTCACGCTGAGCGAGCCGAACTTCATCTTCCTCAACATCCTCGGCGCGGCGCTCTTCATGATCGTCGACATGGAGCACTACCTCGAGGTCGGCGAGGCGAACTACGGCCAGAGCCCAAGCGGTACGGGCGCATTCAAGTTCGTGCGCTGGGACCCGGGTGAGCGAGTGGTCCTCGAGCGCAACGACGACTACTGGGGCCCCGTCGGTGCCGGTGTCGATCGCGTCGTATTCCAAGCTATCCCCGATGAGAGCGCACGCGTGCTCGCACTGCTGACCGGCGAGATCGACATGGCGTTCACCGTGCCTGCCGACCAGATGGGCCTCATCGAGCGGGCGCAGGGGACCCAAGTGTTCCGCACCCCGACGTTCCGGACGCTCTTCCTCGAGAGTAATACCAAGCACCCGCGCCTCACCGAGAACGTCCGCTACGCGATCGCGCACGCGATCGATCGCGACCAGATCAGCACCGTGATCGGTGAGAACGGCGTTCCGGCGTTCGGGCACGGTCCCCCCGAATCGGTCGGATACTACGACCACACGCTCCCCTTCGACCTCGAGGAATCCCGACGCCTGCTCGACGAAGACGGCTGGGTCGTCGGCTCCGATGGCATTCGCTCGCGCGATGGCGAGCGGTTGACGCTCAACGTGCTCACGCGTGGCGTGACCGCCGGTGAGCTCGACGCCCTCCAGGTCGTGCAACTCCAGCTCCGACGCGTTGGCATCGACGTCACGCTTGAGCGGGTCGACGCGGCGGCCTTCACGTCCGCCGTCAACAACGGTGCGCTGCGTTGGAAGCAGGAGGGACTGCCGCCCCTCACCGAGATGTGGACCACCGGCTCCGGCATCCGCACCGGTGAGGTCGGGTACCTTCAGAACCGGCCCCTGTGCTTCCAGACCGTTCGCGCCTGGTACGCCATCGACTGCACGCCCGAGTACGACGAGGCGTTCGCGATTTCGCAGTCGCCCGCCTCGCTCGAGGAGCGCCTCGCCGCCTATGAGGTTATGGGTGAGTACAACAAGCTCTGGCAGCACCGCCACCCGCTCTTCCACGTCCAAAGCAACATCGGCGCCAAGGACACGATCGAAGGCTTCGTGGTCGATCCCCAGGATTCCCTCGACCTGCGAGGCGTGACCATCCGGGACTGACGCCCGGCCGCACTGCCTCCCTAGCACCATCGCGAATCCCGTGCGCAGCATTCAGGCGCACGGGATTCGTCGTCGTCGTCCATCCGTGTGGGAGGCCGCATCGCATGGTGCACCCGCCAGGATTCGAACCTGGGACCGACCGCTTAGAAGGCGGCTGCTCTATCCACTGAGCTACGGGTGCGAGATCGTGCGCGGTGACGAAGGCGGCCCCGAAGGGCCGCCGCTGTCTCATGGAGCGGGAGAAGGGATTCGAACCCTCGACATACAGCTTGGAAGGCTGTCGCTCTACCAGCTGAGCTACTCCCGCGAGCGCTTGCCGCGCGGCCACGCGACGATGATACCGGAAGACCGCCTTACGCGGCGTGTCTCACCCGCGAACGTGTCGACGTGGTGTTTGCTTCCGCCAACCCAGAAGGGACCCAGGTATGTATAGGTGGTCGGGGCGGACCGATTCGAACGGACGACCCCCTGCTCCCAAAGCAGGTGCGCTACCAGGCTGCGCCACGCCCCGTCGCCGAAGAGTATAGCGCGGGTGGCGGCCCGTACGCTACGTTCGGAGC
>JACCWH010000196.1 GCA_013697735.1 Trueperaceae bacterium | reverse complement strand
GGGTGGGCCCGTCCAAAACCAACTCCGGGTCGATCTCGACAGCGCGCCGCGCCCCCGCATCGACATCCAAGCAGACGACACCGGCGGCTCGTTTGCATGGCGGTGGCGGTCTTTCCGCACGCCTTCGGGCCCTCGATGACCACGGCGCCCCGGCTCCGCAGACGGTAGTCGAGCTCTTGGTCGACGACACGGGGCCGGTACGCGGCCGGCCTCGGGCTGACGTTCGAATCAGGCGAACGGACCGTCGTGCGGAATCTTCATACCGCAGAATGAAACGCTTCCAGACCGCAGGTTGCAATGTTTGCAAGCCGCCATTCGCAACGCTTTCGTGCCGCACAATGCAATTGACCGTGGGTCCAGCCAGCACGACCGAGCCCGTCATCGACAATCAGCGCCGAGCCAAGAACCTAATCACCGAGTGGTAGCGCCACACGGAAACGACGCACTCAAGCCCGAAGCTGTCAGCGACGGCTGAACGACCGCCCCGATACCAGCAACGAATTCAGCGCATACCGACCAGCCGAAGTGTGGAGCGTGGGTCGTGCTGAAACAGGAATTGCGCCTCTCCGCCATCGGCACCGACCTCGCGCGCCCAACCGGCTACCGTGGGCGAGCTGCTCATCAAGCCCGGCGGCTGGTTAGAGTAGGCCAAGCGACACATCATCCTGCACCTCCCTCAGGACGAACCATGGCGGTACGAGTGGACCACCATCGCCACGCGTCTGCAAACCACCGTGTAACACCAGCGCGACCAAGGCATGCGCGCGAAACGCCGAAGGCGAAAGCACAAGCCGGAAGCAGCCCGACACACATCAATAGGGCACGCTAGATGCTCGTTGCATGCCTAGAGCTATCAGGTGTGGCGTTCCTCCAGCGACGCTGGTGGCATCGAAAGCGGATTCGCCGCACTCGACGCACGCATGCCGCCTCCTTCGCACCCCCGCGGTACGATCCACCGTGCGTATGTCCACCACCGCGGCTCACTCCGACTCCAGACCGACATGAGCGCGCGCATACGCCCCCGGCTCGAGCGCGTCGACGCCACCTGGGCCGCCACCGGCACGAGCTGGTGCGCACGAGTTGAGCACGCGTTGGGTGACGCCCTCGACGGCGGTCACCTTTACGACGTCGCCCACGTCGGTTCGACCGCCGTGCCCGGACTGCTCGCCCAGCCGACGCTCGACCTGCTGGCCCAGGTGCACCCGTGGCCGCTACCCAGCCACGCCGACGCGCGCATCGTGGACCTCGGCTTCGTGCGCCACGGCCAAGACAACCTCATTGGACGCACCTTCTACACGCTCGGGCGGCACGACGTTCACCTGCACGTGGTTGGCCACGAGAGCGACGGCTGGCACCGCCGCCTCGCGCTACGCGATCACCTGCGCGCCTCGAGCGACGCGCGTGCACGCTACGAGGCCGCCACACTCGACGGGCTGGCGCGCAGCGACGCCATCGCCGACGACGACGCCGCGCGCGCCGCATACAACGACGCCAAGGCCTCCGTCCTCGCCGCACTCGAGGTCGACGCCCTCGCACACGCCCTCGAGCGCACGGGCTTCCACCCCATCCTCGACCTTGCACGCGCCCTCGCCGACGCTCCCACCCGCTGGGCGATCGCCGGCGGCTGGGCACTCGACCTCATCGCGGGCGCCCCCGCCCGCCATCACGACGATATCGACATCGCCGTTGACGCGGCCGCCGCCCCGGACCTGCTCGACGCCCTGGCCCACCACGGCATACGCGCCTCCTGGGTGATAGCCGGCAACCCCGCCCGATACCTCCCGCGCAACCCGGGCGAGGCCCACCCCGGCGGCGGCCACCAAGCGCACGCCCGCCGGGGCGACACCTGGGTCGACGTCGTCATCGAGCCATGGACCGCCACCCAATGGCGCTACCGACGCGACCCCCGCATCATGCTCCCGCTCCACCGCGCCATCCGCCACGCGATCATCGACGGTGTCGACGTCCCGGTCATGGCGCCCGAGGCCGTGCTCCTCTTCAAGGCCACCACCGGCGGCCGGACGGTGCCACGCCCCAAGGACGACGCCGACCTCGCGCGTGCGCTCCCTATGCTCGACGCGGACGCACGCGCCTGGCTCGACGCCGCACTTCCCGCGGGCCATCCCTGGCGGAAGCGGCTCACGTCCCGCTGACCAGCGAACCGGAGCGTGCCGAGCCGGGTGCCGCAGCCTGAGCGAGCCGCTCGCCACATCGAGCGCATGACCGGTCATCGCTTGTGTCGCCCGACGACGTGCGGGCCTGAGTGGATGACGTTGCGATGCCTCCGTAGGGAGACGATGCCCGCATCGGACGGCTCGCCGCCGGTGGCTCCCGACGTGCCGCCATCGGGCCAACCCGTCACGCTATCGAGCAGTGCATCGGATTCACCGCCCCTTCAGGAGGCCGTCCCAGGACCACCGCGGGATGTGCAAGCCCTCGGGAACGGCTTTCGCGTCAGTTGGATACGCCGCCATCGTGGTGGTCGTTGCCCACGTGAAGTATTCGAGCAACACGCGCCTGAGCCGCGGATCCATGAGCCCGACGTCGTCCATCGCTCGCTCGAAGCACACGATGGAGCGGCGATCCATCTCCTCGTGGGGACCATTCCCGCTGTGGATCCGAACCACTTCGGACTCCGTTCCGTACGCCTCGCTGTAGGTCGGCGGCCCGCCCCACGCCTCGCCCCAGTAGGCCGCGAGCCGCTCCGTGTGCTGGGGGTGAAACCCTCCTTGGAAGGCGTGGGCGACGACCTCGTCGGCCATGACCCGTTCGTGCCAGGCATGCGCGAGACGAAGGACGCCGGCCGTCCCTCCGACGGCGTCAACGACGGTACTCGAACTCATGGTCCCTCCTATGTGTTCTCGTGCGGGCATCGACCAGACAAGCATCGGCCACGTCGACGAGCGCGTTCGCGCTGTGCTTCCTCTGCATTCCCACCTCCGCTGCCCTATACGAGGCGGATCGGTGTATGAACCGAGAATAGCCGTTGCAGTCGCTTCGGCCGCGGACACTCACCGGCGCACGACGAGGCTGGGGCGAGTTTCACGGGTGAAAGTCCGGTCGATGCTTCGTCCCACGCTTGGCAGGTCGTCCTGAGGCTCGCGCCGGCCGCTCGCCGTATGCTCGACGCACCGCTTCGGCGATGGCCTCCGTGCCGCCGGCGCGAGGGCGAGCCGCTGGGAGACGCATGGACCTGACGGGACGAACTGCGATCGTGACCGGAGCCGGCCGTGGCCTGGGCTGGGGCGTCGCCATGGCGCTCGCCCGCGCCGGTGCCCGCGTCTGCATCACCGACATCGACGAGGACGACGTCGCTCGCGCGGTGCGCGACGTCGAGGCGGCCGGGGGCCAGGCGTTGGGCCGTGGACTCGACGTGGCGGACCGGGGCGCGTTCGACGCGGTCGCTCGGGACGTGACCGGGAGGTGGGGGCGGATCGACGTGCTGGTGCACGCGGCGATCCACATGCCGCTCGTGCGCTTCGAGGCCCTCGACGACGCCAGCTGGCAGCGCCAGCTCGACGTCGGACTCGGCGGCTTCTACCACGGCATCCGTGCGGTCTGGGGCACCATGGTCGCGCAGGGCGGCGGGCACGTCATGGGTATCGCCAGCGGCTCCTCGGTGCGGGGCTACGTCGACGAAGTGGCGTACTGCACGATCAAGCACGCGCAGGAGGGGATGGTCAAGGCGCTCGCGCTCGAAGCGCAGGAGCGATCCATCGCCGTGAACACGGTCGGTCCGGGGGCAGCGATCAAGACGACGCGCATCACCTGGCAGGAGCTCGAGGCGCTCCCG
>JACCWH010000090.1 GCA_013697735.1 Trueperaceae bacterium | reverse complement strand
ATGAAGCGCACTCAGATCTACATCCGCGAAGACCAAGCGAGGCGCATCGCAGAGCGTGCGGAGGAGCGAGGTGTTTCGCAGGCGGAGGTGATTCGCCAGATCCTCGATGCGGCGCTCGACACCGGTGATGCCGAGGCCGAAGCGCGCGCCGGCATCCTGGCCACCGCTGGCATCCTGCGCGACGCACCAGACTGGTGGGCGTGGCAGCGCTCCGTGCGAGGGCGATCGGCAGCAACGCGGCTCGAGGACGAGGGTCTGTAGATGCTTCTCGACACGTCCGTGCTGATCGCCCACCTTCGTGGTGACGCCCATGCAACCGAGGCGCTACTCGCCGTCCCTACGATCGAGCGCCGCGTGAGCGTGCTCGCTCGCACCGAGATCGAGGGCGGCATGCGCTCGAGCGAACGCGCGAGCGTCGCCGGATTGTTCGGCGGTCTCAGACTGCTTCCGGTGTCGGACGCGATCGCACGCAGGGCGGGAGAATTCCTGCGGGAGTACCGACGTTCCCACAGCGGGATCGACCTCGTCGACTACGTCATCGCCGCTACCTCCGAGATCCACGCTGCCCCGCTGATGACGTTGAACGTGAAGCACTTTCCTATGTTCGATGGGCTGCGGCCAGCGTTCGGCTCGCCCGACGATCCGACGGACCATTCGTGACGATCGGTCATCGCAGCGCCCCCACCGTCGACCAGCTTGCTGTCTATGTGGTCGAAGGACGCTGCGCGACGACCACGTTCACAGCGAGGCGAGGTCGGACGCGACCGCTTCGTGCAGACCAACGAGTCGCCACGCCGGCGGAGTAGCCAATATGGCGCGCCCATGTTTCGAGCGACCGCTGCGCGCACCTCGAGCGGCGTGCCCTCCAGCATGATGCTTGACCGGGCCGCTACCGGACCCGCATGCTTGCGCATGCGGCCCCCCGGCTTCGTCATGTACCTCAACGGCATCTCCGCAGCCGGCAAGAGTACGATCGCTCGCGGTTTCTGCGCCCGGTGGCCGGAGCCGGTGCTCCACGTCGGCCTCGATTGGCTGACGTCGACCATGCCCGAGCGCTTCCTCGGCGACGGTCCCGACGCGGACCTCGGCGCCCGCTGGGTGAGCGACGCGACGGGGCGCCTGATCTCGGTCGACGCGGGGCCGTTCGGCCTCTCCCTGCTCGAGGGGTTGCCTCGACTGGCTGCCGCACTCGCGCGAGCCGGTAACCACGTTCTCGTCGACGACGTGTTGCTCTATCCGTGGCGCCCCGGTGACGTCGCCGCGGCTCTGACGGGACTCGACGCGCACTTCGTCGAGGTCCGCTGCTCCCGCGAGGTCGCGCGTGCTCGCGGACGCTCCCGCGAGGAGCGCCATTACGTCAGTGGGATGATCGAGGCGTACTACGACAGCACCTACGCCCACGACGACTACGACCTGAGGATCGACACCGAGCTTGCCAGCGCCGAGGAAGGTGCCGAAATCCTCGTCGCGTACATTCGTGCCGGCGCGGAGCCGAGTGCTCTTGCGCGGCTCCGCCAACGGGCGAACGACGCTCGAGTGAGGTGACCCACCGTGGCGGATGGAAGGCGGGCGCCGCGCACCGCGGATCGGTGGGTGCGGGCGCGTCGTCGTGCATGAGCGCAACACGTCCCACCCGCGAGCATCTACGATGCGCCGTATCCCATCCTCGCCGAGGCCGTGCCGCTCTGAGGCCCGAACTGCGACTCGTCGAGATCGGGGAGGCGGGTCGCAAATCGACAGCAGCCGTGCAACCGAGCGCATCATTCTCCGGTCCGTCGTGCCGCCGTGCGGCGACTGGCTCAGGTCAAGGTGCGGCGGCCGCCGTCCGCGCCAAGGCCTCGAGCAGAGCGGCGATGTTCGGGAGCGGCGCATGATCGGGCGACAAATCGTGCTCCTCGGCGAGGACGGTCGGGTCTCGCCAGGTGACGAAGACGTCACCGTTCGCGTCTTCCCAGACGAGCATCCGTTGTGGGAGGTCGAGCGCGAACGTGGGAGCAGCCTGCATCAGCGGCGTGCCGGCCTCGGGGTTCCCGAACAGGAACACGGTCGTCGGCGGCAGCTCCAGCCCGGCGTTCTGGGCGTTGGCCGCGTGGTCGATCATCGTCAGGAGTGTGAGCCCTTCGTCGGCGATCGCCTGCTCCAGGCGCTCGACGGTCGTCGCGAAGTCGTCGGCGCTGGGCAGGGTCTGGATACCTGACAGTGATGCCTGAGCGCCGGCGTGCGTCGCTGCTAGCACGAGGAGCGTCAGCGCGGTCGCCACGACCGTGGTGATCCCAGACCGCCCGAGTGCCCGTGGTGCCTGCGTGGGGTGCGTGCGTTCGCTTTGCATGCCAATGCCTCCATCTGCCGTCGCCAGCACCCTCCGCCGGCCGGAGGACACGCTGCGACTCGCCTCTCATCCTCAACGCCTATCACTTGAACGCAGGTGACGCTTGTGGGTCTCGGCGCCCGCGCTACGTGGGGACCGAACTCCGAAGGCCGTGAAGGCATCGGTTCCCGCACTCCCGGAGCTCGAAGGGCGATAGGCTCGCAGACGGAGGAACCACCCATGGCAGACATCGAGCGATCCGAGCCGTACGCAGGCCTGATGCACCTCTCCGTCGCGCACGGAGACACCATCTACCTCGCTGGGATCGTCGCCGACGAACTCGGCGCCGACATGGAGGGGCAGACGCGCGACGTGCTGCGGCAGCTCGACGAGTTGGCGGCGTCGCATGGGCTCGACCGGAGCCGCGTCCTCACCGCCACCATCTTCATCACGGACATGGCGGAGAAGCCGGCGATGAATCGCGCGTGGCAGGAGTTCTTCGACGCCGCCCAGCTGCCAACGCGCGCCACCATCGGCGTCGCCGACCTCGGTCCCGGCGTCCGACTCGAGATGGTCGCAACGCTCGGTCGGTGACGGTGGGGCGGGTGGCGATCATGCCACCGCGACGTCTGTTTGGTCGAAGTCGGCGCCGACGAACAGAATCGGTGCACCGCGCGTGATGGCGAGGCCATACGCGAAACAGTCTCCGTAGTTCAGTGCGGCGGGGTGCCGTCCTCGACCGAAGCGTGACCAGCCTCGGAGTGCCGCGTCCGCCTGTCGCGATCGACGGGGACTATCTCGACCCCGGCTTCGTTGAGGTAGAGCTGGAGGTCGTGCAGTCCGTCGTCGCCATTGCGGGTCGGCCGGTCGGTGCAGTTTCGAAGATTTTGGCGCTAGCCATGAGTTCAATCGGTTGACGACCTCCCGAGCGGCTAAGCTGGTGGGTCGCGTAGGACTCGCAACGACCACGCGCTCATCACGGCAGAGTGCTCGCCGCTAGCGAAGTTCACGTCTCCGGGATGCGGGATTACTTGTGTGGATCTGTCGGATCTTGTTGAGGCTCTCCTGTATGCCCTCGTCCCTAGCGGCCACTTCTAGATCGTAGTGATCCTGAAGATTGAGCCAGAATCGTGCGGTGGTGCCAAAGAATCGGCTCAAACGCAGTGCCGAATCTGTGGTGACGGTCTGTTCGCCGCGCGTGATCCGGTAGATGCGCATGTGATCCACGCCGAGCTCAGCGGCCAACGAATAGGCCGAGAGACCGTGGGGCTCCATGAACTCTTCCCGGAGGATTTCGCCCGGGTGGACGGGCGGATAGGCTTCGTCGAGCTCGCTCCCAGTCATCTGCGCCCTCGCTCTCTCATCCCAAAAGAAGCTCTAGTCGTGATAGTCGGCAATTTCCACGTCGTAGGCGTTCCCGTCGTGCCATCGGAAACAGATGCGCCACTGGTCGTTGATCCAAATGGCGTGTTGGCCGGCTCGGTCTCCTTCCAACGAGTGCAGACGGTTCCCCGGCGGGACATTCGTGTCCTCGAGGGAATTCGCTGCGTGAAGCGTCAAGAGCTTCCGATGCGCTCGTCTGTGAATGTCCGGCGGGAGTCGACGCACGCGCTTTCGCTCGAAGACCGCTAGCGTGTCTCTGTCCGCGAAGGACTGAATCACGCGTGAGATCTTAGCGCGGCGCGCTATATAGCGTCAAGCGCTATGAAGGCGGGAACGCTCGGACGTAAGCCATATCGGGGGGACGCAGCGCTTTACGGGCCGACGCGTAGGTGGTCCGTGACGGAGGACACCGACCGCTTGGAGGTGACCGTCGCGCGCTCCGCCGCGCCGGAGCAGCAGGCAAACGCCGCGCTCGAGGTGCGGACCGGGTTGACGGAGTCCTTCACGGTTGCGATGCTGCCCGACACGCAGAACATGGTGCAGTTCGAGGAACTGGCGCCCCTCTTCGTCGACATGGTCGATTGGATCGTCGATTCGATCGAGGATCGCAACATCGAGTTCGTGACCCACGTAGGCGACATCGTGGCGTGGGCCGATCGCGAGGTCGAGTGGGCGCGGGCGCGTGACGCCCTCGACAGCTGGGGGAGCCCAGAGGGCCTGTCGACACATATGGTCCGCCGCCGCTCCGATTCCACGGTGGGGGCGCGCTAGGCGTCGTCGAGCGTGCCGTCCGTGTCTTCGAGGGGCGTGCCGAGCCGGTCGTACAGGTCGGCGAGCTCCTCGGCGATGTCGTGTGCTTCCTCGGACCCCTCGTCGCGCGCCCACTCGCGGGCGCTTGCGACCAGGTCTTCGAGCCGCCGCGCGAGGTCGTCGCGGCGCGCGATCGCCTCGTTCGCGGGGCGCAAGGGCGTCTCCGAGACGCCACTGCCGCCGGGGTTGTAGTCGTTGTCGTCCGAGGTTCGGTGCATGTCGACGTCGGACGGGGGGTTCGCTTCGAAGCCGTCGTCGTGGTTCGGGCCGCGCTGGTTGCGTTCGTCGAGGTCGCTCATGGTGCCTCCGTTCGCGGTGCGGGACCGGGCGCCGGGGTCGTCTCCGGCGATCGCCGCGTGGTTCGTACGGTCGCCGCCGTGATCAGTTTAAGCCGAACTCCGAATGCAGCTCCCGGTTGCTGCGTTCCGCGAGTTCCTCAGCGCCGGACGTGCGTTGCACGATCACTTGCAGACGGTCGCGGCGGCCGAGGCGAAGGGAGCAGCCGGGGATCTGCTCGGGGTGGCCGAGGAGGTCCTAGCACAAGGACGTCGCCTTCGGCCCGATGTCTAGGGGTGAGCGCGAGGCGGGTGACGTCGACGCGGTGTCGTACCCGCATGTGATGGAAGCTCCGATGGACTGGATGCTGGCCGGCGTCGTCCGCGAGCCGAGCTTGTCCTCCCATGGATCCGATACCCTATGCGTCTGCGCGCGGCTTGCCGCTGCCGAGGTCAGCCCGCTCCGCCCGAACGCACACGCTCGCGATTGTTGACGCCAGCACCGGCCGTGAGATCGACGCGCGCTCGTTCCCATCGACGTCGACCGGTCACGCGCGGGCGGCAAGTTGGCTGCGGCGTCGCTTCGGTGACGCTGCGAGCGTTCTGGTTGCCATGGAGGGAACCAACTCGTACGGCGCCACGCTTCGAGCGGTCCTGAGTGATGGCGGCTACCGCGTCGCGGAAGCTCCGAAGCCAGCTCGATCGCTGCGACGAAGCCAGCTCGGCTCGAGTACCCCATCATCGGCTCACCGGTCACTACCGGAGCCGCCACGAGAGCCTCATCACCTTCTCCAACCACGCGTACTACGGCAGTAGCCTCGTCACATTCCCATCGGCGCACACGAGCGATACGGCCGTGTCGTTCCATCGTGTTGAAGGCGCCTATGCGAAGGGACGGTCGCGCACCAATCCCATCGAGGCGAAGGTCGTCGTTGCCGAGGTCGTTCGACGACTCCGGGACCCGAACGCAACCATCTGTCGATCGGCGTCGTCACGCTCAATGGTGAGCAGCAGCGACTCGTGGAAGACCTGCTCGATCAGGAGCGGCGCTCGGATCCGGAACTCGAGCAATAC
>JACCWH010000155.1 GCA_013697735.1 Trueperaceae bacterium | reverse complement strand
GCAGAAGAGTGGGTCGTGGTTCTCGTTCGGTGAGTTGCGGTTGGGGCAGGGGAAGGAGAAGGCGGCGGAGTTCTTGGGGGAGCGGCCGGAGGTGGCGCAGGAGGTGCGTGATCTGGTGATGGCGCGTTTGGCGAGTGGCGCCACGCCCGCGAGCGGCGCAGGAAGCGACGACGAGGACATCGTGATCGAAGCCTGATCGGCTCCGCAACGATGTCGGGACAGTGCGTCGAAGGAGCGTCGGGGGGTGTAGCGTTGGGCATGGCGACCTCCCCACCCCCCTTCACCGGCGTCCACCCCATCGTCCCGACCCCGTTCCTGGAGGACGGGTCCCTCGATCTGGAGAGCGTCGAACGGCTCGTCGACCATCAGGTCGACGCCGGGGTCGACGGGATCGCGATCCTCGGTTTCATGGGGGAGGCGCACAAGCTCACCGGAGCCGAACGACGCGACGTGATGCGGACCGCGGTCACGCGGGCGAGCGGGCGCATCATCGTGTGGGTCGGCGTCCGAGCCTTCGGTACCGCAGGAGCGATCGAACAGGTCCAGGAGGCGGAGGCGCACGGCGCCGACGCCGTCTTCGTCGCACCGATCGCCCCGGGCACTGCCGCCGTGCTCGACCGGCATTACCGGGCGGTGGCCTCCGCCACGGCGCTCCCGGTCGCCATCCACGACTATCCGAGCGAGTTCGGCATCACCATACCGGCGGATCTCATCGCCGCCCTCGCCGTGGACGGCGTCACGCCGTACCTCAAGGCCGAGGATCCGCCCGTGCTCGTCAAGCAGCGTCGCGTGCTCGCCGGCGCTCCCGGCCGCATCGGCATCTTCGGCGGGCTCGGCGGCCAGTGGGTGCTCGAGGAGCTCGAGAACGGCGCCGCCGGAGTGATGACCGGCCTCGCCTTCCCCGAGGTGCTCGTCGACATCTACCGCCGCTACGCGGCCGGTGACACCGCGGGGGCGAGCGAGGTCTTCGACCGCGTCCTCCCGCTCATCCGCTACGAGTTCCAGCCCGGCATCGGGGTCGCGCTGCGCAAGCACGTCTTCGTTCGCCGCGGCGTCTTCGGCACCGCGACCGTACGCCCGCCCCACCCGAGCATCGACGACGCCACGATCCGAGAGTTCGAGCGCGTGGCCGAGCGCTGCGGTCTCGACGTGGCACGAGCGGCCCCGATGCCCGTGCAGGCGTCTGCGGAGGTGGCGAGTGCCAAACTCTGAGGGGATGGACGACCACCGCCGTGCCGACGTCGTCGAACGGTTCTCCCGTCTCCAGAGCGCCGTCGTCTGCGACGTCTACGACGAGCGAGGCTGGGAGCCCCGGGCCCTCCACCCCGACCTACGGCCGGTGAGCGCCGTCGATTCGCCCCTGGCAGGATTCGCCGCCACCATCGTCGGTCGCCAGGAGCGCTTCGAAGGTCCCGACCGAGCGAAGCTCGCCGCTGCCGACGCGCTACCCGCCGACAGCGTTGCCGTCTGGGCTGGCACGGACGCCGGTCGATACTGCCTCTTCGGCGACCTCATCGCGGCCACCATGCAGGGGCGCGGCTGCCGCGGCGCCGTCGTCGACGGCGGCATTCGAGACGTGCACGCCATAGACACCACCGGCTTCCCGGTGTACGCCCGCTTCGTCACACCGCTCCAGGGCCTCGGACGGTGGCGCGTGACCGACGTCGGCGTGCCGGTCACGCTGCCGGCGGCCTACGGCGAACCGGTCACCGTTCGGCCCGGCGACTTCGTCTTCGGTGATCACGACGGCGTCGTCGTGATCGAACGAGACCGCATCGACGACGTGCTGGCGCGGGCGGAAGCGATCCTCACCGCCGAGGCCGAGGCGCGCGCCCTCTCCGAAGAGGGCATGAGCGCCGCCGAGATGCTCGAACGGTTCGGGCACGTATGACGTCCGACGCGACCGAGGGGCGTGGGCCCGTGCGCGACGGACAGCCGGCCGCCGCCGTGAACGAGCTCTCGCCCATCGTGAACGAGCTCGCACTGGTGGTCGCCACGGTCAACGGCACCGGGTCGCAAACGGCCAACCTTGCGCTGCTCCGGTCGTTCTTCGCGATGGGGATACCGGTCCATGGCAAGAACATCTTCCCGTCGAACATACAGGGGCTGCCGACCTGGTACCACATCCGGGTGGACGCCGCCGGCCACGTGGCGCGTCGGGAGCCGAGCTTCCTCGTCGCCTACAACCAACAGACCATCGACGCCGACCTGCGGGCCCTTCCCGCGGGTGGCGTGGCGGTCGTGAACGCCGACCTCGCACCGAGTGTCCGGCGCGACGACCTCGTCACGTACGAGGTGCCAGTGAAGGATCTCCTCCGCGTCACCGAGCAGAAGGGGAAGCTCCGCGACTACGCCGCGAACATGACGTACGTCGGTGTCTTGGCGCACCTGCTCGACGTGCCGCTCGCCACCGTCGAGGAGTCGCTCGCCATCCACTTCGGCCGTCGTCAGAAGCTCGTGGACGCCAACATGGTCGTGATCCGCGCCTCGTTCGAGTGGGCACGAGCCTCGCTCGAGAAGCGCGATCCGTACCGTGTCGAACCGATGCGCGCGACCGACGGGTTGATCCTCATGACCGGGAACGAAGCCGGTGCGCTCGGCAGCGTGTTCGGCGGTGTGAGCGTCGCCGCGTGGTACCCGATCACGCCCTCGACCTCCTTCATCGACGCACTGCGTGACTTCCTCCCCGAACTCCGTCGGACCGAGTCGGGCGAGCCGACCTACACGGTCATCCAGTCCGAGGACGAGCTCGCCGCCATCGGCATGGTGCTCGGCGCCGGCTTCGCCGGCGCCCGCGCCCTCACCGCGACGAGCGGCCCCGGCATATCGCTGATGGCCGAGTTCGCAGGCCTCGGCTACTACGCCGAGGTGCCGGGCGTGATCTGGGACATCCAGCGCGTCGGCCCTTCGACAGGTCTGCCGACCCGGACGGGACAGGGCGACCTCGGCTTCGTCTACACGCTTGGGCACGGCGATACGAAGCACGTCGTCCTCTTCCCGTCGTCGATCGAAGAGTGCTTCGAGTTCGGCTGGCGCTCCCTCGACCTCGCCGACGAGCTGCAGACGCCGGTCTTCGTCCTCTCCGACCTCGACCTCGGCATGAACAACTGGATGGGGAAGCCCTTCGAGTACCCCGACCGCCCACTCCGCCGTGGCAAGGTGCTCTCCGCCGACGACGTCGAAGCGCACGGCTTCGCTCGCTACGTCGACGTCGATGGTGACGGCGTCACGTACCGCACCCTCCCCGGCAATCGGCACCGCGCCAGCGCCTACTTCGCACGCGGTACGGGCCACAATGCGCAGGCCGTCTACAGCGAGCGCTCCGAGGATTGGGTCGACAATACCGAGCGTCTCGCGCGGAAGTTCGAGACCGTGCGAGCCGCAATGCCCGCGAGCGTGGTCGACGTCGTCGCGGGCGCGTCCGTCGGCGTGATCGCCTTCGGGACCACGCGGTACGCCATCGAAGAGGCGCGCGACCGGATGGCGGGGCGCGGCGAACGCTTCTCCAGCCTCCGGCTCCGCGCGCTGCCGCTCCCAGACGACGTCCGGGCGTTCATCGAGGCACACGAGCGTGTGGTGGTGGTGGAGATGAATCGCGACGCGCAGCTCACCGGCATCATCCGAGCCGAATACCCCGGTCTCGCCCCCCGCATCGAGGCCGTCGCGTACCTCGACGGAATGCCCTTCACGGCGGACTTCATCGAAGAGCGCCTCGCGCCCTACGTCCGCATCGCAGCCGAGGTGGCCTGATCATGGACCGAGCCCGAACGATTCTCTCGAACGCCGCCGGCCTGTCGAAGGCCGAGTACGGTGGAACTCCGAGCACGCTCTGCGTCGGCTGTGGTCACAATTCCATCGCCAACCAGATCATCCAGGTCGCCTTCGAACTCGCGCTCAAGCCCCACGAGATCCTCAAGCTCTCGGGTATCGGCTGCTCGAGCAAGTCTCCCGCCTACTTCCTGGGCATGTCGCACGGGTTCAATGCCTTGCACGGCCGCATGGCCGCCGTGGGCACGGGCGCGCTCGTGGGCAACCACACGCTGCGCGCCATCGGCGTCTCCGGCGACGGCGATACCGGTTCGATCGGCATGGGCGGGTTCAAGCACCTGCTCAGACGTAACGTGCGCATGGTCTACCTCGTCGAGAACAACGGCGTGTACGGCCTCACGAAGGGGCAGTTCTCCGCCACCGCCGACGAAGGCCTCGATCTCAAGTACGCGGGACACAACGAGTTGCCGGCGATCGACCTCTGCCTGGAGGCGATCGCGGCCGGCTGCGGCTTCGTGGCGCGCTCCTTCGCCGGCGACGCCAAGCAGGTCCGCGAACTCCTCAAGGCGGCACTCTCGCACCGCGGCACGGCCTTCCTCGACATCATCAGCCCCTGCGTGGCGTTCAACAACGACGACGTGAGCCCGAAGAGCTACGCCTACGGTCGCGATCACGAGCAGCCCTTGCAGGAACTCGGCTGGGTGCCCGTCGCGGAGGAGATCGTGATCGACGAGAGCGATCCGGGCGAGTTGACGGTGGTCCCCCTGCACGACGGCTCGCGGTTGAAGCTCCGGCGACTGGAGTCCGACTTCGATCCGCGCGACCGCGACGCCTCGGTGGCGCGGCTGCTACGCGCCACGCGCGACGAGGAGTTCATCACCGGCCTCATCCACTACGACCCCACGCGGCCGTCGTTCGCCGAAGCCGCGCACCTGGGCGACGTGCCGCTCGCCTCGCTCCCGGACGAGCGGCTGCGGCCGCCCCCCGACGCGCTCGAGCGGGTCATGCTGCGCTACCGATGATGGTGCGGCGGCGAGCGATCGGACGGCCGTGAGGATCGGCACGATCGCCGAGTCGCCGCTCGAGTGGCTGGCGCTCGCAGCCGGCCGCATCCCTACGCCGCTCGTCGACACGCACCTGGCGTTCGCGTGGGCCCGCACACTCATGGTCGCCACGCGCCTCGGGGTCTTCGAGGCGCTCACACCCGGGCCCGGCGACGCCACGGCGGTGGCAGCGTCGTGCGGCACCGCCCCCGAGCCGACGCACCGCCTGCTCGACGCCCTCACCGGCATGGGCTACCTCGTGCCCTCGGGTGATCGAGACTACGCGCTCTCGCGCTCCTCGCGCCGCTGGCTCTCGCGCGCCTCCCCCGATGAAGTGGTCGACAAGGTCCTGTTCTCCTTCGACGAATGGCGCTTCGTCGAGCACTACGAGCGCTTCGTGAGCACCGGCGAGGCGCTCGGCATGCACGACCGGCTCGCCGGCCCCGACGTGGTCGACGGCGCCGATCGACCTGCCGCCGATCGACCGGGCTCCGATCGACCGGGCTCCGATCGACCGGGCGCGGTGACCGAGGCGGGCGCTGGCGGTTGGGAGCGCTATCAACGCGGCTTGCACGCGTTGTCGAAGGTGTCGGCAGCGGAGGTGGGGCGTCGCACGCCCGTCCCGCGCGGAGCGACGGTGCTCCTCGACATCGGCGGCGCCCACGGGCGTTTCGCGGCCGCCCTCCTCCGACGGCATCCGGCGTTGCGCGCGACCGTGCTCGACCTTCCCGATGCGGTGAGCGCCTCGGCCCCGCTCCTGAGCGCCCACGGCTTGGGCGATCGGCTACGGCACCAGCGCGGTGACGTGTTCGAGACCGATCTCGGCGATGGTGTGTGGGACGTGGTCTTCGTCTCGCAGCTCACGCACCACCTGACGGACGCCGCCAACCGCGACCTGGCGTCGCGCATCACCCGTGCGCTGCGGCCCGGTGGCGTCTACGTGATCCAGGACCTCGTGCGGCCCGCGACCCCGCGCGAGGCGCGGCGCGCTCGCCTCGGTGCCCTGCTCGACCTCTATTTCGCCGCCACGAGCGGTGCGGGGACGGTCACGCTCGGCACGCTCCGCGCCTGGCAGGCGGACGCCGGCCTGCTACCCCGCCGCCCCGTGTGGATGCGCACCCTGCCGGGCATGGTGCAGCAGGTCGGGGTGAGACCGACCTGACCTTCACGCGTCGGGTGTGGTGGTCGGCGCTGCTCCGGGTGTGCCAGCGTCGTCGTCCACGGCAGACGCCGCGGTCGCCTCGGCGCTCGCCACCGCCCGCCGCGCCTGCATGCGGGCAAGCCGGTCGACGGTGCGGGAGTCGAGGCCCTCGAACGTGAGCGTCTGGCCGATCGCCGCCGCCTGATCGCGAAGGTTGGCGAGCGACAGTGCGGCGTCGAGATCGATGCGGCCCACACCCCGTAGGTCGATCACCCAGGGCCGGTCGTCGTCGTAGCGTCCCCAGAGCGCGCGCATGGCGTCTTCGAGGTGCACCGACGACGCGAACCAGAGCACGCCCTGGACCGTCACGCGGTGCCGGCCCCCTTCGGAGAGGTGCTCGATGTCGAGTCGGCTCTGCCGCAGGAGATGGAGCACCACCGCTACGGCGACGCCGGCCAGGACGGCCTGGTCGACCCGCGGCTCGAGCAGGAGCGTGAGTCCCGCCGTGGTCCAGGCGATGCTCGCCTGGGTGCGGCCGAGCCGCCAGATGTCCGTCATCGGTTGCAGACGCACCAGGTCGAGCACGGCTGCTATCACGACGCCGGCGAGCACGGCGCGAGGCAGATCGGCGAGCAGCGGCGCGGCGCCCATCAGCACGAGGGCGACGAGGCCCGTCACGAGCCCGGCGGTTCGCGTCGTGGCCCCCGCCAGCTGGCCGAGCGCGGAGCGGGAGAACGAGCCACCGACGGGGAACGCCCCGGTGAGTCCCGCCGCGATGTTCGAGGCTCCTTGCGAGAGGAGCTCGCGGTTCGGGTCCCAGCGTCGACCCGACTTCGCGTAGCGGCGAGCGATGGCGGTCGGCTCGGCGAAGCCCACGAGCGCGATGACCGCGGCGCCGAGCGCGAGTTGTGGAACCAGCAACCAGGGGAGGTCGAGGCGCAGGCTCGGAAGCGTGAGGGTGATCGACCCGAGTGTCGGTCCGAGGATCCCGTCCGAGGCGGCCGAGATCGCGGTTCCGACCACCACCGCGGCGAGGGCGGAGGGGATGAGCGGCGAGATTCGGCGCAGGAGCAGGATCCCCGCCACCGTCGCGACCGTCGCCAGTACCGCACCGGGCGACCACGCGCCGATCCTCAGCACCGCGCGAAGGGCGCGCGGGATGAGGTGGAGGCCCTCGGGCATCAGGCCGACTGCCGCAGGTACCTGTGAGGCGACGATCAGAACGGCGGCGCCGAGCGTGAACCCGCGGAGCACGGGTTGCGAAAGCGCGAAGGCGAGTGCCCCCCAGCGGACGAGTCCGAGGGTGACGCGAATGACGCCGACGAGGAGCGCGAGGAGCGCAGCCGCGCCGGCGTACTCCGGCGTTCCCGGCGCCACCTGCGTGGCGAGCACGCCGAACACGAGCACGGCCGACATGGCGGTCGGGCCGCTCTGCATCGCGGGGCTGGCGAACCAATAGGCGGCGAGCGGAGCGACCACGGCGGCGACGAGCCCGTGGACGGGGGGCACGCCGACGATCTCGGCGTACGCCAGCGATTGTGGGATCAGCACCATTGCAACCGTGATGCCGGCCAACAGGTCGCCTGGATGGACCCTCACGCGAAGGGTGGGTGCGGTGCGGCTCATCGGACGGGACGATCATATACGCGCAGCACGCGTTCGGTTCCGGCCACGCGGGTGCCCGCGACGACGCACGTGCGCCGTCGCCGGCGGGCGACGCGGGCGTAGGCTGGAACGCATGTCGTCCGAGGAGCACAGCGCTGCCGTCCCGAGCGTGGTGGGGCGGCGTGAGCTCTGGCGCGCCGTCTACCTGCCGACGATCGTGCTCGCCCTCGCCGAAGGGATGCTCGTGCCGGTGCTGCCACTCTTCGTGGCGCAGATGGGGGCCGGCTTCGCGCTCGTCGGCGTCGCCCTCGCAGCGGAGGCGATCGGCATGCTCGTCGGCGATCTTCCGGCCGGTTCGCTCCTTCGGCGTATCGACCGCAAGCGCGTCATGCTCGTGGGCGTGGTCGTGGTGGGAGCGTCGGTGACGCTCCTGCCGTTCGCGGGAAGCGTCGCGCTGGTGATCGCGCTGCGGCTCGTCGCCGGCGTGGGTGCGGCGATGTGGTCGCTCTCGCGCCACGCGTATCTGACGGAGGCGACGAGGGCGATGGGGCGTGGTCGGGCGCTCGCCGCGTTCGGCGGCGCGACACGCGTGGGCCACTTCATCGGGCCGGCGCTCGGCGGCGTGGTGGCGGGCACGCTCGGCTTCGCTGCGGCGTTCTGGTGCTACGCCCTCATCGCGGGCGTAGCGTTCGTGCTCTGCGCGCGCTATCTCGAAGCGCGCGATCCACGAGCGGCGGATCCGCGCCACCGCCTCGGCCACCGCGCCGCGCTCGCGCAGGTATTGCGCCTGCAGCGCTCTACGCTGCTCGTGACGGGCACGGGGCACGTGATGGCGCAGATGGTTCGTTCGGGACGACGGATCGTGATCCCCCTGGTCGGCGCCTCCGTGCTGGGGCTCGACGTACAGGCGGTGGGGTGGGTGCTCTCGGCGGCGGCGCTGCTCGACGTGATCATGTTCCCGATCGCCGGGGTGCTCATGGACCGGCTCGGGCGAAAGTGGGCGATCGTGCCGAGCTTCGCCCTGCAGGCGTTCGGGATGGCGCTCGTCCCGCTCGCCGGTGACTTCTGGGGCCTCCTCGTGGTCGGAGGCATCATCGGCCTCGGAAACGGGATCGGCTCGGGCACGATGATGACGTTGGCGTCCGACCTCGCCCCAGCGGGGACCGTGGGGGAGTTCTTGGGGGTGTGGCGTGTGATCGGAGACGCCGGTTCCATGGGCGGTCCGGTGGTCGTCGGGGTGGTGGCCGACGTACTCACACTCGAATCCGCGGCGCTGGTGATCGCGGCAGTCGGGTTCGGCGCTGCGGCGGTCTTCGCGTGGGGCGTACCGGAGACGCTGCGCACTCGCGCTTCCGAGGCGACCTGAGGCCGCGGCGTCAGCCGGTCGACGCCACTACGCGAAGTGGCGCGGGGCGCGGCCCGGCGCCTCGCTGATGACGGTCGTAGCAGGCGCGGCAGACGTAG
The DNA here is from genome assembly GCA_013697735.1 of Trueperaceae bacterium. Taxonomy (GTDB): domain Bacteria; phylum Deinococcota; class Deinococci; order Deinococcales; family Trueperaceae; genus SKWV01. Next base: position 29,013 of record JACCWH010000155.1, on the reverse strand, counting down.
CGTCGTCGCGGACGTCGATAGCGCGCGAGCCGCGCGCCGCAGCCGTCGCAGAGCAGTGCGTAGGGTGCCGGCGGGAGGGTCACGTCGGCGGCGGAGGCGCACGAGCGGGGGACGGCGCCGAGCTCTCGCGCCGCGCGCTTCCAGCGCGGCCCGTGGCCCGCCCCGGGCGTGAGCGCGTGGGCGATCTCGTGCAGGAGCGTGTCCCGTACCACGTCGACGTCGTTGAGTCGGGTGAGGGGGGAGGAGAGGGTGATGGTGCGGCTGGCGTAGTGGCAGCAGCCGAGTCGGCGCTTGGCGCGGTCGAAGCCGAAGTTCCAGTCGGCCACGCCGTGACGGCGCATGAGCTCGTGGGCGAGGTGCCGCGCGTCGTCGATGTCCACGCGTCGAGCCTACCGCTGCGGCGTCGGGGTCTGGGTCCGACGCGGGCGACGGCCGAGTCGACCGCCGCTCGTGCCGGGCGCCGCCGGCGGAGGCGCGCGAGCTGCGCCGCCGCGGGCGAGGAGCAGGAGGCTGCGGCGTCAGGTTCGTCCCGGCGCTCCGCCCGGGCGCAGTAGCGAGGCCGTAGGCTGGGACGACTATGGCGTACTACGACCTCGGCTCGCACACGCGCTCGATCACCACCCGGTCCTCCGCTGCCCAATGCTGGTTCGATCGTGGACTCGTCTGGACCTTCGGGTACCACCACGAGGAGGCCATCGCCTGCTTCGAGCGGGCGCTCGTCGCCGACCCGACCTGCGCCATGGCGCAGTGGGGCATCGCGTACGCGGCGGGACCGAACTACAACATGCCCTGGACGCACTTCGACGCGAAGGGGAAGGCGAAGGCGCTCGCACGCGCCTGCGACGCGCTCCAGACGGCGCAGGCGCTCGCCGGCGGCGTCACGCCGGTCGAAGCGGCCCTCATCGGCGCGCTCGCGGCGAGGTATCCGCAGCGGACGCCGATCGACGACCAGGCGCCGTGGGACGACGACTTCTCGCGGGCGATGCGACGCGTCCATCAGGCCCACCCGGACGACCTCGACGTCCGCTCGATCTTCGTCGAGGCGATCCTGAACCGGACGCCGTGGCGGATGTGGGACCTCCGAACCGGCGGGATCGCCGAGGGAGCCGGGACGGCGGAGGCCCAATCCCTGCTCGAGGAGGCGTTCGAGACCCGACCCGAGGCGATGGGCCACCCTGGACTCCTCCATCTCTACGTCCATCTGATGGAGATGTCGCCGGTCCCGGAGCGGGCCCTCGTGGCCGCGGATCGGCTCCGGACGCTCGTGCCCGACGCGGGCCACCTCGTGCACATGCCGACGCACATCGACGTCCTCTGCGGGAACTATCACGACGTGCTCCGCGGCAACCTCGCCGCGATCGCGGCGGACCGCATCTACCTCGAGCGCGAGGGCGCCATGAACCGCTACTCCGGCTATCGCATGCACGACTACCACTTCGCCGTGTATGGGGCGATGTTCCTCGGGCAGTACGCCCCCGCGGCGGCCGCCGCCGACGAGTTGATCGCGACGACACCGGAAGCGATGCTGCGCATGGAGTCGCCGCCGATGGCCGACTTCTTCGAGAGCTACCTCTCGGTGAAGCAGCACGTGCTCGTGCGCTTCGGCAAGTGGCGAGAGGCCATTGCCCAGCCGCTTCCCCACGACCCGGACCTCTACCGCATGACCCTGGCGATGATCCACTACGCCAAGGGCGTCGCGCACGCTGCGCTCGGGGAGGTCGGCGCCGCCGAAGCCGAGCAGGCGCGCTTCCGGGCTGCCCGCGAGCGCGTACCGACGTCGCGGCTCCTCCACAACAACACCTGTCAGGACCTCCTCGGGATCGCCGAGGCGATGCTCGCGGGTGAGATCGCGTATCGCACGGCCGCCTACGACGACGCCTTCGCGCACCTCCGTGCGGCGGTCGCCCACGATGACGCACTTCCGTACGACGAGCCCTGGGGCTGGATGCAGCCGACGCGCCACGCCCTGGGAGCGCTGCTGCTGGAGCAGGGGCGGGTCGACGAGGCGGAGGCCGTCTACCGCGAGGACCTCGGCATCGGCGGGAGCCTGACCCGGGCCCAGATCCACCCCGACAACGTCTGGAGCCTCCGCGGCCTCGTCACCTGCCTGGAGCGCCAGGGGGAGACGACCGAGCTCCGCCTGCTGCGTCAGCGGCTCGATCTCGCCCTGGCGCGAGCGGACTCGACGGTCGACGTCTCGTGCTTCTGCGCCAGCGTGGTCGGCGTCGGCTCGTCGGACGCGCCGCACCGCGCGGCCACCGAGAGGGCGTAGCGGGCGCGTCGAACGAGGGTCGGCACGGGATCCTGGCCGCCGAGGGCGTGCCCGCGATGTCAGGCGGCGCGCATGCGGTTGTTGCGTGGTTGGTGCTCGAGTTCGGCCAGGCCGAGCGCCTCGAGGAGCGGCGGCAGGTAGACGCCGAAGTGGCCGCGGAGGCCCTTCTTCGTGCCGTACCAGCCGCCGACAGGGTTCTCGGGCGCGCGCCCCCAGGCCTCTGGGCGGCGCCGTGGGAGGGGTGATGGCGGCCGCGGGCATGCCATGCGCTTCGCGGCGAGGTCGCGCGAGGCCGTATCCTGAGCGCATGGGCCCCACGCTCGACGAGATTCGAAGCACTGTTGCGGCACCCATGTCGCGGCGCGGCGTCGTGCGGGCGGGCGTGTTCGGGTCGTTCGCGCGCGGCGACGCGACCGAGGCCAGCGACGTCGACTTTCTCGTCGAGTTCGAGCAAGGAAGGACGCTACTCGACCTGGCCGGCTTGCGCTTGGACTTGTGCGAAGCGCTCGGCCGGGACGTCGACGTCGCGACGCCGGGGTCGCTGCATCCGGAGTTGCGTGACCGGATCTTGCGTGAGGTCGTGCCCATCTTGTGAGTCGAAGTGTCGAAGTCCTCCTCGGCGAGATCGTCATTGCGATCGACCTGCTCCGGCGCTATACCGCGGGGATGGACTACGACGCGTTCCGCACGAACGTCGAGAAGCAGGACTCGGTCGTGCGGCGACTCGAGGTCATCGGCGAGGCGGTCAAGGGCATTCCGAGCGAGGTGCGTGCGGCGTACCCCGAAGTCCCGTGGCGCGACATCGCCGGCGCCAGGGACGTCTTGCTGCACGAGTACTTCCGCGTCGACCTTGCGAGGGCTTGGAACATGGTCCAGAAGGATCTTCCGGTACTCGAGGTCCAGGTGCACCGGATGCTCGCCGAGCTCGGAGCATCCGGCGGCTGATTCTCGGACAGGTCCCTCGAGTTGGACACCGTCCTAAGACCTCGGCGGCGAACATCGTCGGGCACCGGGGCGCCGCTCGAGAGAACCCTCGGCAGGTCGACACATGGTGTCTCATACGGCCGTCCTCGCGGTGCGGAGCGAATTCGGTGCGACGTGCGTGAGCACGCGGTGCCACATCGGCACGATCACCGCATGACCTGCGCCGGGCACCGTCTCGACGTGCGCGTCGGGGAGAGCCTGCTGCCACCATGCCGCGTGCCGGCCGTCCGCCACGGGATCGACCTCCCCGTAGAGCAGCAGCGTCTCCGCTCGCACGTCGGCCGGATCGAAGCCCCATGGGCGCAGCACGTACCCGGCGATGTCCGCTGCGAGTCCAGTTGCGCCCTGGGTGAACGCCTGAGCGAGCATGTGCCCGAGCCGTGCGCGTACGCCGTCGATCGCGAGCGCATCGGCGTCCATCGCCCCGACTTCGAGGAGGGCCAGTGCCTCGGGAGCATAGGGATCGCTCGGGACCATCGCCGTGAACTGCTCGGCGAAGATCGCGTGGACGGCGGTGGGCGGCATGGGTCGTAGCTCTTCCATCGCCTGGGAGTGCTCGGGCGGGATCCACGCCACCTGGTCGTTCGGTGCTGGCGTTGCGACCACGGCAACGCGATCGACGAGGTCGGGCCGCCGCGCCGCGAGGGCGAGTGCGACGCGGCCGCCAGCCGACCACCCGACGACGCCGACCGTGCGTCTCTCGAGTGCGTCGAGTACGGACGCGACGTCGTCCGCCGCCGAGTCGACGCTCGCCCACGATCCGTCCGCAACGGGATCGGACCCGCCGTAGCCGGGACGATCGACGGCGAGGATGGTGACGTCGTGGCGCGCGCTCTCGTGGGGGTCGGGATCGAAGAGGCCCGAGCCGGGGGCGGCATGACAGACGACGACGATGCGGTCACTCGTGCCGGTCGTCAGCGTGTGCACGGCGACGGTGCGGCCGCCGGGAAGGCGGATCCGCTCGGGTGCGCGGCGGGTTTCATGTGTGCTGCTCGTGGTCGTCATCGTCGGCTCCTCTCGCTCGGATCGGGTCCGAGTCGATGCGCCGAACCTACGTGCGAACGTGGTCGCGAGGTGGCCACGTTCGGCGGCTTGGTAGCGGATCTCGGCGTCGATGAGGGCGTCCGACCGATAGCCGGGAGCCGAACGGAGCGTGCCACCCTACCTAATGATCGGCGCGGCCCTGATCCGCCCGCCAGAGGCGGACGCCGATGTCGACGAGGTCGACGCGTTCGAGCGACGGGACCTCGCGCAGTTCGAACCAGCAGACATCGTCCGTCGACCCGCCCACCTCTCGTCGTAGGGTGCCGGCGACGACACGCGCTCGGTAGATCAACCGGAGGAAGTGAAGGTGGCGTCGGCGGCCGTCGATCCGCGCGGAGGCGGGAATCTGGGCGCTGTCGACGCCGAGAAGTCGCTCGAGCGCAATGCGGAAGCCGGTCTCCTCGAGCACCTCGCGCTGCGCGGCGCGCTCCCCGTCCTCGCCGGCCTCCAACCCGCCGCCAGGGAGCGTCCAGCCGGTCGCCTCGGGGGCGTTGAAGTGCGTGAGCAGAATGGCGCCGCGCCGGATGATCACGGCGTACGCGCCGACGCGGACGTCGAAATCGTGCACGCGAGGAGGCTACACCGCGGCGGACTCGGTCGGGGGCGATCAAGCGTCGGTCACGTCGTGACCGCCGATCCCTACGGGTCGGGAGCCGATGGGCTCCACTTTCCACGGCTGGTGGGCCGGTGTGTGTCGGCGCGTCGTTGGAGACGCGTCTGCCACCTCGAGCCGTCTCGGTGCGCTCGCGAAGTGGCCGCGCTCCTACCTTCGGTGGTCACGCGTGACGCGTCGACCGACTCGTCCTGAGCGCCTCGACGCCGCCGAATGGCAGAGCGAGCAGGAGTAGAGCCATCACTCCCGTCACGCGAAGCAGGCCCGAGACCGCGATCCCCTCGACCGCGGCTGCACCCATGCTGGTGGCGAGACCCGCGAACGCGAGCTCCTGCACACCGAGGTTGCCGGGCGTGACGACGAGGTACGTAGCGAGCTGGAGCAACACGTAGAACGCCACGGCCTCGGCGAGTCCGACCTCGACACCGAATGCGCTGAAGCACACCCACAGCATCACGACTGCTTGGACGAAGGCGGCGAGCGTCCACGCCAGCACGCGACCGAGGTACACCCGGTCCCGAAGGCTCGCGAGCGTCACGTGAAGCGTCTCCGACAGCCGCACGTGCAGCCACTCGAGGAGCCGGAAACGTCGAGGGATGAGTCGCAGCATGGGCACGAGCGCGAACGGCACGAGTGCCGCGGCGAACGCCGCACACGCCAGTAGCAGCCCGAGGGGCCAAGGCCCGATACGCTCGGCGGGTTGCGTGAGCGCCACGACCGCGGCACCGATCCCGAAGTTGAGGACCATGGCCGTCCACGGTGCGTTCGCGAACGCGGCGACGAAACGCGTGTACCCCACACCGAAGCGCCGCTTCAGCTCGACACCTCGGTAGACGTTGCCCGCCTGCGGTAGGAACAGGTTCAAGAAGCGTCCCAGCACGAACAAGCGCAGCCAGGGCCACGCTTCGATGCGGGCGCCGCCGAGCTTGACGAGCACGACATGGAAGCGACCACTCTGAACGACGAGGTAGACGCCTTGCAGCACCACGAGCAGCAGGGTTGCCCGTACGTCCAGCGCGGCGAGCAGTTCGAAATCCTCCCCGCGCTGCCGCACCACAACCACCGTGGCCGCGATGCTGGCGGCGAAGACGACCCACGGGAGTACGCGGCGCAGCCACTCCGGCGTGCCGGCCATGAGTCCCCTGGCCTCATTGCGAGGTGGTGGCGCGCTGTCCATCGCCGTGCAGCCTACCGGCGTTGCACGCCTCTACGCTGGCTAGGCGCAGTTCGGTCAGTCGATCGGGCACTAGGGCCAGTCGCGGAGCGTCCGAACGCCGAGGGCAGTTGCCGCCTCTTCGAGCGATGCGTCGAGCGTCACGAGGGCCGCGTCGACGGCCGCTGCGCCTGCGAGATGGAGGGCGTCCAGCGTCCGCAGCGGGGTGGTGCGTCGCAGTAGCCAACGACGGGCCTGTTCGACGTCATGTGGCCCCAGGATCCTCACCGTGTACCGGCCGGCCGCCACGTCGTCGTCGAACGCCCGCTCCACACGTTGCGCTTGCGGTTCCAACAGCTCTCCCATGCGGACCCATCGCGCCAGGGCACTCGCGAACTCGAGGCGCGTCAGGTCGCTGATCAGCACCGGCTCGTGCTGCCGCAGCAACAGCTCTTGGACCGCGTCGCTCCGCGCCTCCTGGCGGTAGTAGGGAAGGACGGCACTTGTGTCGAGGTACAGCACTCAGGAGCGTTCTTCCTCGCGTAGTGACCGCACCGCAGCCTCGGCCGGCTCCGTCATGGGGGGCAGTTCGGTGCGCAGCGCGACCCGATCGAGGAACGCCGTCATCGACGTATCGATCGGTACGAGCCGTGCCACTGGCCGGTCGCGTCGGACGATCAAGATCTCCTCGCCAGCCTCGACGGCGTCGAGCAGCTGCGCCAGGTTCTCTCGCGTTTCACTCACGTTGACCGAACGCATGGTTCCTCCTGTACAACTCCAGTGTACATCGTTGCCCGTGGGCGAATCACACGCCTCTGCGAATTGCTGGTGCTAGGTCCGGATCTGAATTCGGGAGCCGTCATCGCGTCGTACCGAGCGAAGGGAGGAGATGTGGGCTTCCGAAGTCCGTCGATGAGAACCCATACCTTCTGGGGAGACCCGCATCGAGACGATGGATCCCAACGAGCAGTACCGGCTCCTCGGCAAGGTGGCGATGGTGAACGGGTGGAGATCCAGAGGTATCGCCGCTACCGTGGTGGAACGCCTCGCGGCCGACTGCGCCGACATCGTCATCACGTTCCGCGACGAGCTCGGAACGGGCGCTTCGAGGACGTGCTGGCGTCGAGGTCCCCTGCTGGTGTGCGGGCCGGCCCGGGCTGCCGGCCGTGCCGACCTCATACCTTCATCGTTCGCAGGTCGGCGTACGCTGCAGCACCCAGCTGCCGGTCGTCGGAGGAGACGAAGAGATCAGCCTTCCACTGGAGGGCACAGGCGACGTGAACGGCATCCAGAGCCCGCAGTGGAGTGGTCTCGAGGACGCCGATGGCGCGGGCGATCACGGCGGGGAGTAGGTTCACGATCGTGGCTTCGGCCACTTCGGCCGCCAACCGTGCCTTCGCCTCCAGATACTGGTCGCGCGACACCGAGCCTTCGCGCACGCGGCGGTTCAGCGCCGAGATGATCTCGGGGACGCAGAGCACCGAGAGTCCCAGCTCGGTAACCTGCTCGCACAGTCGTTCGACCGCGTCGCTTCCTGCCTCTTCGACGAACCGCTTCGCGAAGGCGGAGGAGTCAAGGAACGTCCTCATCCGCCCGCTCCTCCAGGATCGCGGTCGCCAGGCTCGCCCCGCCAACGGACAGGCGGAGGGCCGGTCCTTTCCAGGCCGGTATGGCCGACGGTTCCGAGACGGGTGTGACCTCGGCGATGGGCCTGCCGTGGCGGATGATGACGAGCGCCTCTCCGCGCTCCACATCGGAGAGCAGTTGGGACGCGTTCCTACGGAACTCGGTGAACGTCACGGTCTTCATGTGGCACTCCTACCGCTCGACTGTACAGCAGGATGTACAGTTCGGTCAACCGATCGGAGCGGCCGTACGGCTGCCGGCGTCGAGGCTTCGTGACGTTCGGGCGCATCGGCATTGTGATGCCCGTGCTAGCATCGATCAGGAGGTGACAGCGGTGCGTGCGACGATCAGCATCCCGGACGGGCGACTCGAGGAGCTCATGGAGTTGACCGGGGCGGAGACGCGGACGGCCGCGATCAACGTCGCGATCGAGACGTTCGTGCGACAGGCCAAGCTGCGGCGACTCCTCGCCCTCGAAGGGAACGTGGACATCCTCGGCAATGACGACATCGAGGCGATGGACGATTCCGAGTTTCGTGGCTCGTCGGAAGGCGACGGGGGTCGCACGTGAGTACGGCTGAGAGAGTCTTGGTCGACACAAGTGCATGGGTCGCGTTCTTCCGAGGCTCGGTGCCAGGCCGCTCCGAGGTTCGCGCCCTTTTGACCGAGAACCGTGCGGTGCGCTGTGGCCCGGTCGAACTCGAGCTCCGCCGGGGACTGCGCCGCAGCGAGGCAGCCGCGGTGCTCGGTGTATGGAGCGCCGTGCCGCCGCTGGCGGTCGAAGCGATCGACTTCACGAGCGCAGGTGATCTGCTTCGTGACCTGCGCGAGAGCGGGAAGACGCTGCCATCGATGGATGGACTGATCGCTACGCTCGCGCTCCGGTACGAGGTGCCGTTGTTGTCGCTCGACCACCATTTCGCTATGGTTCCCGGCTTGCAGAGATGGCCCTTGGGGGGGACCTGACGATCGCTGGCGTCGACACCGAAGATTGCCGAGCTTTGCCGATCTGCCCTGAAGGTCGCTCCTGGAATGGTGGGCGATGAGGGGCTCGAACCCCCGACCTACCGCGTGTAAAGCGGCCGCTCTACCAACTGAGCTAATCGCCCCGACCCCACGAGCATAGCGAAGATGGGCACCATCCGTGGGCAATGACACATGCGAGCGCGTGACGGGACGAGCAGTTCGAACCTCCGTACCCGAGGTTGCTCCTGCACGTGATCGGCCTCGGCAATGGTGAGTGATGGTCCGATCGCATGGAACTCTGCTTTCGAGGGACGCGCGGGTGCGTTGATCTCGCGACGGTTCGAGCAGCGCGAAGGTCGACGCTTCCGAGGAGCAGTACGATGCGGGAGCGTCGTCCCATCGGCTGCACGCACAGCGGCCGTACCGCGACCGCCGCCGACGGTGACGTGCCGCCGACGCCCCTGGGAGTGCGTACGTCGAGGAGCAGCATCATGGGGGAGGGCACGCCCCACCAGATCGCCAGCATCGTGCGAGGCCACGCGGCGATGCACACCCAACTCTGGTTACGCCTCCGCGCGATCACGGAGCCGGAACTCGACTGGCCCATCCATCCGCACGCGAACACGGTGCGGTGGATCGTGTCGCACCTCCTCTTCGTGGAGGTGTGGACGGCCGACATGCTCGAGGGATCGGGTACCTACCTCAAGAATCAGGATCCTAAGCGGTACGAGGTTCAGGACTTGCGGCTGATTCGCACGCAGTATCGTTCAGCGTTCGTTCGCACGCAGAGGAACATGCTGGCGCTGCGCACCGAAGACCTCGATCGGGAGATCGACATGCTCGGTGTCATGACGGTTCCGTTGCTGCCGGTGCTGGAGAACCACGTACACCATGCGGCAGGGCATATGTACCAGATCCGCTTCATTCGTGGGACGTACGCGCGCGAACACGGCACGGACAAGTCGGCCTTCGACGAGTGGTAAGGCGTGTGACACGGCGTGCCGCTCGCGGAGACCGTCTCCTCGGCACAATGCGAACGGCGGAGCCGAAGCTCCGCCGTTGCGTGGTGACCCCTACGAGATTCGAACTCGTGCCGCTACCTTGAAAGGGTAGTGACCTAACCGCTAGTCGAAGGGGCCGGGCCTGGTGGGTCGTGTAGGGCTCGAACCTACGACCCGCTGATTAAAAGTCAGCTGCTCTGCCAACTGAGCTAACGACCCGTCAGCGCTCCGAAGTATATGGACCGGCCGCGGCCGCGTCAAGCCGATGTGGTCGTTCGAAGCGTCGCGGTCGCCCGCCGCCGAAGCGCCCGGTTCGCGCCGCACGGGCGCGCACGGCGCAGCCGCGGCGCCGCTGCCATCGTGCTCCGGCTCCTTGTGGGGTGCGCTCGCTATTGCTAGACTGAGAGTCGTTCGAGATTGTGAAAAGCGGCACAAGCGGCCGCTGCCGCCCCGACGATCACGATCCGAGACGCCGCCACGGTGCTCCATGTTGGCGTGACGAGGGAGATACAGCGTGTACGAAGGCCTGCTCATGATGTTCCTCGCGGCCGGCTTCATCGGGGCCGCCGCGATCGGCGTCGGCGCCCTGCTCGGTCCGAAGCGCGCCACACCCACCACGCTCGCCGCCTACGAGTCGGGTATCCCGGCGTCCGGCACGGCACGCGAGCGTTTCCCCGTGCACTTCTACCTGGTCGCCGTGCTCTTCATCATCTTCGACATCGAGACGGCGTTCTTCTTCCCGCTCGCCGTCAAGTTCGGCGCCGCACCGCAGTTCCTGTTCGCCCAAGCCATCATCTTCGTGGGGATCCTCGCCGTGGGCTACGTCTACATCCTGCGGCGGGGCGTCCTCCGGTGGTGATGAGATGTCGCTGAAGTCGCTCTTCGAGAAGGACGTCCAGGAGCTCGAACGCGACGGCATCCTCTTCAGCACGCTCGGTCGCCTCGTCGCGTGGGGGCGAAGCAACAGCCTCTGGCCGGCGACGTTCGGCCTCGCCTGCTGCGCCATCGAGATGATGCAGTCGACGAACGCCCGCAACGACATGGCGAGGTTCGGTTCCGAGGTGTTCCGCGCGAGCCCGCGCCAGGCCGACGTGATGATCGTGGCCGGGCGGCTGTCGAAGAAGATGGCGCCCGTCATGCGCCGCGTCTACGAGCAGATGCCCGACCCGAAGTGGGTCATCAGCATGGGTGCATGCGCGAGTAGTGGCGGGATGTTCAACAACTACGCGATCGTGCAGAACGTCGACTCGGTGGTGCCGGTCGACATCTTCGTCCCTGGCTGCCCGCCGCGCCCAGAGGCGCTCGTGTACGGCGTGATGCAGTTGCAGAAGAAGGTGCGCGGCGAGACCTTCGACGAACGTGGCATCGAGCTCCCCATGGTCGAAGGGTGGTCGCGGTGACGGGCGACGCTCCTGCGAGCACACCAGCGATCGTCGAAGCTGGTCCGCTCGTCACCCGCGTGCAGCGGTTGCTCGTCGAGCAGGGGGGCGAGCCCCAGACCTTCAAGGGCATGGTCACCGTCCGGATCGCGCGCACGCGTGTCCACGACGCCGTGCGGCGCCTGAAGGAGGAGGGATTCGACCTCCTCTCCGACGTCTTCGGCATGGATTGGCTCACCTTCCCGCGGCACTCCGGGCCGCGCTTCTCGGTCCTCTACAACCTCTACTCGATACGCGCGAACGAGCGCATCTTCCTCCGCATCGATCTCGACGACGGTGAGGAGATCGTGACGATCACCGACCTGTGGCCAGGAGCGAGCTTCATGGAGCGCGAGGTCTACGACATGTTCGGCGTCACGTTCACGGGGCACCCCGATCTCCGGAAGCTGCTCACCCCCGAGGATCTCGAGGGCCACCCCCACCGCAAGGACTTCCCGCTCGGGGAGACGCCCACACTCTTCAACGACGGCCGCTTCCTCGATCCCGCTGCATTCCGCGCCGGCCTGATCGGTAAGAGCCGCGGGCTCACCGGTTGGGTGGGCGGCGCACGCAAGGGTGTCGTGTCGGAGCAGGTCGAGCGTGTGAAGGCCACGAAACGCGTGCAGGTTCCGACGATCGAGAAGCGCGACGTCGACGGCTCGAAGGATTCGGAATGACGCTCGGCAGCGGCGGCGGCGGCAACGTGATGGTCGTGTCCGAGGAGCACGGGCCGTTCGACACGAAGCACATGCGCATCAACGTCGGACCGCAGCACCCGAGCACCCACGGCGTGCTCCGACTCGTGGTCGACCTCGACGGCGAGCGGATCGTGCATATCGTGCCGCACATCGGCTACCTCCATACCGGCTTCGAGAAGACGATGGAGCACCGCACCTATCAACAGTGCGTGACCTACTCGAATCGTATGGACTACCTCCACGGTTTCGGTCACGATCTCGCCTACGTCGAGGGCGTCGAGCGGCTCATGGACGCACAGGTGCCGATCCGTGCGCACCGCGTGCGGGTGATCCTCAACGAGCTCAATCGGATCGCCAGCCACCTCGTCTTCTTCGGTACCGGCATCCTCGACATGGGCGCGCTCACGCTCTTCTTCTACACGATGCGCGAGCGTGAGCAGATCCTCGATCTCTTCGAGCAGGTCTGCGGCGTGCGCATGAACTACGGCTACTTTCGCGTGGGCGGGCTCTACCGCGACATCCCCGAGGGGTTCGAGGAGCGTGTGCGCGCCTTCGTCGACGGCTTCCCGAAGATGATGGATCAGTACGCCACCATGTTCATGAAGAACGACATCTTCGTCTCCCGAACGAAGGGCGTCGGCCTGATCGACGCGGAGACGGCGCTCGCCTACGGCCTCACCGGCCCCAGCCTGCGCGCGAGTGGCGTGCCGCTCGACTTCCGCAAGGCGCAGCCCTACGCGCGCTACGACGACTACGACTTCGACGTCGTGACGAGCGACGCCGGCGACGCCTTCGCGCGCTTCGAGGTCCGCTTCCGCGAGATGCGCGAGAGCCTCAGGATCGTCGAGCAGGCGCTCGACATGCTCGAGCCCGGACCCGTGCAGGATCCCGATCGGCGGATCAGCCTGCCGCCACGGCACGAGCTCGAGGAGTCGATGGAGGCCGTCATCTTCCACTTCAAACTCGTGACCGAGGGCTTCCACCCGCCGAGCGGCGCCGTCTACGTGCCCACGGAATCCGCGCGCGGCGAACTCGGCTACTACCTGGTGAGCGATGGAGGCTCGATGCCCTACCGCGTCAAGGTGCGCGTGCCGAGTCTGATCAACCTGCAGTCGCTCGAGCCCGCGTGCAAGGGCGGCCTCTTCGCCGACATGGTCGTGAACATCGCCTCGCTCGATCCGGTGCTCGGAGACGTCGACAAGTGAGCGCCCAGCTCGAACTGCCGACCGTCGCACCGTTCTTCGCAGACAAGCCCGACCTACTGGTCGAGATCCTCGGGCGCTACCCCGACTACGGTCGTCGCAGCGCACTCATGCCCCTCCTCTGGGAGGTGCAGCGCGCCGAGCGGCACGTGGGGGAGGCGCGCATCGCCGAGATCGCCGACATCCTCGGGCTGCGCGCCACCGAGGTCAAGGGCGTCATGAGCTTCTACAGCACCTACCACGAGCACCCGGTGGGCGCCTACCACCTCCAGATCTGCGCCACGCTCTCGTGCTCCCTCGCCGGCGCCGACGAACTCTACGACTACCTCTCGGAAGAGACCGGAGTCGTGAACGGCGAGACGGATCGGGAGGGTCGCTTCTCGATCCAGAAGGTCGAGTGCCTCGGCTCCTGCGGCAGTGCGCCCGTGCTGCAGATCAACGACGACTACTACGAGCGCGTGACGCGCTCGCGCTGCGCCGCGCTGCTCGAAGCGATGCGCGCCGACCGGCTCGAGGCGCCGTGGCGGGAGCGGAGCGGCGACACGGATGTCGCCGATCCGGTCGCGGCGCGTGCCGATGGATCACCGTCGGGGACCGGAGGCGCTCCGTGAGCGACGCCGTCGCCGATAGGCCGAAACCGATCGTCAGCCGCTTCGACCCGCGCTTCGAGGTCACCCTCTACCGGCACGTCGGCGTGGCGGGGAGCCACACGCTCCCGTACTACCGCGAGCACGGCGGCTACGAAGCTGCGAAGCGGGCGCTCACCACCTCGCCCTCGGCCGTGATCGACGAAGTGAAGACGTCGGGCCTTCGCGGACGTGGCGGAGCCGGCTTCCCGACGGGCATCAAGTGGTCGTTCATGCCGCCGGCCGACGAGCGCCAGCGCTTCATCGTCTGCAACGCCGACGAGTCGGAGCCCGGGTCGTTCAAGGACCGCTACTTCATGGAGGACGACCCCCACCAGGTGATCGAGGGCATGATCATCGCCGGCTTCGCCATCGGCGCCACGCGCGGCGTCCTCTACGTGCGCGGTGAGTACTACCTAGCGTACGAGCGGCTGCGCGAGGCGATCGCCGCGTGCCACGCCGAAGGCATCCTCGGCAGGGGCGTGCTCGGCTCCTCGTTCGACTTCGACATCATCCTCCACCGCGGTGCCGGCGCCTACATCTGCGGTGAGGAGACGGCGCTCATGAACTCCTTCGAAGGGCTTCGAGCCAACCCCCGCCTCAAGCCGCCGTTCCCGGCGCAGGCGGGCGTCTACGGGCTCCCCTCGACGATCAACAACGTCGAGACCTTCGCCAGCGTCGTGCACATCATGGCCAAGGGGGGCGCCTGGTACGCCGCCATGGGGACCGACGACAGCAAGGGGACGAAGCTCTACCAGGTGAGCGGCCCCGTCGCCCGCCCGGGAGTCTACGAGCTGCCCATGGGCGCGACGTTCCGCGAGCTGATCTTCGATCTCGCCGGCGGGCCGACGATGCCGGCGAAGGCGTTCATTCCCGGTGGCTCCTCCACGCCGATGCTCCCGTGGACCGACGAGACGCTCGACCTGCCGATGGATTACGGCTCCATGGCGAAGGCCGGCACCATGCTCGGGACCGGCGGTGTGATCGTGATCCCGGAAGCGAAGTGCATGGTCGACGCGATCTACAACATCGTCCGCTTCTACGCCCACGAGTCGTGTGGCAAGTGCACGCCGTGCCGCGAGGGCGTCGCCACGTGGCTCCCCAAGATGTATCAGAAGCTCCTCGCCGGCCTCGGCACGCGTGAGGACCTCGTGGTGATGGAAGACATGGTCAGGAACATGCGCGGTACCGCCTTCTGCCCGCTCGCGGACGCCTGCGCGATGCCGGTGCAGGCCTCATTCAAGTACTTCAGGCACGAGTACGAGCACCTCGTCGACCACGGCGAGCCGCTCCACGCGCGCCGCGATTGGTGGTCCGCATGAAGGTGACCGTCAACGACGTCGAGGTCGACCTGGCGCCCGGAACCTCGGCGATCGACGCGGTGTTCGCCGCCGGCTACGACGTGCCGTACTTCTGTTCGCAGGAGTACATGTCGCCCGTCGGCGCCTGTCGCATGTGCCTCGCGAAGGTCGGCGCACCGCGCAAGGACCGCGACGGGAACTGGATCCTCGACGACGAGACGGGCGAGCGCACGATCTTCGCCTTCCCGGCGCTGCTCGCCACGTGCACCTCCGCCCTCTCGGAGGGCATGGTGATCGACACCCTCTCCGAAGAGGTGAAGCACGCCCAGAACGGCATGATCGAGTTCACGCTCATCAACCACCCGCTCGATTGCCCGGTATGCGACAAGGGGGGCGCCTGCGAGCTCCAGGACCGCTCCTACGAGTACGGCAGCGGACGCTCGCGCTTCGAGTTCACGAAGCGCCACCAAGAGAAGCACCACCCGCTCTCCGACCTGATCACGCTCGATCGCGAGCGCTGCATCCACTGCAAGCGCTGCGTGCGCTACTTCGAAGAGGTCCCGGGCGACGAGGTCCTCGACTTCATCGACCGCGGCGGTCACACCTACATCGGCACGGTCGAGCACGGCCTGCCGTCGAACTTCACCGGCAACATCACCGACATCTGCCCCGTAGGCGCGCTCCTCGACGCCACCAGCCGCTTCCGCGGCCGCAATTGGGAGTACGACCACACCGCCAGCGTCTCGCTCGACGACGCCTCCGGTTCGGCCGTGGTGGTCGACGCTCGTACGGGACGCATCGAACGCATCAAGGCCGGCCTCCACCCGGAGGTCAACAAGAGCTGGATCGACGACGGGATCCGCTTCGGCCACGAGTACACCGCCGATCCCGAGCGGATCACCCGGCCACTCCTCCGCAAGGATGGCGAACTCGTCGAGGTGCCGTGGCCGGAAGCCGCCGCGTTCGTGGCCGAGCGCCTGAAGGAGTTCTCGGGCAAGGACGTCGGCGTTTGCATTCGCGCCGACGCGACACTCGAAGAGGGCGTCGCGGCACTCGCGCTCGCCGAGCACCTCGGTACCGGCCAGGTCGACCACGCCCCGCGGTACGGTCCGACCGTGATGCCGCCGGCGCAGGCGACGCTGCAGGAGCTCGCCGTGAGCGACGCGATCTTCGTCGTCGGCGACGTGAGCGAAGAGGTCCCCGCCGTCGATCTACGCATCAAGGACGCGCTGCGCGGCGTCACGCCGCCGCCGCTCCTGCCGCACGGCGTCCCCATCGCCGATTTGCGCCTGAAGGAGCGCATGCCGCGCAAGAGGGAGATCCTCTGCGTCGCCGCACCCTATCGGGTCGACCTGATGCGGCACGCCGGCACGGTCGCCCGCTACGACGTGGGCGGCGAGGAGACGCTCTTTCGGGGCCTCATCGCGATCGCCGAGGGCGGCAGCGCCGACGAGCGAGTGCTCGGGATGACGCTGGCGGCGGCGAAGGCCTTCGTCGATCGTCTTCGCGCCGCCAAGAAGGCAGTGATCGTGACCGGCGGCTTCGTGCTCTCGAGTCAGGCAGCCGCCGACGCCGCCGAGCGCTTCGCGCGCGCGGTCGGTGCGCGTCAACTCGTGCTGGGGCCCATGGCGAACGCCTACGGGCTCGAGGCGATCGGTGTGCTGCCGAGCCACGCCCGCTACGACTACGCCTCGATGGTGGCGGGTGGCGCCAAGGCGCTGCTGATCTCGAACCTCGATCCCGCCGCCGATCCCGCCGTGGCCGAGCGCCTCGCCGAGTCGCGCCTCCTCGTGGTGCACGACATGTTCATGACCGCCACAGCTCGCCTCGCCCACGTGGTGCTGCCGGCGAAGAGCGGCTTCGAGAAAGACGGCACCGTCGTCAATCTCGAAGGGCGCTTCATGCCGGTGCGCGCCGCCCCCGTCGATGCGGGCGAGGCCGTCGACGTCACCGGCTTGGTCCGAGAGCTCGGACTCGCGTTCGGCGTCCGTATCGAGGGACGGAGCGTTCGCAGTGCCCGACGCTCGCTGCGCAAGACGCTCGGGACCGACCTCGAAGAGCTCACCGGACTCGGCGCGTTCGTCGCGCTCCCGCGCCGTCGCGTGGCCGTGAGCGTCGCCGCGCGCCCCGGTGTTCGCGGCCGTGCGCTGCGCGTCCCGACGATGGTTCGCCAGGAGTACCTACTCCGGAACCCCCACCTGCTCGCCACCCTCGGCGGCCCGGCGCTGCGGCTCCACCCCGACGACGCCCGCACGCGCGCCCTCTCGCACGACGACGAGGTGACCGTTCGGGTCGACGGTGTGCCGCGGCGCCTGCGCGTCTATGTCACCGACGCGATGCCGTCCGGTGTCGTGAGCGTGCCCGCGCTCCCCGACGCCCCCGCAGGACCCGCCGACGTCGACCTCGATGGGATCGTGGTCGAGCGACGGCGGCTCGAGGTCGCCTGATGGATCCGCTCGGCGTCACCTTCCTCAAGGCCCTGGCACTGTGCACCGTGCTCCTGGGCGCCTTCGCCTACATGACGCTCATCGAGCGGCGGCTGCTCGGCCGCATGCAGCACAGGTACGGTCCGAATCGCCTCGGCCCCTTCGGTCTGCTCCAGCCGATCGCCGACGCGATCAAGTCGGTGTTCAAGGAAGACATCGTCGTGAGCGCCGCCGACCGCTTCGTCTACGTACTGGCGCCGATGATCTCGATCACGTTCGCGCTCGCCGCCTTCGGCGCCATCCCCGGCGGCCCGGCGGGGAGCCTCTTCGGCTTCGACCCCTGGATCGTCGATCTCGACATCGGCCTCCTCTACGTGTTGGCCGTCACCTCGATCGGCGTCTACGGGATCTTCCTCGGGGGCTGGGCGTCGAACAGCAAATACCCGCTGCTCGGCTCGCTCCGTTCCTCGGCGCAGATCATCTCCTACGAACTCGGCCTCGGCCTCTCGGTGCTCTCCGTGATCATGATCGCGGGAACGCTCAACCTCCGGGCGATCGTCGAGCTCAACGTCTGGTCGGTGAGCCCGTGGCTCTGGCCGCCGCTCGCCGTCGCCTTCGGCGCGTTCGTGATCTCGGCCATCGCCGAAGTGAACCGCACCCCGTTCGACCTCCCCGAGGCCGAACAGGAGATCGTGGCGGGCTACCTCACCGAGTACTCGAGCATCAAGTGGGCGCTCTACCAGATGGCCGAGTACGTCAACATGATGACCGCGTCGGCCTTCATCAGTACGCTCTTCCTCGGCGGCTACAAAGGACCGACCGTCCTGGAGCCCTGGATACCCGGCATCTCGGACTGGCCCATCGTCTGGCTTGTGGCCAAGATGGCGCTCTTCATGTTCCTCTTCATCTGGTTGCGCGCCACCTTGCCGCGACTGCGCTACGACCAGCTCATGCGCTTCGGCTGGGTCTACCTCTTCGAGGTCGCGCTCGCCGCAGCGCTCGTTACGGGAGCGGTGATCGCCTTTGTGCTCTGACCACGCACGGACCACCACCCAAGGAGGGACGCCATGAGCGTGCTCGACATCGCCAAGGGCATGGGTGTGACGCTCGGCCACCTGTTCAAGAAGCCCGTGACCGTGCAGTACCCCGAACAGCGGGCCCAGGTGGCGGCTCGCTTCCGCGGGCGCCACCACCTACTGCGTCACCCCGACACCGGGCTGGAGAAGTGCATCGGGTGCAGCCTCTGCGCCGCCGCCTGCCCGGCCTACGCCATCTACGTCGAGGCGGCCGAGAACGATCCGGCCGACCCCGTCTCGGCGGGTGAGCGCTACGCCTCGATCTACGAGATCAACATGCTCCGCTGCATCTTCTGCGGCTTCTGCGAGGAGGCCTGCCCCACCGGGGCCGTGGTGCTCGGGCACGAGTTCGAGCTCGCCGACTTCCGCTACCAGGACTTCGTCTACGGCAAGGACGACATGATGGTCGGCGTCACCGGCAGTCGCTGGCAGCGCCGCGAGGCCGAGTCGAAGGGCAAGGACGTGCGTCTCGGCCTCGAGTCGTCGCACCGCGCCGAACTCGAGGGCGTGGACGACTGATGATCACGTTCGCCGTGCTCGCGGTCGTGATGGTGGTCGGCGCGCTCGGCGTGGTGCTGCTCCGGCAGCCCGTCCACGCCGCGCTCTCGCTCGTCGGCACCCTGCTCACGCTCGCCGTCGTGTTCGTGACCCTGCAGGCGCACTTCTTGGCGGCGATCCAGGTCATCGTCTACGGCGGCGCCATCATGGTGCTCTTCCTCTTCGTGATCATGCTCCTCAACCTGAAGGAGGAAGCGACGAAGACGCGCGCCGCCTACCGCTGGGTCGCATACGGCGTCGGGGTGATCGCCGCCGCAGCGATCGCGGTGGGCGCCCTCCTCGACCCTCGGCAGGCGCCAGACGCGCTCGCCGTGAGCGAGGCGCTCCGCGGCGGGAGTCCGGAGCTCATCGCCGAGGTCCTCTTCGGCGAGTTCATGCTCGCCTTCCAGCTCGTCGGTGTGCTCCTGCTCACCGGCATGGTCGGCGCGGTCGCACTGGTGCAGCGGCACAACGAACCGCCTCGCCCCGGGACGCCGCTCGCCGACGCTTCGCGACGCGATGCGCGCGGGACCCGCTGAGGTGGTTCCGACCGAGTACTACGTGGCCCTCTCCGCGCTCGTCTTCGCCATCGGGGCCGTTGGCGTGCTCACCCGCCGGAGCGCGATCATGATCTTCCTCTCCGTCGAGCTCATGCTCAACGCCGCGAACCTCGCGCTCGTCGCGTACGCCCGCCAGTGGGCGGCCGCCGGGACCCTGGTCGGCATCACGGGGCAGACCGCGGTCTTCATCATCCTCGCCGTCGCCGCCGCCGAGGTGGCGGTCGGCCTCGGCATCTTGGTGGCGATCTTCCGCCGCCGCGTCAGCACCGACGTCGACACCCTCGCGGAGGTACGGCTGTGACCCAGGACGTCGTCTCGTGGGCGGCGCTCGCGCCGGCGTTGGCGCTCCTGGGCGCGCTCGTCAACGGTCTCCTGGGCGCGCGGCTGCGTGAGCCGCTGCCGGGCATCGTCGCTTCCGTCGCCGTCGGCGCCGGTTTCGTGCTCAGCCTCGTCGCCTTCTTCGCATTCGCCGGCCGGGGTGAGGCCGTGGTCGTGCCGCTCTGGGACTATCTCGCGGTCTCGGGAGTCGAGCTCGCGCTCGGCTTCCACCTCGACCAGCTCTCGCTGCTGATGATGCTCGTGATCACGGGGGTGGGCGCGCTCATCCACGTCTACTCGATCGGTTACATGCACGCCGATTCGGGCTTCGCGCGCTACTTCGCCTACCTCAACCTCTTCGTGGCGGCGATGCTCGTGTTGGTGATGGCCGACTCGTACCTGCTCATGTTCGTCGGCTGGGAGGGGGTAGGGGTGTGCTCCTATCTGCTCATCGCCTTCTGGTTCAAGCAGGGGACCAACGTCGACGCCGCCCGCAAGGCCTACATCGTCAACCGCATCGGCGACGCCGGTTTCCTGCTCGCGATGTTCCTGATGTTCCGCACCTTCGGCACGCTCGACGTCGCCGCCGTGAACGCCGCGGTGGGCGCCTTCGCATTCGGTGCGGGCGCCATCACGGCGATCGGTCTCCTGCTGCTCGTGGCCGCGACGGGGAAGAGCGCGCAGATTCCGCTGCACGTCTGGCTCCCAGACGCCATGGCCGGCCCCACTCCCGTGTCGGCGCTCATCCACGCCGCCACCATGGTGACGGCCGGTGTCTACCTCATCGCCCGCGCCTCGCCGATCTTCGCCACCTCGCCCGAAGCGTCTGCCGCGGTCGCCTGGGTCGGGGCCGCCACCGCGCTCATCGCGGCATTCGTCGCGTTCGCGCAGACCGACATCAAACGGGTGCTCGCCTATTCGACGATCAGCCAACTCGGCTTCATGTTCGTTGCCGTAGGGGTGGGCGCCTACTCGGTCGCCGTCTTCCACCTGGTGACGCACGCCTTCTTCAAGGCGCTGCTCTTCCTCGTCGCCGGCAGCGTGATCCACGCCCTCGGCGGTGAGCAGGACGTCCGCCGCATGGGGGGCCTCGGCACGCGCATGAGGATCACCGGCACCACCGCGCTCGTGGGCACGCTGGCGATCGCCGGCGTCCCACTCCTCGCAGGCTTCTTCAGTAAGGACGCCATCCTCGTGCACACCTTCTCCTCGACGCTCGTGGAGGACTACGGTGCCTACTTCCTCTACGCCGTCCTGCTCGTGAGCGCCGTCATGACCGCCGGCTACATGTTCCGCTGGTACTACACGGTCTTCTGCGGCGCCGAGCGGCTCTCGAAGGCCACCGGCGCCGCCGTCCACGAATCGCCGCGCGTGATGACCGTGCCGCTCGTGGTGCTCGCGGTCGGCTCCGTGCTCACGGGCTACCTGGGGCTCCCGGCCTTCGCCTTCCCCAACTGGATCGAGGGGTGGCTCGCACCGGTCACGGCAGCCGTCACCTTCACCCACCCCGCCCTCTGGATCGAGTGGCTCCTGCTCCTCGTCTCCGTGCTGGCAGCCGCCCTCGGCCTCGGGCTCGGCTACTGGGCCTATCACCTCCAGAAGGGTGCGCCGGCAGCACGCCTCGGCGTCGGACGCCTCGCCGCCTTCGGGCGCTCGGGTGCCGGGTTCGACGCGCTCTACCGCAACGCCGTCGTCGGCCCCACGGAGGGGACTGCGGGCGCGCTCTCGATCGTCGACCGCGACATCCTCGACCGCGGCATGGCATCGGGGGTCACCGCGGCCGGGTTGCTCGCCCGCGTGACGACACTGTGGCAGTCCGGCTTCGTACGCGCCTACGCGCTCGCGATGCTCTGCGGGGTGGTCGCGCTCGTGCTCGTGGTCGTGGTGGCCGGGGTGCGCGCATGATCCCGATGATCGCGCTCGCGCTCCCAGTCCTCGTGGCGCTGCTCCTCCTCGCCACGCGGGGTGCGCTGGCACGCGGGCTCGCACTCGCCGGAGCGATGGGGACGTTCCTCGCCGCGGCGCTCCTCCCGGGGAGCAGCGCAGTGGTGGTGCCGTGGATCGCCGGTATCGGCGTCTACTTCGCGCTGGACGGCAGCGGAGCCGGTGGCTTCCTCGCCGTCGTCGCCAGCCTGGTGATGGTGCCGACCGTCGTCTGGACCGTGGTGCGCGTGGGCGAGCGGCCACATCAGTTCCTCGCCGCGCTCTTCGCCATGTGGGCCGGCCTCATCGGCCTCTTCCTGGCGCGCGACCTGGTGCTCTTCTACGTCTTCTGGGAGGTGACCCTCCTGCCGAGCCTGGCGATGCTGGCGGGTTGGGGTTTGGCGCAGCGTCGTCAGGCGATGCTCAAGTACCTCCTCTACGCCATCGCCGGCTCGTTCGCAATGCTCCTCACCGTGCTCGCGATCAGACCGTTGGCAGGAGCCGAGTCGTACCTCTTCGCCGACCTCCTCGCCACCACCTCCGCGCTCGACTCCGTGCAACAGGTCTGGCTCTTCGTCGGCTTCGTGCTCGCGTTCGCGGTGAAGCTGCCGATCTTCCCCGTGCACCATTGGCTCATCGACTTCCACGAGCAGAATCACCCCTCCGGCGCCGCCGACGTGGCCGGCACGCTCTACAAGGTCGGGGGCTTCGGGCTCTTCGCCTGGGCACTGCCACTCCTCCCGCTCGGCGCCTCGATCGTGACGCCGTACCTGCTCCTGCTCGGCGCCTTCACGGCCCTCTACGCCGCCGTCATCGCCACCCGCCAGACGAACCTCAAGCGGCTCCTCGCCTACGCGTCGCTCTCACACATGGGCTTCGTGGCGGTCGGTCTCTTCGGACTCCACATCGCCGGGCTCTCCGGCTCGATGTACCTGCTCGCGGCGCAGATGGTCACCACCGGCGGCCTCTTCCTCCTCTCGGGCATGCTCCACGCGCGGCGAGCGACGTTCGACATCACCGCCTACGGCGGTCTCGCCGCCTCGGCCCCTGCGCTCGCGGCGGTGATGCTGCTCGTGCTCTTCGCGGGCATCGGCGTTCCCGGGCTCGCGAACTTCCCAGGTGAATTCTTGGCGCTCCTCGGCGCCTTCCAGGCGAGCGTGTTCGCGGGTGTTCTCGCGGTCGGCGCGGTGATCGCCGCCGGTGTCTACGGCGTCAACCTCTACGGTCGCCTCTTCCAGGGTCCACAGCCCAATCCGGTGGCCGATCTACGCCCCGTCGAGATCGCGGTGCTCGCGCCGATCGTGCTCGCAACGCTCTGGCTCGGCCTCTTCCCGGCAGGGCCGCTGGCGCTCCTCGACGCCGAGGCGACGATCACGATCGAGGGGCAGAGCCTCGCCTCCGACCCCGCGCCGCCCGACGCGAGCACGCTCCAGGGAGCCCGTCGATGACCCTCCCCGCAGACTTCATCGTCGTCTCGATCCTCGGGCCGGCGATCGTGATGCTCGTCTTCGCGATGATCACGCTCCTCTTCGCGGTCTTCCAGGTCGACCGGAGCGCCACCGCCTCGATGGCGCTCGTCGGCGTGGGCACGGCGGCGGTGTTCGCACTGCACCTGCTCATGAAGGGGCAACAGGGCGCCGCCGAGGCAGGCTTCGGCCTGCGCTACCTCGGCGATACGCCGGCGACT
Organism: Trueperaceae bacterium; assembly: GCA_013697735.1. Classification (GTDB taxonomy): domain Bacteria; phylum Deinococcota; class Deinococci; order Deinococcales; family Trueperaceae; genus SKWV01. The sequence goes on along the minus strand of JACCWH010000155.1, from coordinate 5,582 downwards.
GCCTTCACGCTCGTGATCCTGCTCGGTACCGCGCTCGCGATCCTCGTGAGCGAGGCCGACCTCTCCCGCCTCGGGCTCGATCACCCCGAGTACTACCCCCTCATGCTCCTCTCCGCCACCGGCGCGATCGTATTGGCGTCGGCCGGTGACCTGATCACCCTGCTCCTCGGACTCGAGATCATGTCGCTCGCGGTCTACGCGCTCGCCGCCTGGCGGCAGGGATCGCGCCAGAGCGAGGAGGCGGGGATGAAGTACTTCCTCCTCGGGGCGTTCGCGTCGGCGCTCCTGATCTACGGCATCGCGCTCACCTTCGGCGCCGGTGGCCGCTTCGACTACGCCGGCCTCGCCGCCGCCTTCTCCGCCCCCGGCTTCGACGCCCACGTGTTGGCGCTCCTCGGCGCCGTGCTGCTGCTCGCCGGCCTCGGCTTCAAGGTCGCCTTCGCGCCCTTCCACCAGTGGCTGCCCGACGTCTACACCGGCGCTCCGACCCCCGTCACCACGTTCATGTCGGTGGTCGTGAAGACCGCGGCCTTCGCGGCCCTTCTCAGGATCGCCTCGACCGTGTTCGCGTCCCTCGGCGCCGGCCCGCTCGGCGAGCTGCTGCCGATCATGCTCGGAATCCTCATCGGCGCGACGCTCATCGTGGGTAACTTCGGCGCACTGCTGCAGAGCGGCGTGAAGCGCATGTTGGCGTACTCGGCCGTGGCGCACGCCGGCTACCTCGGCCTCGCCGTCCTCGCGGCCGACACCGTCGGCACGAACGCCGCCATCTTCTACCTCACCGCCTACACCCTCATGACGGCCGGCGCCTTCGCGGTCCTCTCGGCGATCACGAACGCCGACGATCGCGGCGACGAGATCGAACGGTTCGCCGGCCTCGCCGCCCGGCGACCCTTCCTCGCGGCGTCACTGGCGATCGTGCTCATGAGCCTCGCCGGCCTGCCTCCGTTCGCGGGTTTCGTGGGCAAGCTGCTCGTCTTCCAGGCCGCCATCTCGGCCGGGTACGTGGCCCTCGCGGTCCTCGGCATCGCTACGAGTGTGGTGGCGGTCGTCTACTACGCCCGCGTGATCACCTACATGTACTTCCGCGAGAGCGACCAGGAGACCATACGACCGCTCGCGCCGACGCTCCGAATCGCAGTGGTGATCGCGGTCGTCGGTACGATCGCCCTCGGCATCCTGCCGGGATTCTGGTACGGGCTCGTGGAGCGCGGCCAGGTGCTGCTCGCCGGGTTCTAGCGACGGCGCGCGCTCAGTCCCGCTCGACGCTCAGCCCCTCCTCCTCCCACGCGAGGATGCCGCCGCCGAGATTGACCGCGTCGTAGCCGCGCTCGCGCAAGAAGGCGGTCGCGCGCCCCGAGCGCGCGCCGCTACGGCACGAGACGACGATTTCACGGTCGTGTGGCAGCTCCTCGAAGCGGTTCGAGAACTCGGACAGGGGGAGGAGCGTCGCGCCTTCGATGCGCACGCGCGCGAACTCGTCGGGCTCGCGAACGTCGACGTGCAGCGCGCCGGCGGCGATGCGGCGGTGCGCCTCGTGCGGCTCGATCTCGGGGAGCTCCGCGGGTACGTCGGGACTGGTCATGCGCCCATCCTACGAAGTGACGGGAGCGACCCGGTAGCATGGGCGCCCATGGATCCATATCTCCGACGGATCGTCTCCCGCCTCGGCTCACTCGATCCCATCGAGGTGCTCGCCAGCACCCCCACAGCCCTCGAGGTGCTCGTGGCGCGGCTCGGCGACGTCGGTCTCGACGACAGCTACGCACCGGGCAAGTGGCCTGCGCGCACCATCGTGGCGCACCTCGCCGACACCGAGCTCGGCATGGCGTTCAGGTTCCGTCAGGCCGTCACCGCTCCCCCGGACGAGGCGCCCCACGCCGCGCAACCCTTCGATCAGGATGCCTGGGCCGCGCGGTCGACGGCGGCGGATCCGAGCCTCGCGGTCGACGCCTTCCGCGCCCTCCGCGCCTGGAACATCGCCCTCTTCACCGGCTTCTCGCTCGACGACTGGACGACCGACGTCTTCCATCCCGAGCGGGGCTTCGAGAGCGTCGACGCCATGGTCCGGTTCCTCGCCGGGCACGACCTCAACCACCTCGATCAGCTCGCCGCCATCGCGGGTGTCTCCTGACGTTCGGTCGCCGCCTGCGACGCGGTGCGGTTCCGGGCGCGGCGGCGTGCTACGCTCTTTCGCTATGGCAATCGAACGCACGTACGCGATGGTGAAGCCCGACGGCGTGAAGCGCGGACTCGTGGGCGAGGTCGTCGGCCGCCTCGAATCCAAGGGATTCCGGATCGTCGGCATGAAGCTGATGCAGATCACGCGCGAGACCGCCGAGCGGCACTACGGCGAGCACGCCGGCAAGCCCTTCTTCGAGGGATTGATTTCCTTCATCACGAGCGGCCCGGTGGTGGCGATGGTGGTCGAGGGCGAGAACGCCATCGCCGCCTGGCGCACCATGATGGGGGCGACGAACCCGAAGGACGCCGCTCCGGGAACGATCCGCGGTGACCTCGCCAGCACGCTCGACGAGAACGTCGCACACGGATCCGACGCCCCCGAGACGGCCGAACGCGAGATCGGCATCTTCTTCCAGGAGCACGAACTGCTCGCCTGAACGACCCCGAGGTGACGTGCATGCCGACGATCTCCGGTTCCATCGCGAAACTCAAGGCCTCCTCGACCGTCGCCTTCAACGCCAAGGCGCTCGAGATGAAGCGCTCCGGCGTCGACGTCATCGCCATGACGGCGGGCGAACCCGACTTCCAGCCTCCCGAGCACGTGCTCGAGGCGGCGCACGAGGCGATCCGTAGCGGTATGACGAAGTACACCGCCTCCGAGGGGACGCGCGAGCTGCGTCAGGCGATCGTCGACAAGCACGCACGCGAGAACGACCTGACCTACACGCCCGAGCAGGTGATCGTCTCGACCGGCGGCAAGCAGGTGCTCTACAACGCCTTCATGGCGATGCTCGACCCAGGCGACGAGGTGATCGTCCCCTCGCCGTACTGGGTGAGCTACCCCGCACAAATCGAACTCGCCGGCGGCGTCACCGTCGGCGTCGCTGCCAGCGCGGGCGAAGGGTTCATCCCCGATCCCGACGCCATCGCGGCGGCAATCACCCCGCGTACCAAGGCGATCGTGGTGAACTCGCCCAGCAACCCGACGGGCGCCGTCTATCCCGACGACGTACTGAAGCGCATCGCCGATCTCTGCGATGAGCACGATCTCTGGCTCCTCAGCGACGAACTCTACGAGCACATCGTCTACGAGGGCGATTTCACCTCGACGGCGAGCCATTACCCCGAACGGACGCTGCTCGTTCATGGCGCCAGCAAGGGCTACGCCCTCACCGGTTGGCGCATCGGTTGGGGCTGCGGACCGGCGCCGCTCATCAAAGCGATGAACAAGCTCCAGGGGCAGGTGACGAGCAACGCCAATGCGGTCGCGCAGCATGCCACGCGAGTCGCGCTCGACGAGATCGAACTCACGAGGGCGTTCCAATCGAAGACGCGCGCGGCGTACAAGGCGCGGCGCGACGTGATCGTGACCGGCCTCAACGACCTCGGGCTCCGCACACCCACCCCACAGGGCGCCTTCTACGTGATGGCCGACCTCACGCCGATCGACGCGGACGAGACGGTCGCTGCGACCACGCTCCTCGAGCGCGCGCACGTGGCCGTGGTCCCGGGGACCGACTTCGAGGCGCCGGGCTTCGCGCGACTCTCGTACGCCACGAGCATGGAGCAGATCGAGACGGCGCTCGAGCGGATCAAGCGACTGCTCGACTGACCTCATCTCGGAGCGTGCACGGGGCGGGAGCACGCGACGTCGCGGGACCGACGGCGTGCGACCGATGGCTCGCGACCGATGCCGCGGACGGGCGCGGTAGCATGCCCCATGCGTGATCGCGACGATGGACCCGGCCCACGACGCGTCCACGAGACGCACGCCGAGCTCGGCGACGATACGCCCCTCGCCGAGCTCCCGAGCGGCGCACCCCGGTCGGCATCACCGAATCAAATCTACGCGAATCCGGAGAAATGGCGCATCGGTCGCGAGTTTCTCTCGCGCTACACGGGCACCGAGCCCGAGGCGTTCCAGAAGCAGGTCGTGCTCACGAACTTCAGCCACTACCTCGAGCGCTTCGAAGCCATCGCCGGAGACGCCACGCGCACGCAGGGCTCCGCCATGACGGCGGCACACTCCGAGCGCCTCGGGGTATCGATCATCGATTTCTCGATCGGGTCGCCCGTGGCGGCGCTCATCATCGAGGTGCTCGCCACGGCGGATCCGAAGGCGACGCTCTTCCTCGGGATCTGCGGTGGCCTGCACCGCTCGCTCGAGGTGGGGGACTTCGTGCTCCCGACCGCGGCGATCCGCGACGAGGGGGCCTCGAGGCACTTCATGCCGCCCCAAGTGCCGGCGCTGCCGACGTTCAAGATCCAGAAGTTCGTGTCGCAGATCGTCGCCGACCGCGGTCTCGACTACCGGACGGGCGTCGTGCACACCACCGACTACCGCTTCTGGGAGTTCGACGAACGCTTCAAGGATCACCTCTACGAGGAGCGAGCGCTCGCGATCGACATGGAGACGGCCACGCTCTTCTCCGTCGGCTTCGCGAGCAAGGTGCCGATCGGCGCCCTGCTGCTGGTCTCCGATCTGCCGCTGCGCGCCGGCGGCATCAAGACGAAGGAGAGCGCCCGCGCCGTGTTCCGTCGCTTCGCCGACCTCCACATCGAGGTCGGTATCGAAGCGATGAGCGAGATCGCGAAGCGCGGCGAGCACATTCGGCACTACCGGTGGTGACGCTCGCTGAGACGCAGGAGCGGGTCGCGCACCCAACGCCGCGCGCGTGCCGGTTCGTGCCATCCTGATGTCATGACCGACGCCGATCGCGCTCCGATGCGCTACGACGACCTCCGTGCGCTCTTCATCAACTGCACCCTCAAGCCCTCGCCGGAGCCGTCGCACACCGAGCGCCTGATGGCCGTGTCGCAAGCGATCATGGCGGCGCAAGGGGTGCGCGTCGATCACGTCCGCGCGGAGGACCACGTGTTGGCGCCGGGCGTGCAGCCCGACATGCGCGAGGCCGGTTTCGAGCGCGACGACTGGCCGGCGCTCTACCAGCGCGTACTCGCGGCCGACATCCTCGTGCTCGGATCGCCGATCTGGCTGGGCGAACGCTCCTCGACCTGCTCGCGCGTGATCGAGCGGCTCTACGCCCAGTCGGCGCAGCTGAACGCGAAGGGGCAGTACGTCTTCTACGGCAAGGTCGGCGGCGTACTCGTGACCGGGAACGAGGACGGCATCAAGCACGTGGCGATGGGCGTGCTCTACGCCCTCCAGCACCTCGGCTACACGATCCCGCCGCAGGCGGACGCCGGCTGGATCGGAGAGGCGGGGCCCGGTCCCTCCTACGGCGACGAGCTCGAGGGGGGCGGCCGCGCGGGTGTCGACAACGAGTTCACGCAGCGCAACACCACCTTCATGACCTGGAACCTGCTGCACATGGCGCGGCTGCTGAAGGACGCCGGGGGAGTGACCGCACACGGCAACGTGCGCACCGCCTGGGACG
>JACCWH010000137.1 GCA_013697735.1 Trueperaceae bacterium | reverse complement strand
GCGCTGGCCCAGGTCGACACCTGCAGCGAGGAGCTCCTGGTGGCCTCGAAGCGAGCCGACGACGAGCTGCAGGTGCCGCTCGCGCTGCACGCCAGCCAGTCGGTGTTCGAGTTCGACGAGATGATGCACCGGCACGCGCTCACACCGCTCGAGTGGCTGGCTCGGAACGGCTTCCTGGGCGAGCGGACCATCCTGGGGCTCCTGGGGTCCGGGACCCGGGCGCGCTGGACGCCGCGCTCGCTCGGCCGTTCGCCGCGTTCGGTGGGCACGAGGGGTTCCCGAGCTTGCCCGAGAAGGCCGCGGCACTCCTGCACGGCCTCGTCGCCGCCCACGCGTTCGTTGACGGGAACAAGCGGGTCGGCCTCGCCGCGACCTTGGTGTGGCTCGAGGTGAACGGTCGCGGGCTCGCGCTCGACGCGGAGCATCGCTACCAGCTGACGATGCGCGTCGCCGACGGCTCGCTCGGCATGTCCGGCCTCACCGACCTGCTGCGTGACGTGATCGCCTGATAGCGTCGCGTCGCGCTCGCTGGGAACCGACCGCGGACGAGGGGCGCGCGATGGTGCACGGGCTCATTCCGTGTGGCGTTCGAGGACTTCATCGAGGACAAGCTCGACCAACCGTGTTCTCCCCCGGTGCCATCGCCCTAGTCGGCCATATACTCGACGCATGACCGCGCCCGTCCTGACCCGTGCCGAAGCGCTGGCGCGCATCGAGGCGCGCACGGCCGAGTTGCGTTCGATGGGCGTGGTGTCACTCCAGTTGTTCGGCTCCGCCGGAAGGGACGAGTTGACGCGATCGAGCGATGTCGACGTGCTCGTCGACTTCGAGCGACCGGTGGGCACGCCTTCTTGGATGTTCGCGACTTCTTGGCGGACGTGCTTGGGCGCGTCGTCGACCTGGTGACACCAGACGCGGTTCGCCCTTGGATGCGGGACCGCGTCCAGCAGGATTGTGTCCGTGCTACCTGAGGACGTCCGGGGCCGCATCGAGGCAGCGAAGCCGCCGGCCGGCAGGTGGGCGAACGCCGTCTTCACTTTCGCGCTCCCGACGAAGAATCCTCGAACCACCGGATGGAGCTCAGCCACCACGGTGCCGTGCCGCGTGATCCTGAAGGATTCGCCGCGCTCGACCGCGTCCATGACGGACGCACTCGTATTGCGTAGCTCGCGCTGACTGATGTCCTTCATGGACGGCGGCACCGGTGTTCGATCGTGCACCCCGCAGGTTGTAGGGTAGCCGCCATGACCTCACCGGCCCAACGCTGGGCGATCCTCGACGGGCGACGCGTGCCACACGAGGGCGCCACCGTCCACGTGAGCGACCTCGGCCTCCGCCGCGGCTTCGCCGTGTTCGAGATGTTCCGGGTCGAGGAGGGCGCGCCGCTCTTCCTCGAGGCCCACCTCGCCAGGCTCGCCCGCTCGGCGGAGGCCGTAGGCCTGCCGCTCCCCCGCGGCGCCGAAGGCGTGGCCGCCGACGTGCACGCGCTCGTCGATGCCAACGCGCTCGGTGTCGCGGCGGTGCAGGTCCTCCTGACCGGAGGCCTCTCCGACGACGGCGTCACCTCCCGGCAGCCGACCTGCGTCGTCACCTCGATGGACGTGCCACCGCGGGCGGCCGCGCCCGCCGGCGCGACGCTCGTCACGCACCGCCACACGCGCGAGCTCCCCGAGGCGAAGAGCACCAACTACCTCACCGCCATGCGACTCGCGGCCGCCATACGCACAGCGGGGGCGATCGACGTCCTCTACCACGACGGCGTGCACGCGACCGAGTGCGCCCGATCGGCCCTCGCCATCGTCATAGGCGACACGCTCGTGACGCGCCGCGAGGGGGTGCTGGAGAGCGTGAGCATGACCAATCTGCTCGCGCTCGCGCGCGAGCGCATGCGGGTCGAGGAACGCGCCATCTCCCTCGAGGAGCTCCATGCCGCCGACGAAGTGCTCACCACCGGCTCCGTCCGCGGCGTGGTGCCGATCCTGGCGATCGACGCTCGCCCGATCGGCGACGGCACCGTCGGACCGCACGCGCGCGCCCTCTTTGCGGCGTTCGCCGCGCACGTCGCCGGGTACGTCGCGGCACGTCGCGGTGCCGCCGCTTCGGCGACGACCTCGGCGAGCGCGACGGGGCGTTGACGCGGGCGTTGGCAGGCTCCCGAAGCGTGGCGACGATCTCACCACCGTCCTTTCCGGGCCCTTCCTGATCAAGCTCCTCGACGAAGGCGCCATGCCACATCGCAAGGTCGGCACACATCGCCGCATCCGCATGGAAGAGGTCATGACCTACAAGACGGGCGGCGACCGTGAACGTAAGCGGTCCTCGAAGAACTCACCCGCGTGGCGCAGGAGCCAGGGCACGGGTATCTATGGGCACTCCGCAACGAACCGCATCGGGACCGTGCGGTCCGCCCTACGTTCCGCATGAGCACGTCGAACCGACCGAGTTGGCCGATCTCACCGAGGTTGCGGCGAGCCTCCTCCACGGCGTACTCCGAACTGTGGAGCGTGGTCACCGGTAACCGCCAGAGCCGCACGACGCCCGCCTCCGCCCGATAGGCCGCAGAGGACAGCACGTTGGCATCGAGAAGCAGTCGGTCCACGGCTCATGCTTCCGGCCGACGATGCGGAACCTCCGTGGGGTCCAATCCAAGCCGGCGGACCTCCTCGAGAGCCGCCTGATAGTCCACCTCATCGACGGCATTCGTCAGCAGGAACTCGGCGCGGCGGAGGGCCCCGTAGATCTCGAGAGGCACCGTCATGGCGGAGCGAATGAGCACACCCTCCGGCGTCGCCTCCATCACCACCTCGGTTCCTTCCTCCAAGCCGAACATGGCGCGAAATCGCGACGGGATCACGAGCGTGCCGCGCTCACCCACCCGACCGATTTCAGAGCGACTCATGCCTTCCTCCGAGATTTAGACTATCAGCGCCTCTGACTCGATGGAGGCGACGCGGCCGTCACTCGACCTCGATCACCGTGACCCCGCCGCACCACTCCAGAGGCGTTCGTGGATCGCGTCGTCGACTAGATGAGCGGGCTCATGGCACAGAGGCGAACGTTCGGGAGCTGGTTTAGGTCGCTGAGGACCACGAGCCGTTCGGATCCCTCAGCGCCTTCATAACGCGAGAGGCGCCTGAGGACGCTCTGAACTCGGCGCACATCAGTGTCTCCTCCAGGACCTCTTTCATCCGCGCATTCGAGGTGTTACCGACCGTGACCCATCGAATCTGCGGGGGTGGCCCCTGCTGCTCGACCCAACGCACGAAGTCGGCGTCCTTCGTCATGAC
>JACCWH010000131.1 GCA_013697735.1 Trueperaceae bacterium | reverse complement strand
TATCCACCGTCTCGCTGACCTCCAGGAGCACCTGACGCCTTGGTGCCCGGCTTTGACGTCAACGAGCTCGAACCCCGCCTCCGCACCCGTGGCGTCGCCGCGCCGTACGTCGTCGGCTCGCACGCGCGGGGCGAGGCGAGGCTCGGTAGTGACGTCGACCTGCTGATCGACGTCGACCCGGACTCGCGCTTTCACCTGCTCCTTCTCGCCGCGATCCAGCATGCCTGCGAGGAGGCGCTTGGTCGCCCCACGGACGTTCTCACCCGGGGCGCGCTCGACCCCGAGGTCCTCGGGGCCATGGAGCGCGAGGCGGTCCAGGTCTTCTGATGACGAACCGCACGGCGGCCGTCCTACGCCAGATGCGCGAAGCCATCGGCTGGATCGACGCTGACGTCGACGGTTTCGACCGATCCCGTTTCGTGGCCGATCGACGGGCACGCCAGCTCGTTGAACGAAACCTCGAGATCCTCTCCGAAGGCAGCCGCCGCATCCCACGAGACCTGAAGGCGACGGAACCGGACGTCGCCTGGTCTGCGCTCGCGAGCCTCGGCAACGCGAGCCGCCCTCCGGATGATCCCCGGCAGCACCCACGCGCCACAAGATTCATTTCAGCCTCCGGCGCACGAGCGACGTCCCTCGCGGCCGACCCGTTGCCCCCATCCGTACGATGGGAATACAGTATCCGTGCGGATGAAAAGCTGCGGTCCTGGGCCGCCCGCGAATAGGCGACGCCGAGGTTCGGGGGGTCCCGAACGTGGCGACGTTCCCTTGGGAGGGGCACATGGCTACGGCCTCGGGCGCGATCACGACGTTCTCCATCTTCCGGAACCCTCGGTTCCGCCTCATGTGGTCCGCGCAGCTGATCTCCACGATCGGCGACTCCCTCATCGACATCGCCGCCGCCATCCTCGTCTACCGGATCACGGGTTCCGCCCTCGCGGTCGGCTTCGTGCTCATGGCCACCGCCGCACCCTCGCTCGTGCTCGGGCTCTTCGCCGGCGTCTTCGTCGATCGCTACGACCGCAAGACGATCATGATCGTCTGCGACGTGCTGCGCGGCCTCTTCGTGCTCACGATCCCCTTCCTCATCTCGTTCGGGATCATCTGGATCTACCTCGCCGTGGCCGTGATCAGCGCGATCGGTACCTTCTTCGGCCCCGCGCACGCCAGCGTCCTCCCCGACATCGCCTCCGACGAGGAGCTCGCGGCCGCGAACTCCATGCTCTCCATCAGCGGCTTCGGCTCCACCGCGCTCGGCTTCGCCGCCGGCGGGCTGATCGCGTCCGGCGCGTCGATCGAGTGGGCGTTCTACATCAACGCCGCCACCTTCTTCGTCTCCGCAATCCTCCTCTCCCGCATCGACATCCCGAAGGTGAGCGTCGAAGCCGCGACGAGCAGCCAGTCGGTGCTCCGCAACCTCGGCGCCGGTCTCGGCTACCTCTGGGAGCGCGACGTCCTCCGCTCGTTCCTCCTGGTCAGCGTGGGTGTGGCCGTCGCCTTCGGCCTGCACAACTCGCTCCTCCTGCCCTTCGCCGTCACGGCGCTGAACGCCTCCGAATGGGTGTTCGGCGTGCAGGAGGCGCTCACCTCCGTCGCCTTCGTGATCGCGGCGCTCCTCATGGCTACCCGCGCCGATCGGCTGCGTGAGGGCCAGTGGCTCACCATCTCGCTCATCGGCATGGGGGCGATCGGCATCGCGTACGCCTTCACCACGACGGTGCCATGGGCCATCGCGCTGATCATGATCTCCGGCTTCCTCAACGCTCCGATGAGCATCGCCGGCCGGCTGATCATCCAGCGACAGACGACCCGGGAGATCCGCGGTCGCGTGAGCAGCACGTTCTCCGTCGCGTCGAACTCGTTCTTCCTGATCGGGATGGTGCTCGTCGGACTCGCCGACTTCTTCGACATCCGCTTCGTCTACCTCGCGACGGCGCTCGTGACGCTCGCGCTCGGCGTCGCCGCAGGCATCATGCCGGGCCTCGGCCAACCGGCCGCCGAGTGGCGCCGCTCCGTCAAGCTCCTCCGCGGCGCCGCTGCCGCTCCCGGTCTGCAAGGCACGCGCGGCGCCACGCTCGCAGACTTCGACGCGCTCGCCGGCCACCTCCCCGTCATCGCGCGCCTCACACCCGCCGAACAGCGCGAGCTCGCCTCCCAGACGCTCGTCGCAGACGCCCCCATCGGTACCGTCATCGTCCGCCGCGGCGAGGCGAGCGACGCCGGCTACTTCGTGATCGAGGGCCGCGCCGTCGCCGGCTGGGGCGACCGGCCCCTCGAGACCCTCAACGCCGGCGATTTCTTCGGAGAGATCGCGGCGCTCACAGGCGTCCCCCGAACCGCCGACGTCGTCGCCGAAGAGGCGACCCGGGTCCTCCAGGTCCCGGCGGGCGTGTTGCGCCGAATGGCCGCCAACCCCGACCTCAACCGCCTCTTCCTCTCGCGCATGACGGAACGCATGATGCGCATGGACATGGTCGACCTGCCGCAGCGGCCCGGTCTCGGCGCCGAGGCGCTGCGTGAACTGCGGAGCGACGACCCGGCTTCGGCTCCGTCCACGGAACCGGACCTCCCGGCAGGAGGTGCGCCCGCCTGACCCTGAGGACCCGCGTGCGCACGGCAGGTGTGGCCGAATGCGCCATGAATGCGTCCCCCACTCATTAGGCTCGTGTCGTGCCGACAGGCGTCGCCGTGAGCATCGACATCCTCGCCGCCGTGAGCGCGCTCGCGCTCCTTGCGGCGGTCATCGTGCGCCGCGGCGACGATGGTGTCGCTGCGCTCGCCCCCGTCGCCGCCCTCCTGGCGCTGTGGGTGCCCGTCGCCCTGCTGCCGATCGGGGGCGGCGGGCTCGCCTCCGTCGTGAGCCGCGTGGAGTTCGCCCTCGCAGCCCTCCTCCCCTGGTTCTGGCTCGGCTTCGTCGTCCGGTCGGTATCGCATCGTCGCGTCTCCCTCGGCACGCTGCGGCTGCTCGGACTGCCGGTGGGGCTCGTCGCGCTCGCAGCGCTCGCGGCACCCGCACACCCGCTCGGCGTCGTGGCGGGCTCGGCGCCAGGCCTCGCGTTCTGGGCCTTCGCGCTCCCGTACGCACTCGCCCTGGTGGCGCTGGCAGCGGTCCTACTCGTGGACGCGGCCGTGCAGAGTGCCGCCGCCGAACGGCCCCACGCACTCGTCTTGAGCGCCGTATCGCTGCCCTTGGTGATCGCGCTCACCCTCGTCGGCGGCGCTGCCTCGGGTGCCGCCGTCGATCCGGTCACGACCGCGCTCGGGACCGCCGCCGCCCTCCTCGTGACCACACTCGGCATCTTCGGCGGAACGGCGCGGTCCGGCGTCGCCTTCGGCGAAGTCTTCCGAGCGATGCACGAGGCCTCCTTCGTCATCGCTCCCGACGGCTCGATCCTCGAGGCGAACCCCGCCGCGAGCCTCCTCCTCACGGATGAGCATCTCGCCGGACGGTCGCTACTGAGCGTCGCACCTCAGCTCGAGGTCGCGCGGCGCGCGGTCCGCGGTCCTCAGGGTCGGGCGGCGCTGCGCGGCGACCTCGATGGGTACGAGGCGAGCATCGCCCACCTCCGCGACGGTCGCGGTCGTCATCGCGGCACCGTGGTGGTGGTCCACGACGAGCGGCGCGAACGCGAACGGACGAAGCGGCTGCGCGAAGACGCCTTCCGGGACGGCCTCACGGGCATCGCGAACCGTCGCGGCTTCGAGATCGACGTCGAGGCCGCGATCGCCGGCCGAGCCCACGAGGCGGTGGGATTGGCGTTCGTCGACCTCGACGGCTTCAAGCCCATCAACGACACGCTCGGGCATGCGGCTGGCGACGTCGTCCTGATCACCGTCGCGCGGCGGCTCGAGACGGTGCTCCGCGACGGCGACACGGTGGCGCGCATCGGCGGCGACGAGTTCGCGCTGGTACTCCCGGGGATCACGCCGGGCGGGCTCGCCGGCATCCCCGAGCGCATCGCGCGCGCGCTCGCGGCACCGATCGAGGCGGAGGGCGAGGCCGTGACGGTCGGTGCGAGCATCGGTCTCGCCAGCGCACCCCGCGACGGGCGGACGGTCGCTGCGCTCCTCGAGGCCGCCGACGAGCGCATGTACCGCAAGAAGCGCGAGAAGGCCGAACGGGGCGCAGTCTTCGCGACGCGCGTCTAGGTGCGCCGCACCGTCACATCGAAACGTCTCGCGAAGCGGGCGATCGACGTCCGAGCACGTCCCGCCGTCGTCTCGGCGGGTGGGTCGCACGGGCTATCGTGCGTCATGCTCCGCGTCGACCTCGACCTCCTGCCTGCATTCGGCGATCGCGGCGTCGGCCACGACGTCGCGATCGTGATCGACGTCCTCCGCATGACCACGACGGCCACCGCGATGCTCGCGCACGGCTACCGCCGGATCGACGTGGTCGCAGAGGTCGACGATGCCCGCGCGCTCGCGACGCGCACGGGCGCCCTCCTGTTCGGCGAGCGCCAGGGCGTCGCGCCTGCCGGGTTCGACGGCGGTAACTCACCGCTCGAGCACCAAGGGCCGCGGGTCGAGGACCGCGGTGCGGTCCTGTGCACGTCGAACGGGTCGAAAGCGGTCGAGGCAGCACGGGCCCGCCACGTGCTCCTCGGCGCGATCGTGAACGCCCGCGCCGTCGCACGCCGCGCCGTCGCCCTCGCAGACGACGGTGTCCACATCGTGTGCGCCGGGACCGACGGGGCGCCCTCGCTCGACGACGTGGTCGCGGCAGGGTACGTGCTCGGAGCGCTCACAGCGACCGGCGCCGAGGTCGACCTCAGCGACACGTGCGTCGTGGCGATGGACGTCGCCGCCGCCGCTCCCGATCCGGTGACCGGCCTGCACCGCGCGCGCCACGCCCGCACGCTCGTCGACCTCGGATTCGAGGCGGACGTCGCGTTCGCAGGCGATCTCGACCGATTCGCGCTGGTTCCGGAGCGACGCGGTCGCTCGGGCACCACCTTCGGGCGAGCCGACATCGATCCGGACGAGCCCGACCTCGTCTAGACGCTACAGCCCCCCCAGCACCCACTCGCCGCGCCGCATCACGTCCACCGCGTCCCCATCGGCCAGAAGCCCCACGACGTCCATCTCCGCCGAGCCGATCATGAAGTCGACGTGGACGAGGCTGTCGTTCAATCCCGCGTGCGAGCGCTCGTCGCTCGATCTCGCCGCACCGTCGCGGAGCGTGGTCGGGTACCCGCGTCCGAGGGCGAGGTGGCTCGCCGCGTTCTCGTCGAAGAGCGTGTCGTAGAAGAGGCGACCGGCAGCACCGATCGGGCTCGAGTGCGGCACCAGCGCCATTTCACCGAGGCGACGTGCCCCCGTGTCGGTCTCGAGCAGCGCCCGGAGGACGCTCGCACCGCGCTCGGCGGCGTAGTCGACCACCGTGCCGCCCTCGAACGTGAACGAGAAGCCGTCGACCACCTGGCCGCCGTACGAGAGCGGCCTGCTCGCGCGCACCGTCCCCTCGACATGCTCAGCGTGCGGAGCGGTGAAGACCTCCTCCGTCGGGATGTTGGCCACGAAGCGCCGGCCATCGACGCCGCTCACGCTACTCGCCCCCTCCCACACGTGCCCGCGGGCGAGGCCCACGCGCAGATCGGTGCCGGGGCCACGAACGTGCAGCGCCTCGAACCCCTCGCGTGAGAGTCGCTCGGCGAGTGCGTCGAGCTGCGTCGCGTGCGCGCCCCAGGCAACGACGGGGTCGTCGGCATCGACGCGGGTGGCGGCGAAGATCGCGTCCCACAGGCGCGCCTGCGCCTCCGCTGCCGAGGCGTCGGGGAAGACCTTGCGTGCCCACGCCGGCACCGCGAAGGGGACGATCGTCCACGGCATGTGCGACGCCATCGCGAGATCGGACGTCGCGCGCAGCGCGCGGTTCGCCGCGCGGTTCATACGCCCCACGCGCGCGGGATCGGCAGACGCCAGCGCGTCGGGATCCTTCCCCGACACGGTGATGGAGGCGTCGCCGCGCTCGGCGACGGTGAAGGCGAGGTCGGCCTGCTCGGTCGGGAAGCCGTCGAGCGTCTCCTCGCGCGCGTAGCGCGCCCGCGCGAGGCTCAGGTGGGGATCGACGTAGCGAACGTCGACGTAGGCGGCGCCGAGCTCGTACGCCTGCACCGTGATGCGGCGCATGAGATCGGCCGCCTCGAGGGGCCCGACGAGGCGGAGTCGGTCGTCGTGCTCGAAGCCGACACCCACGCGCAAGGCGACCATCGCGAGGCGGTCGAGGCGCTCCTCGAGCGAGCGCGGGCGGGGCGCGGTGGTGGTGGTTCCGGCCCTCAGGTCGCCCACTCCCCACCGCGCATCACGGGTACGGTCGATCCGTCCGCGCGAACGCCGTCGACGTCGAGCTCGGCGGAACCGATCATGAAATCGACGTGCGTGAGGCTCTGGTTGAAGCCGTCGCTCTGGAGCTCCTCGAGCGGGCGATCGATCCCGCGCGCGATCGTGGTCTCGTAGGCACGTCCGAGCGCGATGTGGCTCGCCGCGTTCTCGTCGAAGAGCGTGTTGTAGAAGAGTAGACCGCTCTGGCTGATCGGACTCGAGTGCGGCACCAGGGCCACCTCACCGAGGCGGCGCGCACCATCGTCGGTGTCGAGCAGACCCTGCAGCACGCGCTCGCCCCGCTCGGCCGTGAAGTCGACAACGGCGCCATCCTCGAACGTGAGCGAGAAGTCGTCGATGAGCTGACCCTGGTAGGAGAGCGGCTTGGTCGCACGCACCGTGCCATGCACGCGGCGCGCGTGCGGGGCCGTGAACACCTCCTCGGTGGGCACGTTGTGCACCGAGCGCACGCCGTTCGATCCCGATGCTCGGCCGCCACACTCCCAGACGTGCCCCACGGAGAGGCCGAGGCGCAGGTCGGTGCCGGGGCCGCGCAGGTGCAACTCCTCGAAGGCGCCCTCCGTGAGGCGCGTCGCGGCCGTACCGAGCTGCTGCACGTGCTCGTCCCACGCGGCCACGGGATCGTCGCGATCCGCGCGGGTCGCCGCGAAGATGGCGTCCCAGAGACGCGACAACGCTTCTTCCTCTGGCAGATCGGGAAAGACCTTGCGGGCCCACGCCGGTACCGCGTACGGCACGATCGTCCACGGCAAGAACGACCGTTGCACGAGGTCCGATACCGGCCGCATCACCTCGCGAGTCGCACGGACCATCGTCGCCACGCGCTCGGGGTCGGCGGCCGACATGAGGTCCGGATCGTCGCCATCGATGCGCAGGTAGGCGTCGCCACGCGCGGCCATGGTGTGGATCATGTCGGCGTATGCCTGCGGCCCCTCCGCGAGCGTCTCCGGTCGCGCCCGCTGGGCCCGGATGAGCCCCATCCGTGAATCGACGTACTGCACATGGACGGACCTCGCGCCGAGGTCGTACGCCCCGGCGACGATGCGGTGCATGAGGGCGCTCGCCTCGATCGGGCCCATGAGCAGGAGGCGCCCGTCGTGCTGCAGATTGACGCCCACGTGCAGGGCGACGCGTGCGAGGTTGTCGAGGTTCCGTTCGAAGGTCGTCATGGCGACGAGTCTACCGTCGGCTCGGTCGATCGTCGGATCGCAGGCGCGCGGCGCGCGCAGCGACGTCGTTCGGGACACGCGCGCAGCCACGCACGTCCTATACTGCGGCGTCGGCCCCCGGCGCGGGTGGTGCGACCACAACCAGGGCCGCTTCGCGGCGGCCCGAGCCCACGCCGAACGGCGGGGCGCTCCTTCGGGGCAGGGTGAGATTCCCGACCGGCAGTGACGTTCGCGCTGTGTCGAACACAGCGGGCGAACCAAGCCTGCGAAGCCCGGCTCCAGCCGGGCCCGAGCCCGTGAGAATCGGGCGCCGACGGTCATAGTCCGGATGAGAGAAGGAGGATGTTCGCGCCGCCCACCGGGCGGAGTGGACGATGCCGATGCAGCACCGCAGCGATGTGGGGCGGGCCGACGTCGAGACGACGCGCGACCCTGCTCCCGATCACCAAGGGACGGAACGTACGAGCGCCGACGCTCGCTCGGTCGCGCACATGCGGCGTGCGCTCGAACTCGCCGAGCGTGGCCGACCCCACGCCGCACCCAATCCGCTCGTCGGTTGCGTGCTGGTGGCAGCGGACGGCGACGAGATCGTGGGCGAGGGGTGGCACGAACGCGTGGGCGGTCCACATGCCGAAGCCGTCGCGCTGCGCGCCGCCGGGGAGCGCGCGCGGGGGGCGACCGCGTACGTGACGCTCGAACCGTGCGATCACCAGGGCCGTACGCCGCCGTGCACCGACGCGCTCCTCGGGGCGGGGATCGCGCGCGTGATCGTGGCCGCCATCGATCCGAATCCGCTCGTCGACGGCCGCGGCCTCGCCCGCCTGCGGGCTGCGGGCGTCGCGGTGGAGGTCGGACTACTGGCGAGCGAGGCCGAGGCGCAGAACGTGGCTTTCATGACTGCGCAGCGCCTCGGCAGGCCGTGGGTCCGGTACAAGACGGCGATGACGCTCGATGGCAAGATCGCGACGCGTACCGGGCAGTCGCGCTGGATCACCGGCGAGGCGTCACGCGCACTCGTCCAGCGTTGGCGGCACGAATCCGACGCCGTCGCCGTGGGTGTCACCACCGTGCTCCTCGACGATCCGCGACTCACCGCACGCGTCGACGGGGGTCGCACCCCACGCAAGGTGGTCTTCGACTCCGTCGCGCGCACCCCGCCGCACGCCGCCCTCTTCGCGCGAGACGAGGCAGGGGCTCCGGCGCGCACGACGCTCATGGTGGGCCCGAGGGCGCCGGCGGACCGACTCGAAGCGCTGCGCGCCGCCGGCGCCGAGGTGGTCGTGAGCGACGACGGTCGCGGCCGGCCCGACGTCGCCTCCTCGCTCCGGCATCTGCTCGCGACCGCGCAGGTCACCAGCCTGCTCCTCGAGGGGGGTGGCACGCTCGCTTGGTCGCTGTTCGAGGCTCGACTCGTCGACCGCGTGGCGTGGTTCGTGGGGCCGATGCTGCTCGGCGGCAAGGGGGCGAGTCCGCTCGGAGGGCTCGGGGTCGCCACGATCGACGACGCAGTCGGGCTCGATGGCGTCGTGGTCAGCCACCTCGGCGCCGATCTCCTGATCGAGGGCGACGTCCGCTACGCGACCGAAGGCGCCGCACCGCACGAAGGGAGTTCTTGATGTTCACCGGAATCGTCGAAGAGATCGGCACGATCCGCGCCGTGCACGCCACGAGCGGCGACCTCAGGGTGGTGGTCGCAGCGACGCGCGTGCTCGAAGGCGTCGCATTGGGCGACTCGATCGCCGTCTCGGGCTGCTGCCTCACCGTCGTCGCGTTCGACGAGGCGACGTTCGATGTCGAGCTGTCGCGCGAAACGGTCACCAAGACCTCGCCTCGATGGCGCGAGGGGGCGCGCGTCAACCTGGAGCGCGCCACCCGCATGGGAGACCGCCTCGGGGGGCACCTCGTCTCCGGCCACGTCGAGGGGACGGGCCGCGTCCGCGCGGTCGACGCCGTGCCCGGGGCACACGTCGTGACGGTCCGCGCGCCGGACGCGCTCGCGCGCTACCTCATCCCCAAGGGGAGCGTCACCGTCGACGGTGTGTCGCTCACGGTCGTCGACGTCGGCGGACCGGGTGGCTCGAGCGACACCCTCGCCTCCACCGACTTCACGCTCTGGCTCATCCCGCACACGCTCGCGGTGACGACCCTCGGCGACCTCCGGGCCGGCGACCACGTGAACCTCGAGGCCGACCTGATCGCCAAGTATCTCGAGCGCCTCGCCGGGATGGGCGCCGTGCGCGAGGCGCACTCGACGCGCACAGATGCAGAGGGCACGCATGCGGGGCTGCCCGGACCACACGTCCCCAACCCTCCGCCCCCGCCGCCCCCCACGGAACCGCCGATGCCACGACCGCCCGAGCCACCCCCCGCACCTCCGATTCCGGAGCCCCCGGTCCCCGGGCCCCCTCGCTCCTCCGGCGAGCGCGGCGGTGGCGCGTGAGCGACCTCTCGAACCACGAGCTCGCCAGCGCGCTCAGTCCGATCCCCGACCTCCTCGACGAGCTGCGTGCCGGACGCCCCGTCATCGTGGTCGACGACGAGGATCGGGAGAACGAAGGCGACCTCGTGCTCGCGGCGCAATTCGCGACCACCGAGACGCTGGCGTTCATCATCCGCACCACCGGCGGCATCGTCTGCCTGGCGATGCCCGACGAGGTCGCCGACCGCCTTGCCTTCCCACCCATGGTCCTCCACAACACCGCCCGACGCGAGACGGCCTTCACGGTCTCGATCGAAGCGGCCGAAGGGATCACCACCGGGATCTCGGCGAAGGATCGCGCCCACACCATCCGACTCGCCGCCGACCCCGCATCGGCTGCAGCGGACTTCGCCCGCCCCGGACACGTCTTCCCGCTGCGCGCGCGCCGCGGCGGCGTCCTGCGCCGCGCCGGACACACCGAGGCGAGCGTCGATCTCTGCCGCCTCGCGGGCCTCCAGAGCGTGGCGGCGCTCTCGGAGCTGATGCACGACGACGGCAGCATGATGCGGCTACCGCAACTCGTCGCGTTCGGGCGCGAGCACGGTCTGAAGATCGGCACCATCGCCGACCTGATCGCCTACCGGCTCGCGGGCGACCGCTTCGTTCGCCGCGTCGACTCCGCACACCTGCCGACACCGTGGGCGGAGTTCACGGTGGTCGGCTATAAGGACGACCTGAGCGACAACGAGCACGTGGCGATGGTCCTCGGCACTGTCTCCGACGGCGCACCCGTGCTCGTTCGCGTCCATAGTGAGTGCCTCACGGGTGACGCACTCCACAGCCTGCGCTGCGACTGCGGCTTCCAACGCGACGCCGCCCTGAAGCTCATCGCCGACGAGGGGCGCGGCGTCCTCGTCTACCTCCGCCAGGAGGGACGCGGCATCGGCTTGCTCAACAAGATCAGCGCCTACCGACTCCAAGACGAGGGTTCCGACACCGTGGAGGCCAACGAGCAGCTCGGCTTCGCCCCCGATCTCCGTGACTACGGAATCGGCGCGCAGATCCTCCACGATCTCGGGGTGCGGCGCCTGCGGCTGATCACGAACAATCCCCGCAAGGTGGTCTCGCTCCAGGGGTACGGCATGGAGATGACGGAGCGCGTGCCGCTGCACGTGGGGCAGAACCCCTACAACGCCGCCTACCTCGCGACCAAGCGGGCGAAGCTCGGACACTTGGCGGACTGAGCCGCGGCGCTGGGGGACGGGCGGCAGTGTTGCCGCGCCTCATTCGTCGCGAACGTCGACGCCCGGCGGCGCCGCGCCCGCTCGGAGGGCCGCCCACCAGTCGCGGAACGGTGCCCCCACGTCCGGGTCCCAGAGATCGTCGTCGCCCACGAAGCAGTGGCCGGTGGCGATCGCGGGTCGGGCGATCGGCGCCGACGACCGCACCCAATCGGAGAGGTACGTACTCACGCCGGCGAGCGCGTCGAGGCGCGCCAGGCGAGCCACCGCGGCCTCCGACCAGAGATCGACGGCACCCGCGAACGTGTCGCGGTCGTCGTCGGTGAGGTACCAGAAGGCAGCCTGCACCAGATCCCGGTCGGTGCTCGCCACACCGATCGGTCCGCCGAAGCCGAGCGCCGCGGCCGCGACGAGCCGTTCGAAGTAGTCGATGTCGGGATCGTCGACGAGATCGTCGAAGCCGTTGTCGCGATAGGCGCCGCCGGCGTTCCACGACGCCAGGCCCACGGTGCCCTCCACGAACGGCGCCTGCACCACACCGAGCCCGGCGTCGAGCAGCAAGGAGCGCGCGGCGGTCGGATAGAGGTCGCGAAGGCTCGTCGACCACATGAGCGCGCCGTAGGCGCCGGCGCTGCAGCCGACCACGTCGAGCCGTTCGGGGGTCAGCGACTGCGCATCGAGCCAGTCGAGGACGGCGCGCACGTTCGCAGCACCGCTGTGGAGGATGGGCTCGCCCGCGCCGTCGACACCCACGGCGTCACCCCAGTGCACGTCGCCGCTGCAGTACGAGACCACGACCTGCGTGGCCGCGCCGACGTCGCCGCTCGGCGCCGCTCGGGTGAGGCCGGCGTCGGCCACGGGCGTCACGCGGTCGACGTAGAGCGATCCGAGGAGCGGGGTGACGAGCGCGGTCGCCCCCGGGATCTCGCCCCAGGTGGCGCCGCCCCCCTGGAAGAAGACGACGAGGTGGTCGAGATCGCCGGGGCGCACCTGGGCGGCGTAGGCGGAGCCGTCGGCGCAGCGCGCCGCCCCGCCGAGCGGCACGAGCGACCAGGCGCCGCTCGGGAGCGTCACCAGTGGCGGCGGGACGATCGCGACGTCGCGCTCGGGCGCGACGCAGGCCACCAAGACGAAGAGACACGTCGCTACGGCCGCGAGCACGGGTGCGCGCCTGGCGTCGCCGTCGCGCCCCGGGCGCGCGCTTCGCGGCGCCGCGCCGAGACCGGCACGAGCATCCGGGAGGGGCATGCGGCACGCTAGCATCCCGCCGAGGCGGTTCGAGGGCGCGAGCACTACGGCGCGAGCTCGTCGCTCAGGTACCTCCGCAGCGTCGCATCGACGGCCGGTCGCGCCCCGACGCGGCCGATCACCCACTCCGACACCTCGACCGCGAAGTGGGCAGCCTCGACCGCCGATACGCCACCGAGCCGACGCGAGAGGTAGGCGCCGGCGAAGGCGTCGCCCGCGCCCGTGGCGTCGACCAGGCGATTGGCGGTCGGGGTGATCGCCGTGCCGCTCGCGGCGTCGGCCTCGAGCACGTAGGCGCCGTCCGCGTCGAGCTTCAACGCGATCGCCGCCCCGCCGTACCGTTCCCGCAATGCCACTGCCATGCGCTCGGGGTCGCGCTCACCCGTCAGCGTCGCTGCCTCCTGGGCGTTCGGGAAGAAGAGATCGATGCCGAGATCGGCCGTGACCGAGAGGAAGGTGTCCACACCCATCTCCTCGATCATCTGGAACGACCCGGGATCGAGCGAGATGGTGGCACCGGCATCGCGCGCGATACGAGCCGCTTCGCGAGCGGCAGCGCGGGGAGGATCGTCGAAGAACGACCACGCGGTGAGGTGCAGGTGCCGAGCCGACCCGATCAGCTCGGTGGGGAGCTCCTCGGGGAGGAGCGCGTGGTCGGCCCCCTTCCCCGACACCATCGAGCGCTGGCCGGCGTGATCGATCCAGACCGCCACCGATCCCGTGCGTTCGGACGCCGCACGCACGAGGAAGGCCTCCACCCGCTCCTCACGCAGGTTCTCCTCTGCAAGCACGCCGAAGCGGTCGCGGCCGATCTTGCCCACGAACGTGGTGTCGAGTCCACAGCGTCGTGCCCACACCGCGACGTTGGCAGCGCTCCCGCCCGGCGCGAGGCGGACCTCACCGAAGGTGTCGCCACCGCTCTGCAACGCCGTCGCGGTTCGAATCAATACATCCCAGGCGAAGTCCCCGACCACGACGAGCGGGCGCCGCTCGCCCCCGCGGCCGGCCGTCGCACCCGTCTCGTGGGGGAGGTCGCCCGGGCGTGCGTGGCCGCTCACGAGATCCGATCGCGGAAGGGAGGAACGTGCATGGGCGCCATCATACTGGCGCCGCTCACGGCGCAGCCCGCTCGGGAATGGCTGCGGAGGGTGCGGGTATGCTGTGGAACCATGGAACTCGAAAGGACACGCGCACACGACGCCGACGCGCTCAGCCAGGAGGCTCCGCTGGAATCGGTGGTCGTCGCTGCCCCCCGGCCGCGCGACCCCCACTGGTGGGGTGAGACGGTCGTCGACGTCGACACCGTCGTACGCGCCGTCGCCGGCCCGCTCACGATCTGGGCGCGCCGCCGGGCGAAGGAGTGGGCGTTCATCACCGCGAACAGTGGTGACGGCGCGGCGGGAGAGGCCGAACGCGGCACCCTGGTCGAGGCCGACGACGTCCCCGAGGGCGAAGCGACGCTCCGGTTCGGCTTCGCCGAGGCACCCGCAGCCCTGCTGCTCCGACCGGTGCTGGTCGACCGACCCGTCGTGGTCAGGCCCGACGGCCCCCTCGCGATTCCGGGCGGCGAGCGGGTGACGATCTTCGTCAGCACACCGGTGTGGGTGACGATCAGCGTCGGCCGTGCCTCGCGGAGCCGCAAGAGGCGGGGTCGGAAGCCGAGCGTCCGCACCGACGAGGAGGCCGTCGAAGACGTGTGGCTGGCGGAACTCCCGACCCACCGGCTCTCCGACACGTGGTTCGGCCCCTCGACGCGCGTCGGCGAGCTCTGCTACGCGAGCCGGACCGCCGGCCGCCTCTCGCTCGACGAGATCCCCATCCGGCCCCACCGAGCGGTCACACCGGTCACGATCGACAATAGGGCGGTGACGCCCTTGATCGTGCAGCGCCTGCTCGTACCGATCCCGACACTCGCGCTCTACGCCGACGCCGGCGGCACGCTGTGGACGCAAGGGGTCACGCTCACGCGCGACGGCGACGTCGACGCCGCCATCGCCAGGGTCGACGGCGCACCGCCGACGGTGCGCGATGGCCCCCCGGAGCGCATCGCCGAACCACGCGAACCCGAGCATGCCGCTTCGGTCGTACGCGCCTTCAGTCGCTTGTTCCGAGGCAACGAGCGGAACGGATCGTGACGGTCGATCCGGTCTTCTCCGACGCGATCGTGTGGATCACCGATCCCGTGCGGATCGGCAACCTCCTGCGCGCAACGTTCTACGTGATCGTCGGCGTCGTGCTGGCGCGCGGCGCGCGGTACGCGATCAACCGCTCCGCGCACACGCTCTCGCCGCAGCAGAAGCAGCTCCTCTCGCGCATCGCCTACTACGGCATCCTCACGCTCTTCTTCGTGTCGGCGATGCGCCAGTTCGGCTTCGACTTCACCGTGCTCCTCGGCGCGGCCGGGATCGTCACGCTGGCCATCGGCTTCGCGTCGCAGACCTCGGCGTCGAACCTCATCTCCGGGCTCTTCCTCGTCCTCGAACGCGTCGTCCAGATCGGCGACATCGTGAGCGTCGACGACGTCACGGGCGAGATCCTCACGGTCGACCTGCTGTCGACGAAGATCCGTACGTTCGACAACCTCCTCGTTCGCATCCCGAACGAGACCATGGTCAAGGCGCGCATCACCACCCTCAACCGCTTCCCCATCCGACGCGTGGACCTGAGGGTCGGCGTCGCCTACCACTCCGACCTCGGCGCCGTGCAGCGCACGCTCTTCGCGGTCGCGCACGCCAACCCGAATTGTCTCGACGAGCCTGGGCCGCTCCTGATCTCGCAGGGCTTCGGTGATTCCTCGATCGACTACCAGTTCTCCGTCTGGGCCAAGACCGATCAGTTCCTCACGGTGCGCAACTCCGTCACGCGCGAGATCAAGGAGGCGTTCGACGCCGCCGGCATCGAGATCCCCTTCCCGCAGCGCGTCCTGCATGGCGGCAGGGATCCCCTCGCGGTGCGCCTGCCGCTCCCGGAGACGCTCGAGCGCGACGACGATGGCGAGGAGCGCGAGGCGCCCGCACCGTCGTGAACAGGGGGCGGGGTCGGTCCGCGCTACGGCGACCTCGCACACCGTCGACGCGCAAGGTCGGTCTCCCCCCGGGAACGGTCCTCTACACGGGGAGCGCCCACGAGACGTCCCACACCGTCGATCTGATCGTCTATGGGCCGGATGGCTGCCTTCACCGGCGCGGCATACCGATCGAGGAGGCGCTGCTCGGGCACGACGACGGACGTGTCCGCTGGATCGACGTCGTCGGCCTGCACGACGCCGCCGGCCTCGAGCGCATCGGCGAGGCCCTCGGGCTCCACGCGCTCACACTCGAAGACGTCGCGAGTGTCGGCCAGCGGCCGAAGATGGAGCGCTACGACGACTACCTCTACCTGGTGATGCGCATGATCACGAGCCACCCGACAACCGCTGCCACGCAGCCGCTCGCGCGCGGAGCGACCCCTCCGCGGCTCCCCGCACTCGACGACGAGCAGCTCTCGCTCGTTCTCTCCGGCTCGGTCGTCGTCACCTTCCAGGAGCGGCCGGGCGACGTGCTCGGCGCTCTGCGCGATCGCCTCGCGGCCGGCAAGGGGCGCGCCCGGTCCCTGGGCGCCGACTACCTCGCCTACGCCATCGTCGACCTGGTCGTCGACCACTACTTCCACGTGCTCGAACAGCTTTCCGACGCGCTCGAGGTGCTCGAGAGCACGGCGTTCGCTGGCGCCCGTCCGCGCCTGATCGACGACGTCCACGTGCTCAAGCGCGACCTCCTGCACCTGCGCCGCACGATCTGGCCCACGCGCGAGCTGCTCTCCGGCCTCCTGCGAGACGACGACGATCGCGTGACGCCCGCAGTGCGAACCTATCTCCGCGACGCCCACGATCACGCCGTACAGGTACTCGAGACGGTCGAGCTGCTACGCGAGACCACGAATTCGGTGCACGAGATCTACCTTGCCGGGCTCACGGTGCGCATGAACGAGGTGATGAAGCTCCTCACCATCATCGCCACCATCTTCATCCCGTTGACCTTCGTGGTCGGCGTCTACGGCATGAACTTCGAACGCATGCCCGAACTGACCTGGCGCTGGGGGTATGGGGCCGTCTGGCTCGTGATGCTGACGAGCGCCGTCTCGATGCTCTTCTGGTTCAGGCGCCGGGGATGGTTGTGACGGAGCCGGCCTCAGCGGGCGCCCGGCAGGTCGCGCAACGCGGCGATCAACGGCCGCAGCACGTCGCCCCGAAGCTTGAGCGCGGCTCGGTTCACCACGAAACGCGCGCTCGAGCGCAGGATCACGTCGACCTCCTCGAGGCCGTTGGCTCGTAGCGTCTCCCCCGTCTGGACGACGTCGACCACGGCGTCGGCGAGCCCCGTCAGGCAGGCGAGTTCGACGTTCCCAGTCAGCTTCACGACCTCGGCACTGCTCCCGATGCGTCGGAGGTACTCCGTGGCGAGGCGAGGGTACTTCGTGGCCACTCGTTCGACGGTGCCGGTCGCGCCGCGTGGGCGTACGAGCGACAGCCGACACGCGGCGAAGCCGAGGTCCGCGGGCTCGTAGACCCGTGCGCCCGTTTCGAGCAGGACGTCCTTACCGACCACACCGGCGTCGGCGACGCCGAGCTCGACGTAGGTCGGCACGTCGGCGTTGCGCATGAGCGTGACCATGGCGTCGCCCGCGTCGTAGCGCATGGCGCGCTCGCTCTCGGGCGGCGCGAGTCGCAGTCCGGCGCGACCGAAGGCGCGCAGGCTGTCGTCCATCACGCGCCCCTTGGGGAGCGCCAGGACGAGCTTCGGCTCAGCCACGCGGTCCCTCCCCACGCGCTTCGAGGATCGCCTCGAGCGCGCCGAGGTCGTCGCCGCGCTCCGCGACCGCCTCGAGCGCGCCCGCCACCAGTAGATAGGGGATGCCGCGTTCGCTCGCCTCGAGCCGCGCGGCCGCGAGCTCGGTGGAGAGTGCGCGCACCACGCGCACGCCCGCGTCGCGCAGCGCCCGCGCGCCGGGGTCGTCGAGTGAGAGCACGCGCGGCGGCGGCTCGACGGTTGCGGAGCGGCGGGTGAGCGCGCGCATGAGGCGCTCGAGCCCGATCGAGAATCCCGCGGCGGCCGGGAGGAGCGAGCCGTCGTAGCGTCCGCCGCCGAGGAGTGGCTGCCCGAAGTCGAGCGTGTAGGCGCGGAAGGTGATGCCCGTGTAGTACGAGAGGCGTCGCGCCATCGAGAGATCGACCATCAGGTCGCTGTCGTCCTCGAACTCGCGCAGAACCCCTGCGACGCGGTCGAGCTCACGGTGCGCGGCCGGCCACGGTACGGCGCGCCGAGCGAGGTCGAGTGTCTCGATCCCGCCGTAGAGGTCGGGGATGGCCAGCACCGCGCGCTGCGCTTCGCGCTCGATCTGCAGCGGCGTGAGGAGGTCGGCGAGGTCGCTGCGGTCCTTGCGGTCGATGGCGTCGGCGCAGGCCGCGTGCAGCGGGAGGGGGATGCCGGCCGAGGCGAACGCGCTGCGGACGAAGCCCGGGTTGCCGACCTCGACGCGCGGGACCAGACCGACCGTCCGCACGGACTCGCGCGCCAGATGGATGAGCTCGGCGTCGGCACGCGCGCTGGAGACGCCGACGAGTTCGATGCCGACCTGCGTGAACTCGCGCGTCCGCGCGAGCTCGGGATCGATCGCGTGCCAGACGCTGCCGGCGTACTGGTAGCGGATGGCGCGCGCCGCGCCGCCGGCCACGGCCGGGTGGGCGAGTCGAACGAGCTGCGCGAGTGCCGGGGTGAAGTCCGATCGGAGCGCGAGCACACCGCTGTCGCGGTCACTCAGCTTGAACGATTGACCCGCGCGCGGGTGGCTGGGGTCGTAGCGCTCGAGCGACGGCACCTCGACCAGGTCGTAGCCCCAGCCGTGGAAGAGGTCGCGCAGCGAGGTGACCACCTGGACGCGGCGTGCGGCGGCGTCGGGGAGCACGAAGCGCGTGCCGTCGGGCGGCGCGCCCATCACCGCTCTCCCTGCACGCGTCCCTCGTCGGCCTTGCGGCGCTCGCGCCGCCGATCGAGCCGCGCCCGTGCCTCGAGCCGGGACGCCGTGCTCTCGAGCGACGCCCACACCAGCGCGCCACCGATCACGAGCTGCAGGAGCAGAAAGAGGAAGTTCACGGGTCCGATCACGTCGGCGTCGATGAGCAGGCTGGCGACACGACCGGCGGCGGCGCCGAGCCAGAGCACGCCGAGCGTGCGCAGGAGGGGCGACGTGCGCGGGCGCAGCGGGATCGCCCAGAGCATGAGCGCGGCCATCGTCACGTGCAGCGCCCCATACATGGAGCGGACCTCCGAGAGACCTCGCGGCGACACCACGTCGAGCCCGAGGAGGCGGATGGCAACGTAGGGATTGAGGAGGCTCAGGAGGCCGAGCACGAGCGCCAGACCCGCAGCGGCGTAGGCGAGTTGGGTCCGGAGCGTCATCGTGGGGGCATGCTATCACCGCGCTCGAGCCGCACCAGGTTGTCGCGATGGATGACCTCGTCGAAGTCCTTCGCGCCGAGGACGCTCTCGATCTGGTGCGTTCGCAGGCCACGGATTCGACGCATCGCGTCGCTCGGATAGTTGCTGAGCCCGCGCGCGATGACGGCCCCGTCGCTCGTCACGTCGACGGCGTCGCCGAAGCCGAACTCCCCCACCACCGAGAGCACGCCGGACGGCAGCAGACTCGTGCCGCGCGCGAGCGCCGCGCGAGCACCGGCGTCGACGTCGACGCTGCCACGCGAGGGCTGCTCGGCGATCCACGCCTTGCGCGCGGTCGTGCGCGCCGCCGCGAGGAAGCGCGTGCCCTGGACCGTGCCCGCGGCGAGTGCCTCGAGGGAGGCGCCGCCGGGGCCGATGACGATCGTCTCGATGCCCGCGCGCGTCGCGATCCGGGCCGCGCGCAGCTTCGTGGCCATCCCGCCGGTTCCGCGCGTCGTGCCGGGGCGCTCCTGCACGCCCTCGATCGATGCCACGTCGTGCACCACGGCCACGGGGCGTGCTCCGGGCGTTCGGCGCGGGTCGGCGTCGTAGAGGCCCGCCACGTCGGTCACGATCACGAGGGCATCGGCGTCGACGAGGTAGGCGGTCCAGGCGGAGAGCGTGTCGTTGTCGCCCACGCGCAGCTCGGCCGTCGCCACGCTGTCGTTCTCGTTGACGATCGGCACGACGCCGAGCCGCAGCGTCGCCTCGAGCGCGTGCTTCGCGTTCACGTAGCGCTCGCGATCCTGCACGTCGGAGACACTCAGGAGCAGCTGCGCCACGGCGCGCGGCGCGAGCGCGCGGTCCCACTCGAGCATCAGCAGGGCCTGACCGACGGCCGCCGCCGCCTGCTTCTCGGGCAGCGTGAGTGGAAGCGAGAGCGACAGCCGCTCACGCCCGATCGCCCCCGCGCCCGACGAGACCACGACCGCCTGGCAGCGCTTGGCGGCGCAGAGCGTCTCGATGCCGCGGGCGATCGCCCAGAGCGAGGGACGGTGCAACCGGCCGTGCTCGTCGGTGAGCGAGCTGGTACCGATCTTGACGACGACGCGGCGCCAGGTGGGGGGGAGCGGTGGTACCGGAGGCGGGGTCGGCGCGTGCACGACGCCATCGTACGCCCGAAGGAGCGGCGCGAGGGCCGTCTGGCACGCTTCGAACGCGTGCTAGACTCGCGACCGTGTCGCGCCGCCCCCGGCGCGCGCCTCGAGGAGGCATCATGCGCGTCGCGATCGTGGGCGCCACCGGCGCCGTCGGCCAGGAATTCCTCGCGCTGCTCGCCGAGCGGTCGTTCCCGCTCGCGACGCTGCGCCTCTTCGCGTCGCCGCGCTCGGCGGGGCAGACGCGAACGTTCGCGGGCGAAGCGATCACGCTCGAGGTGCTCCCGGACGATGGCGACCTCGGCGCCGACGTCGTCTTCTCGTCGGCGGGGGGGAGCGTTTCGAAGGCGCACGCCTGGCGCTGGGCGGAGCACGGGGCGGTCGTGATCGACAACACGAGCGCCTGGCGCCTCGACGAGCGGGTGCCGCTCGTCGTCCCCGAGATCAACCCCGAGGCGCTGCACGATCACACGGGCGTGATCGCGAACCCGAACTGCTCGACCATCATCGCCCTCATGGCGCTCGCCCCCCTCCACCGCGCGTTCGGCCTCGTTCGGGCGACGCTCGCCACGTACCAGGCCGTCTCGGGCGCGGGACAGGCGGGGATCGACGAGCTCGACCGCCAGTCGCGCGCGGTGCTCGCCGGTGGTCGCGCCGTCCCACAGACCTTCGAGCACCCCATCGCTTTCAACCTCTTCAGCCACGATTCGGAGATCGGAGACGACGGCTACAACCTCGAGGAGCGCAAGATGCTGCTCGAATCGCGCAAGATCCTGACGCTCCCGGGCCTGCGGCTCTCCGCGACGTGCATCCGGGTTCCGGTCTTCCGCGCCCACGGGGTTGCCGTGCACGCCGAATTCGAGCGAAGCGTCGACGAAGACGAAGCGGGTGCCGTACTGGCCGCAGCCGAGGGCGTACGACTCGTGGACTCGCGAGCGTCGAACACGTTCCCCATGCCGATCGAGGCGAGCGGGCGCGACGAGGTGCTCGTCGGACGGATCCGTCGCGACGCGTCGCTCGACGGGGGACTGGCACTCTTCGTCGTCGGTGACCAGATCCGCAAGGGAGCGGCACTGAACGCGGTGCAGATCGGCGAGGCATTGGGCGCACCGCGGCCGGCGGCGGTCCGCGCCACGCCCACGGCAGCCTAGTCGACGATGCGCCCGCTCCGACGGTAGATCTCGAGCGCGCCCCACTCGCGCACGGCGCGGTCGAGGTCGGCGAGCGTGGTGGCGACGTCCCAGTTGAGACGCCAGCCGCGGACGCTCGGCACGCCGGTCGTGCGGTAGTCGACGGGGTACGGCAGCAGCGTCCACCCCTGCGTGCGGAAGGTTGCGAGCGCGCGCGGCATGTGCAGCGCGCTCGTCACCAGTAGCCACGTCTCACCCGGGCCCGGAGCCACGTCGCGCAGCGCGACGAGCGCGTCTTCGTAGGTGCTGCGCGCGTCGCCGAGGTAGCGCACGTCGCGGCCGGCGAAGGCCGGCCCGAACCAGAGACTGTCGTCGGTGGGGACGGCGCGGAAGTCCCGTGCGAAGGCGTCTCCGAACACGCCGGTCATCACCAGCCTCGCCTCCGGATAGCGTTGCGCCAGAGCCGCGGCGGCCGCGATTCGCTCTGCCGACGCGTTGAGCGCCAATTGTCCACGCGCTGCGCTCACGCGCCACTCCACGGCGCCGCCGAGCACGACGACTCCGTCGACGCGCTCAGGCAGCGGTGCACGCGCGATCTGCGACTCGAGCGGCGCGGCGATCCACTCCGTCACCGGCAGCGCCACCGTCGCCGCCACGGCGAGCAGGAAGAGCGTGAGCAAGCTCGAGGCGAGGGCGTGCCAGCGCGCCCACAGCGCGACGAGCGCCAGCGCCACCACGATCACCAACAAGCTGCTCGGTTGGAGCAGCGCCCAGACGAGTTCCTGCACGGTCTCCTCCCACGCCGGGTCGACCGGCGGGCGGGGCGTCGCCGCGGCGGCGCCCCGTTCGGATCAGTCTACGGTGCGCCGTCGGGCAGCCAGGAATGCCGCGGGCGACGCGCCCGGAGGATCCGCGTTCACGGGCACGCCGCGCTCCGGGCGTTCCGGGCGCTCACCGTCGCGTAGCCTGGAGCGATGATCGAGTACTCGACGTTCTCCCTCACCGCCCGCTGCCCTCACACGGGCATGTTCGGCATCGCGGTCGCCACGCGCGTTCCCGCCGTGGGTGCAGCCGTTCCGCACCTGCGCGCCGGCGTCGGCGCGATCGCGTCGCAGGCGCGTACCAACCCCTACATCGGCGTTCACGGCCTCGAACTCCTCGCGAGTGGCGCGACGGTGGAGGCGGTGCGCGACGCCATCGTCGCGTGGGATCCCGACATCGAGGAGCGCCAGTTCGCGCTCGTCGACGGGAGCGCCCGGGCGACTGCCTTCACCGGCGCCGAGACGAAAGCGCATGCCGGGCACCGCATCGGCGAGGGCTTCGCCGCGGCCGGCAACCTCCTCACGGGCCCCGAGGTCCTCGACTCGATGGTGGCGAGCTTCGCCGACTCGGTCGACGACGCGCTCGCCGATCGCTTGCTGCGCGCGCTCGAGGCCGGCCAGGCTGCGGGCGGGGACGCCCGCGGGAAGCAATCGGCCGCGCTCCACCTCGTCGATCGGGAGTCCTACCCCTACCTCGACCTCCGCGTCGACGAGCATTCCGACCCGATCGACGAGCTCCGGCGCGTCTACGGCGTGTGGCGCGAGGTCTTCGGACCACACCTGTCGTCGCGGCCGACACGCGCCGAGCTCGAGGAACGCACGGGCGTGCCCGGGCCGAGCCTGGCGCGCTGATCCCCCGCCGTCGCCGTACCTCTCCGGAAGCACGCGTGCAGGACGGAGGAACCATCATCTGCTAGGGTAGTGACCAACGACAACCCGGAGGAGCGTCGCCGAATACCTCGGACGCCGCGCCGACCGCCGAGGAGGCGACATGAAGCTTGCCATCGTCACGGACTCGACGTGCGATCTGCGCGCCGAACAGATCGAACGCCTCGGGATCAGCACGGTCCCGCTCTACGTCAACTTCAAGGGGAAGATGCACCGCGACTGGGTCGACATCACGCCACGCGACATCGTCGAGGGCGTGAAGTCCGGCGCCGACCTCCCCACCACGAGCCAACCGAGCCCGAAGGACTTCGAGGAGGCCTACGAGGCGGCGGCCGGGGCCGGCGCCGAGCAGATCCTCGTCATCACCATCAGTAGCGAGTTCTCGGGGACGTTCAACTCCGCGTCGTTGGCGAAGGAGGCGAGCCCCGTCCCGGTGACGGCGTACGACTCGCGCGCCGCGAGCATGGGAATCGGCAACCTCGTACAGATCGCGGCGGAGATGCGCGACGAGGGGGCCGAGCTCGACGCCATCGTGGCGGAACTCGACAGGGTTCGGGCCACGCTCCTGGTGCTCTTCTCCGTCGACACGCTCGACTTCCTCCTCAAGGGGGGACGGGTGAGCAAGGCGAGCGCCCTCCTCGGCGGTCTGCTCAACATCAAGCCGATCCTGACGGTCACCGACGGGAAGATCGTGCCGTTCGGCAAGGTCCGAGGCACGAAGAAGGCGATCGCGGAGCTCGTCACGCAGTTCAAGTCGCACGCGGAGCGACACGACGGAACGATGGTGGTCGATTTCCTCCACTGCCAGGACCCCGAGGCAGCCGAACGCCTCAAGGCGGCGATGGCGAGCGCAGGCGTACGGTTCACGAGCGGCCACACCTACGAGATCGGCGCCGTCATCGCTGCGCACGTCGGTCCGGGAACCTTCGGCGCATACGCGCACGTGCGCTGACACCGGCATCGTGCCCAGCGCGCGCACGGGCCGTCGCTCCCGGTCGCTACCCTGCACGGGTGCACGCCATCGTTCGCAGCGCGGCGCTCGTGGGTGTCGAAGCCATCGAGGTGACGGTCGAGGCGAGCCTCGCCGGCGGCCTCCCGGCCGTGCACGTCGTCGGACTCCCGGACGCCGCCGTGCGCGAGGCCCGCGAACGCGTGCGCGCGGCGCTGCGGGCGTTCGGAGCGCCGCTCCCGGCGAGTCGAGTGGTGGTCAACCTCGCCCCCGCCGACGTCCGTAAGGAGGGCCCGGCGCTCGACCTGCCCATCGCGCTGGCGCTCCTCGCCGCGCAGCGGCGAATCCCCACCGCACGCCTCGCCAGCGCCCTCGTGGTGGGGGAACTCGGGCTCGACGGCCGCGTCCGCGCGGTGCGCGGCGCCGTCGCAATCGCGCTGCTCGCAGCCGAGCTCGGCTGCGAGACGCTGCTGCTGAGCGCCGCGCAGCACGAGCAGGTACGGGGGGTGCCGCACCTGCACGTCGTCGGCGTCGACGACCTGGCGAGCGCGGTCGATTGGGCGTGTGGGCGTTCGCCGCGCGACCCGCCCAGCTGCGACGCCCCCCGGGCGCTCCGAACGCGGAGCGAACCGCACGCTCGACCGGATGCGGCCCCACCCGACCTCGCGGACGTGCGCGCGAACGCGACGGCGAAGCGCGCGCTCGAGATCGCCGCTGCCGGCGGCCACCACCTGCTGCTGATCGGCCCACCCGGAGCAGGCAAGTCGATGCTCGCGAGGCGGCTCCCGGGCCTCCTGCCACCGCTCGACGCCGCCGCCGCGCTCGAGGTCGCGCGCCTCCACGGGG
>JACCWH010000089.1 GCA_013697735.1 Trueperaceae bacterium | reverse complement strand
GTGTCGAGCAGGAGGTGCGAATTGTGACGATTTGGCGTTCTCGCGGCCGTGACGGGAGGCTCGACGAGCTCGACCCGGACGTCGGGAAAGCGCTCGCCGAACGCACAGATGGCGGCCGGTAGGACGTATCTCGCCACGCTGTGGAACACGGCGATACGGAGCGTGCCCGACACGAGCCCCTTCGACGCTGCGGCGAGCTGGGGGCCGCCGCCTCCGCCTGCAGCATCGCGCGTGCCTGCTCCGCAAAGGTGGAGACGAACCTCGGTCTCTGCACTCCTACGTCGCGGTAGCGGCGCGTTCATTTTGCGGTGCGTTGCCTCGTCGCCTCGCCCCTCACGCAACCGAGCTCACCCACGCTACGCCGCTGGAGCTCGAGGGTGCAGCAGGATCAGCGCAGCTCCTCGGCACGAGCGAGTGGCACGGCATCGCTGGGCGCTGATCCGAACGTCGCGGCGTAGAGGTCGGCGCCGTGGCTCGTGCGCTCCGGCGCTCCCGTGACCATGCGGAATGTCCGCGTACCGTCGCTCTGCCGTTCGGCGCGCAAGAAACGTGTGCCCGTTCGACGGGCGTCGTAGAGCTCGCGGGCGAACTGGCTCAGGTGGGTCACGAAGAGCACGCGCACACCCGACTCCGTCAGCGCCCGCACCACGCCCGAGGCGAGCTCCGACCCCTCCCGCTCGTTCGTCGACGCGAACGACTCGTTGAGGAGCAGCGTGGCGCCGCTCGTCATGTGGTGCACGAGGTCGTTGAGGCGGGAGAGCTCCTCGTCGAGCTTACCGCTGCGCATGGCGGTGTCCTCTTGCCGCGTGAAGTGCGTGAAGAGCCCCGACGTGAGGCTGGCGCGGTATGCGCTCGCCGGCACGAACATGCCGCACTGCATCATCAGCTGCGCATTGCCGACGCTGCGGAGGAACGTGGTCTTGCCGCCGCCGTTGGCGCCCGTCACGACGAGGAGATCCGCGCCGTCGGCGTCGAGATCGTTGCCCACCACGCGAGCGCCGATCGTCAGTGCGAGGCTCGCGTCGTAGAGACCTGAGGCGCCGTGGACGCCGGGCGCCGACACCGGCTCGGGCATGCACGTCGGCGCGCCGAGTCCGCGGAGGCGCTCGTGCAGGCCGATGCACCCGACGTAGAAGGCGAGTTCGCCGCGAAGTTGGCGGAAGAATGCGAGCAGGTCGTTGCACGCCGCGCCCACCGCGTCGGCCGTGCGCTGCAGCCCGCGCGCCTGCAGTTCCGTGAGCGCGCGGACACCACTGTCGTCGTGCGCTGGCAGGCGGTACGTGTAGACGCTCGGGTGCGTCCCGCGGAGCGACCGCCACCAGCGCAGGAAGCGCGTCGCCGGGCCGGGGCGGCGCTGGGCCGGCCGCTCGAGTACGTACCCCGTCGGGCGATTGCCGCGTCCGAGACGAGCGCTCACGCGGATACCGTCCTGGAAGCGCAGCGCACGCAGGTGGGCGTCGAGTTCGGCGAGGAAGGGGTCGTCGAGCTCCCTCCTGAGCATGCTCAGGAAGTCGCGGAACCCCCCCGGCTCGACGTCGTCCACGTGCGCGTCGGCGACGCTGCGTAGGTCGCGGAATGCGCCGCGGTACATGTGCATGAGCTCGATGCCTTGATGCACGACTGCGTCGGGACGCTTTACGAGACCCCAGTACATCTTCTTTCGCCGCTCGAGCGTTCGTCCCGCGATCTCGAAGAGCTCCCGGGCGACGTCGGGTCGCGCCAGGCAGGCGGTGAGCACGCCCTGACGGAAGGCGATCGCCGCGGGATCGACGAGCGGATCGAGCAGCAGGCGTTGCGCAGCGTCGGCGATGCTCGCCTCGCCGTGCGACATGGCGTCGACGAGCGTCGTGAGCTCGAGGTCGCCGATGAGTCCACGCCCCTCGTGCGACGCGGGAGCGGTCAGGTCGACGTCGTGATGCGGATGCAACAAGCCCGGCCTCACGCTCCGAGCCTCCGCCGAAGCTCCTCGTACGTGAGGCCGTAGGTCCGGGCGATCGCGAGCGCATGCGCGCGGCCGTCGGCGCGTCGGCGGACGATCTCGAACGTTCGGCGCGTCGGATCGATCGGATCGACGGTCGCGGTGAGGCTCACGATCCGCTCGTCGAGTGTCGACAACTCTTCGATGAACGTGACGTAGACGCCGATCACGCCGATCTCGAGGAGCCGTCGGAGCGTCGCGCGGCCGAGCTCCGCCGCGTCGGCCGTGGCGGTCGAGGAGAACGACTCGTTCATGATCACGATGCTGCGCGGTGTGGCGCGTTCGAGCAGCCCGTGCAGCCGCGTGAGCTCCTCCTGCAGCTTCCCTTGCAGCGTCCGGAGGTCCTCCTCACGCTCGAAGTGCGTGAGCAGGTCGTCGAAGAGGGCGAGCGTCGCAGTCCGTCCGGGCACCGGGCATCCGAGCGCCGCGAGATGGTGGAGCTGCCCGAACGTGCGCGCGAAGGTACTCTTGCCGCCTTGGTTCGCGCCGGTAATCACGAAGAGGCGCTCGGCCGCAGAGAGCCGGAAGTCGTTGGTCACGATCTCACCGCCCTCACGCTGGATCGTGGCGGCGAGCGCGAGGTCGAAGACCCCCTCCGCGGAGATCTGGCCGTCCGCCGTCGAGACGCTCGGGAGGCAGAAGTGAAGACCGAGCGACTCGAAGCGTCGCACGTGCGCGATGTAGGCCAGGTAGAACTGCACCTCGTGCTCGAAGCGTTCCACCATCGGGTCGACGTACTCGGCGTGCCGCGAGGCGAACGCTGCGAGCGCGTCGAACGTCTCGGGATGGAGGCGCGCCACCATGGCGAGGATCGCGGCCTCCACGTGGTTCATATCGAAGCGGTCGCCGTCGTCGAGCGTTCGTGCGGCGCCGCTACGCCGCGCGAACTTGCGGAACGTGCGCTCGATCTCCTCGCCGTAGTCGTGCTGCGCCGACGCCTTGCGCACGCGGATCCGGTCGTCGTGGAGCGTGAGTCGGTACGTGATCGAGTCGAGCTGGCGTTCCAGGCGTTCGACGTCAACGCGGAGCGTGTCGAAGGCCGGTGCGCGCGCGTAGGCGGCGACGTACGCCGCGACGCTGCGGAGCCCGCGCGACCGGACGCCCGTGCGCGCGAGCGCACGGGCGAGCGCCGTGATGGCGTGGCAGTACGTCGACGCTGCGTCGAGCACCAGCCGCTGCGAGCGCAGTGGGTTGCGGGCCGCCGTCGCTCGGCGTGCGAACATCCGCCGGCGACGCATCGTTTCCGAGAAAGCCTCCACGTCGTCGCGCAGGTCGGCGTCGTCGAGGTCGTGAAACACCTCGTGGCGGTAGGCGATGCAATCGGGGTCGCGCAGCGGGACGTGGAACGACGCCTCGAGGTCGTACGGCTCGCGCCCCTTCGTGATCGCGGCGACGACCTGGTCGAGGTGGAGGTCGGCGAAGTAGGCGGGTTGCGCGGCGCGCTCGTCCGGAGCTGTGGATCCCGGCGGACGGAGCACGCTCGGGTGGTCCACCTGCATGGCGGTGGGCGCGCCGGGTGTGACGTCCGTCGGCATGCGTCACGCTAACAGAGGGGCTCGCGCGGATCCTCGGCGCTGCACACGAACTCGGGCACGTCGGCGGACCTCGAGCGTGACGGGTCCGTCGTGCTCGGGTACGACGGTGAACGGTGCGCCTTCGAAACGGGGACGTTTGCCTCCACGAAAGGCGCCGTCGGACTGCGACAATGCTCGTACCGATCGATCCCGCGCGCTCAGAGAGCGGGCCATCGGAACGACCACGATTCCGGAGCGCACGACGCGATCCGGCTCTCAGCGAACGTCCTGACACTCGTCCGATACGACCGAGTCCGGAGGCTAGAAGCCGCTTCCGTACCGAGAGGATGCACATGCGTCTTTCCAGAGTTGCCACCGCGAGCATCGCCATCGTCACGATCGCCGTCGTCGGCGCCCTCGCCGCCGTGATGAGCGGCATAGGGGGCACCGCCGTCGCCGGGGGCACGACCGAAGTGGCGCAGGCTTCGGCCCAAGGCCACGAATCGATCGTCCAATCATTCCTCGATTCCTACACCGGTGGCACCGTGCCGCTCGATGCGGCCAAGGGAGCGGTGCGCGAGTTCACGCTCGAGGTGCACGGCATCACCGCCGAGATCGCTCCCGGCGTCGAGGTCGAGCAGTGGGCCTTCGCCTTCCCGGGCGAGCAGCCGAGCGTACCGGGGCCCGAAATTCGCGTGCAGCAGGGCGACCTCGTCCGCATCACGCTCGACAATCGGCACTCCCAACCGCACACGCTGCACTTTCACGGCATCATCAGCGTGGCGCAGATGAACGACGGCGTCCCGCACATCACGCACCAGGTGATGCCGGGGGAGACCTACACGTACGAGTTCGTGGCGATGAATCCAGGAACGCACGCCTACCACTGCCACGTCGACACGTTCACGCACCACGATTTCGGCATGTACGGCGTACTGATCATCGAAAGCGCCGACGAACGTGTCGTGTGGGATCGTGAGTACACGCTGGTACTCGACGAGTGGGATTCGCGCCAGACGTCGACGAACCCCGTGCACGAACGCGAGTACGACTACTTCCTGATCAACGGCCAGGCGTTCCCGGCCGTGCCGAACCTCGAGATCCTCGAGGACGAAGTTGCGCTCCTCCGGTTCGTCAACATGGGCTACGAACCGCACGCCATGCACCTCCACGGCTCGAACTTCCTCGTGACCCACAAGGACGGCTACCCGCTCGCGGCGCCCTACAAGGCCGACACGCTACTCGTGTCGCCTGGCGAGCGCTACCACGTACTCCTCAAGGGTCGAGACGGGTCGTTCCCGCTCCATGACCACATGCTGCAGTTCGTGCTGAACGCCGGGATCTACCCCGGGGGTATGCACCTGATGATCGACGGCGGTGTGGAGCGCAACGCCCAGGGCGCGGTCGTCGAAGTGGGGTCGCACACGGCCCACGGTGCCCCGCTCCAGGTTGCGGACGACGAGCTCCCGCTCCTGGGCGACACCGAGATGAACATCGTCGACTTCGCCTTCGAGATGCCCGTCATCCGCGTCCGTGCCGGCTCGACCGTCACCTGGACGAACCTCGACGGCGCGCCACACACCGTCACCGCGGGTACGCCCACCGATGCGCCGGGGAGCCGCGCCTTCGACTCCACCGGCATGGCCGAAGGCCGGATGGCGATGATGATGCAGGGCGACTCGTGGTCGTACACCTTCGACGAGCCCGGCGAGTACGAGTACTTCTGCCTCCCGCACACGAACATGGTCGCAAGGGTGATCGTCGAGTAAGCGTTGGGGGTCGATTCGGATCGAACCGGGACGAGCTGCGGTCGGGCTCGTCCCGAATCATGTCGGGCCAAGGCTCGACGGTAGGCTGTCGGCAGGGAGGGTGCGTGCACCGATGACCACGCTGGTGGTGTTCGAGTCGTACTTCGGGAACACGGAGATGGTGGCGCGTGCGGTCGCCGAGGTGCTCGGTGCGGATGGACCCGTGCGAACGCTGCGCGTGGCGGAGGTCGAAGCCGGGCACCTAGAAGGCCTGACGGTACTCGTGGTTGGCACGCCGACGCGCCAATTCCGGGGCGGACCCGGCATTCGAGCCTGGTTGGCGAAACAGCCACCCGGGCGCTGCGCGGGCATGCGGGTAGCC
Source organism: Trueperaceae bacterium (assembly GCA_013697735.1). Classification (GTDB taxonomy): domain Bacteria; phylum Deinococcota; class Deinococci; order Deinococcales; family Trueperaceae; genus SKWV01. The sequence goes on along the minus strand of JACCWH010000089.1, from coordinate 3,008 downwards.
GCGTTCGACACGCGCGTCGATCCGCTCGCCATGCGCAACCCCGTCGAGCGGCTCGTCGCGAACGCGTTCGGACCGGCGGTCGGCCCCATCGAGCGGCACCTCCAGCGGCTCGGCGGCACGCTCGTCGGCCCGGCGGAGGGATTCGCGCTCGAGTCGTCCACGGGTCCGCTGCGCCCTGGAGAGACGAATCGTGCCAGGTCCTGGGCGCGCGGGTTGCTCGGGGCGCTCGGCGATCCGCCGAGTGCGATCGGCGCGCCGCCACCCTCGGGTTGAGTGCGGCTGCGACGGCGCCCGCCGCATTGGGCGCGACGCGGCCTTCCGCGCGACGCGACGATCGCCGTTCGGGGGGCAGACTCGGCGCATGGAGACGATCGAACTCTCGCTGACGACCCCTGCACGGCCCGACGTGATCGACCTGACCGCGGCGGCGGCGGACTTCGTGCATGCACGAGGCGACGGGCTCCTCTCCGTCTTCGTCCCACACTCGACGGCGGGGCTGGCGATCGTCGAGCTGGGAGCCGAGAGCGAGCGCGACCTGCTCGCGGCCCTCGACGACGTGTTGCCGGCCATGGAGGGGAAGTGGCGCCACCGTCACGGCAGCCCCGGTCATGGGCGCGATCACGTGGTTCCCGCCTTCGTGAGCCCGAGTCTCACGGTGCCGGTGCTCGCCGGATCGCTAGCGCTGGGCACCTGGCAGTCGATCGTGCTCGTCGACACCAACGGCGACAATCGGACGCGGCGGGTGCGGCTCAGCTTCGTCGGTGGCTGACTTCGGCGCGATGGTGGCGCTCGGGGTCTGCTAGTGCGTGCGCGACGACGTTCTCGCAGGTCGCACACGCGTATGCCACACGAGCACCACGAGGATGGGCGCGGTGAGGATCGCGCCCACGACTCCCATGGCGCCGTAGCCCGCAGCTGCGAAGAGCATGCCGCCGAAGAGGCTGCCGCTCGCGGCCGATCCCCCCACGAGGAGGTCGTTGAACCCCTGGATGCGCCCCTTCTCGGCCGGTGTCAGGGCGTCCGAGAGCAAGGCTGAGCCCGACACGTAGCAGAGGTTCCAGCCGATGCCGAGTCCGAAGAGCGCTGCGGCGAGCGGCACGATCTGCGGCGACAGCGGCGCGCCGAGGCAGGAGACGATCATGATGAGCGCCCCGAACACCATGACCGGTGGCCGGCCGAAGCGGTCCGCGAGCCGCCCCGACACGACCGAGAAGGCGAACATCCCGAACGTGTGGCTCGAGAAGACGAGCGAGATCCCGGCGAGGGTGTGTGCGTGCTCGCGCATGTGCAACGACGTCATCTGCATGAGGCCGACCATCACGCCCTGCGCCAGCACCAGCGTGACGATCGCCGTGAGCACGGTGGGGTCGCGCAGGATCGCCCGGAATGGTCGTGCCCGCGTCGGTGCGATCGGTCCGCCGGCCTCGCGCCCGAGCGCCTCGCCGAGCGTTTTCGGGTCGGGTCGCAGCGCGATCGTGACCACGAGCGCCGCAATGAGGTAGGCCACGAGCACGCCGATGTACGGGCCCGCCAGGGCGTCCCAGCCGAAGCCGTCTGCGAGCCTGCCGAGCGGGGCGACGAGCGACGGTCCGAGCACGCTCCCGACGGTGCCGCCGAGTACCACGGAGGCCACCGCTCGCGCCCGCCGCGCGGTCGGGTTGACCTCGGCGGCGGCAAAGCGTCCGAGCTGCACGGACGCGGTGCCGGAGCCCATCACGACGAGGCCGAGGAGCAGCAGCCCGAACGAGCCGGCGACGACCGCCGCGATCGCTGCCACGGAACCGACCACACCCGTGAGGAGCCCGGTGGTGAGGGCCGGCCGGCGGCCGATGCGGTCGGAAACGGTGCCCCATAGGAGCGCCGCGCACGCGACGCCGACCTGGTAGGTCGCTGCGGGTGCACCGGCGAGCGAGGCGTTGCCGGAGAGTTCGGCGCCGACGATCGCTGCGACCGTCGCGACGCCGATGGAGCCCGCGGACCCGAGGCTCTGCACCGCGAAGAGCGCGCGGGTGATGCGCCGGGCGTGCCGCGCGTGGGTGCTCGGATCGAAGTTCGGGGCCGGCGCGGAGCCGGAGGCGGTCGTCACCGCACGAGTCTACTCCCGACGGCGACCGTCTCCCGCGGTCGAGCGTCGTCGGGCGCCCGAAGGTCCCGCCCGCAGGCGTTGGACGTGGCGCCGCGTCGAAGCGGATGCTGGACCTCGGTCGCCGCCCGGGGACGGAGAGGGGGGAGGAGATCCAATTCGCCCACGGACCTAGGGTCGACGGTCGCTACGCCGACTGCACCGTGACGCGGTCGCGGCCGACCCGCTTCGAGACGTAGAGGGCAGTGTCGGCACGGGCAAGACACTCGAGCGGCGTCTCGTCGCGCAAGCACGCGACGCCGACACTTACGGTGAGCCCTTCCGGCGCACCGGCGACGGGCGTGGCTCGAAACCGGGCGCAGAGGTGGTGAGTGATGCCCTCGGCCTCCTCGAGCGTCGTCTCCGGGAGCAGCAGGACCAGCTCGTCGCCGCCTATGCGGGCCGCCACGTCGTACGCGCGCATCCGCCTGCCGACATGGAGGGCTTGCGGCGCCACCGTCGCGTCGGAGGGGGGTGGCCCCTCTCGGTTATGGTGGCTCATGTTCCGCTGGTGCGCATACTGCCAGCACCTCATTGGCGAGGTCCCACCGTACGATGACTTTCGCGTCAGCCACGGTATGTGCGCAGCTTGCTTTCGCGGGGCCGAGGGCTTCGAGATCGCCGCGGGGGTCTTGCACGCCAAGAGCCTGTTCGAGCAGCTCGAACGTGCCGGCCGTGGCGGCGACCTCGAAGCGAGCGAAACCGCCGTTCGCGAAGCGCTTGCGGCGGGTTTGCGCCCGTCCGACGTGCTGGTCGGTGTGCTTCATCCGGTGCTCGGCCGCATCGGTCAACTGTGGGCCTCGGGCGCGATCACCGTGGGTGACGAGCATCGCTTCACCGCCTTCGCGCTGCAGCTCATCGACCACCTCCGATTCGACGAGCGGCC
>JACCWH010000083.1 GCA_013697735.1 Trueperaceae bacterium | reverse complement strand
CTGCACGGACCCAGCCAGCGTCGGCCTCGATCAACCCGCCCTCGTGATCCTGGCCCTCTTCCACGAGGTCCACGGCGGCGCCATCATCCGCTTCGACGTGGCCGACCGCGCGATCGACCTCATGGTGTACGTCGAGTCTCCTGCCACGGTCACGGCGACGTCTTGCCACGTGCTCCTCGCGAAGTCACGGTGGACGTCGACCTCACCGTCGGCTGGAACCCCGTGCGACTGGGTCTCGACGAAGGCACGCTCACCATGGGACACGACCCCGACGCCGTTTGGATCTGGGACTGACGATCGTCGACGCAAGGTCGACGTAGAGCGCGTCGATCGCGAGCGCGGCCGAGAGGACGGTCGGCGTCTGGCGGAGTGGCGGCAGCGGGGCGTGCCAGAGGGTCTGAAGGGGGCCGACGCCACGACCGTGGCCGCTTCGTCGTCGTGGGGCCTGCGGCACCTGCTCGGGGTGCTCTGCGTCATCCCCGCACTCGCGCTCGAGTGGCACGGGCTGCTCGTCGTCGCATACCTCCTCGTCGCTTGGCAGGCGGGCCGGGACGCGCGCCAACTCATCGCGACGGTCGAGGACGACGTACGTGCCTTCTTCCGCCGCCACTTCAGGTGATACCGACGATCCGTCACCCGCGCGATATCGCCTGCCAACTACCGGACGCCACGACCGTAGCTGTCGCAATCACGCCCTATCCTCACCTCATCGAACCGAGGAGGAGCCGAGCACGACGACCATTCGTCGACGATCGGCCCCGACACCCCAACCGAGGAGGAGCATGATGCACCAGACGTCCCTTCGACCAACACACCACGCCGAGTGCCGCATCCGCGAACGTGACGTTCCCACCTGCGTCATGCAGCTCCTGAAAGATGCCGGTACCGACTTCCTCGCACGTCATCCGAGCCACGCCGGGGAGCGACTCCGTATCGTCCGCACCGCCGACTCGTACTGGATCGCCCCCCACGCGGGCGGCCACCTCATCACCGTCTACGAGCAGGCGTCGAGCAACATTCACGCATGGGGACGGCGATACCTCCATCACCCGGACCAGAACCTGGGTCGCCTGCAGCGACTCCCGGTCCATCACACGCCCGAACAGGCCATCACGGCGGATCTCTACGACCTCTGGGTCCTCGAGGCTTGAGCGGACTCGGCGAGTATCGACGCCAGTTGGGACCGGCCTCGCCAGGAACGATTATGGAAGCACGGAACCAGGCGGCGCGAACTCGAAGTTGGCGCGGGCCCGCCGCCACAGCCGAGGAGCGGCCGATGGGCGTATGCACCAAGCAAGCTTCGCTGGCGCAGAAGCCTTTGTATCGTTCTCCGTGGAGGCGGCGCCCGTGGTCATCGAGGGCAAGGTCAGCAGCAAGCACCAGGTCACTATCCCCGTTCTTGTCCGGGAAGCGCTCGGCATCGAACCAGGAGACACGATCCGCTTCGAAATCGACAGCGGGAGCGGGAGCGGGAGCGTGCGCGTGACGGTAGTGCGCACGGACATCGCCGACGCGCTCGAGGCGCTGTGGGCCAAGCACGATCTCGATGCTCTCGATGAGGAGATCGGCGGCTATGCCGTCGCCTACGTCCGGGAACGTCGTGGCTGGGGCGACGTCGATGACGAGCGTTGACACCAACGTGAGCGCGAGACGCATCACCCTGTAGTCGTGCAGTGGTTGCGTGACGTTAGAGCACCGAGCGAAGGAGCCCGTCGGACAAGGCCTCTATCTCGCTCCTCAGATGCACGACGTCTCGCCACCGGCTCTGGATTCCCTCGGCGCCGTAGTACGCCCCGGCGATCTGGCCGTACACCGCGCCCGTGGTGTCCGCGTCGTCCCCAAGGTTGACGGCCGCCAACGCGCCCTCACGGAAGTCGTCGGTGCGCGCGAACGCCCATAGCGCCGCCTCGAGGCTGCGCACGACGTAGCCCGACCCGACGATCTCGGGCGGCTCGCGCCGCCGGAACGAACCGGCCGCGACCTCGTTGATCTCGGCCGCGAGGGGCTCCTCGTCCCACAGGCCCGTCACGGGCGACCACCGCGGTGCGAGGAGCTCCTCCTTCGCCACACCCTGCAGCGCGCCGACGATGAGCGCCGCGAAGTACCGACAGGCATCGAGGCACGTGCGCGCCGCGTGCGTCGTGCGGGAGCTCTCTCCGGCGAGGCGGATCGCCGTCGCGGGATCGCGGTGGAAGGCGATCGGGATCGGCGCGAGGCGCATCAGCGAGCCGTTACCGGCGGCGCTCGGGTCTGTGCTCCCGGCGTAGGGTTCCGCCGTTCGCTCGAAGCGCGACAGGGCCGATCTTGTGGTGATCCCGATATCGAAACATCGGCCCGTGGAGCTCATGTAGCCGCTCCGCCACCAGCGCACGTAGCGCTCCATCTGGTCCTGCGCATCGAAGCTGTGCCGCTCGACGATGCTGGTGGCGAGGCAGAGCGACATGCTGGTGTCGTCGGTCCACTGACCCGGCTCCAGCCCGAACGGCCCGCCACCGACGATTTCCGTCACCGGCTCGAAGGAGCCGGGCCGGGCGAACTCGACGGTCGTGCCGAGGGCGTCGCACGCCGCAAGGCCGAGGAGCGCTCCGCGCGCCCGGTCCTCCAGTCGCTCCGTGGTCACCAAGTGCCACTCCACGCCTCGCGCGTGTGCGACTCGTAGCGCACCTGCGCGTGAGTCTCCACCGCGCGGGGCAACGCCTCAGGTACGCGAACGAACGGTCCCGACACGTGATTGCAGGCTGTGGCCTTCACCGGGATACGGGTTCGGTCGTACCGATGCACACGCTAGCTCCTCATCTCGTCTCTTTCTCGTCTCTTGGAGTTGCCCCAACACGTCATCGCACGTGCCAGCGTCTGGCCAGACTACCGTCGCGTCGATCCGCGACACACGTGACAACGTCGCAGTGCCGTCGCCGTGAACGTCGCCGACCGCT